>CALDPK010000212.1 GCA_937911855.1 uncultured Trueperaceae bacterium | reverse complement strand
ATCATCCTCAGCTTCACGGCGGGCCTGTCGGTCGCCAGCTTCGCGGGCTTCCGCGAATTTCTGCCGGGGCTGCTGGAGGGTGCGCGCATCACCGTGCTCATCACCCTCTTCGGCGAAGCCGGCGTCGCCTATGCGACGCTCGCGATGACACTGCTCATCCTCATCTTCTCCGTCAACCTGACCTGGTTCCCCCTGCTCGGCTACCCCGAACACGCTTCGCTTGCCGAGCGGATGCGGCACCTGGTGCTGCCGGCGTTCACCCTGGCGTTCCCGCGTTCAGCGCAACTGGCGCGCCTGACCCGCGCCCTGCTGCTGGGCGAGCGCGGCCAGGACTACGTCCGCACCGCCCGCAGCAAAGGCCTGGGCAACCTGGCCGTCATCCGGCACGTGACGGTCAACACGCTGCCCGGCACCTTCCCGCTTGCCGCCCTCGAGCTTGGCGGGCTGCTCACCGGCGTGATCGTCGTCGAGCAGGTGTTCGCACTGCCCGGCCTGGGGCAGCTGCTGCTCGGCTCGATCTCTTCTCGCGACTACTCGATAGTCCAGGGCATGACCATCCTGGCCATCCTCGTGTTCACTGCAGTCAACTGGCTGGCCGACCTGGCGCAGGCGATGGCTGACCCAAGGATCCGCTACTCATGAAGCAGCTCAGACGCCTCCCCTGGCTGGGCTTGAGCATCCTGCTGGTCATGGTGCTGGCCGCGGTAGTCGGCCCGGACATCTGGCCGCAGGACGCCCTCAAACAGAACTACTCGCAGCTGTACGCGCCGCCTTCAGCCGAACACCCGCTGGGCACCGACAACCTTGGTCGTGACGTGCTGGCCCGCGTGCTCCTGGGCGGCCGCATCTCACTGACCATCGCCGGCCTGGCCACATTGGGTGCGCTGTCGATGGGCCTGATCCTGGGCCTGCTCGCCGGAGGCCGGGGCAGCGTGCTGGACATCATCCTCACCCGCGTCTCCGACGCGCTGCTCGCCTTCCCCGGCTTCCTGCTGGTCCTGCTCGTCGTCGTCATCCTCGGCAACGGCCAGGCCCAGACGATAGCGGCACTGGCGGTCGGCGGCACCCCGGCGTTCTTCCGCCTCACCCGCGGTTACACCCGCTCGATCCTGGGAACCGAGTACGTGACGGCCGCCCGCGCCCTGGGCGCCCGGCAGCGGCGCATCCTGCCCCGGCACGTGCTGCCCAACATCGTCGGCCCGCTCATCGTTCAGGCAGCGAGTGTCGCTGCCGTGTTCCTGCTGGTCGAAGCGTCACTGAGCTTCCTGGGCCTGGGCATCGCCCCGCCCACCCCCACCTGGGGCAACGTGCTGCAGGACGCGCGCGCCCTGCTGACCCGCCAGCCGTGGGCAGCCCTGGGTCCCGGCCTGGTGCTGGGCGCCACCGCCCTCGGTCTGCAGCTAGTTTCAGACGGCCTGCGCGACCGCTTCGACCCACGCAGCCGCTGAGCGACTATCCTGAACGCATGAACGCGAGCCTCAGCGGCCAGGTGCTGCTGCCCAGCGGCCTTGAGCCCGCCGAACTGCATTTCGGAGAAGCCATCACCGGCGTGGAGCGATCGGGCCGCGCGCCGGCTGACCGGTTCATCGTGCCCGGTTTCATCGACGTACACGTACACGGCGGTGGGGGAGCAGACACCATGGACGGCGCCGACGGCGTCCGCAAACTGGCCCGCTTCCACGCCAGCCACGGCACCACCACCATCCTGCCGACGACGATCACCAACCCCGCCGCCCGCATCCTGGACGCGCTCCTGGGGGTACGCGAAGTGGCGCTCGAGGCGCGGCACGACCTGCCCGACGTGCTGGGCGCCCACCTGGAAGGCCCGTTCATAAGCCGCGCCAGGCTGGGCGCCCAGCCGGATTTCGTTCTGGAACCGTCCGACCCGCTGCTGCAGCAGGTTCTGGACCTGGATATCGTCAGGGTCGTCACCCTGGCACCGGAGCTGCCGGGCGCCGTCGCCGCAGCCCAGGCGTTCAGCGCCGCGGGCGTGCGTGTGAGCATGGGGCACAGCACCGATGACGGCACGTTCGCCAGCGTCATGCTCGAGGCGCTGCCGTCCGCCGGGTTCACGCACCTGTTCAACGCGATGGGCGGCATCGAAGGCCGCCGACCCGGCCTGGCGGGCACGGCCCTGGCCGCTTCCGAAGCATTCGCCGAGCTCATATTCGACCTTCAGCACGTGCACCCGGACGTCATGAAACTGGCGCTCAACGCGCGGCCCGATCACCTGCTGTTCGTCACCGACGCGATGCGCGCCAGCGGACTGGGTGACGGACCCACCGAACTGGGCGGCCAGGCGGTCACCGTTACGGCCGGACGGGCAACGCTCGAGGACGGCACGCTTGCTGGCAGCGTCCTGACGATGGATCAGGCATTCCGCAACGCCCTTGCCAGCGGGGTTTCCTGGCTTCAGGCTGCCTCGCTCACCAGCGGCGCCGCCGCCCGTTACCTGGGCCTTGATGACCGAGGGGAGATCGCAGCCGGCAAACGCGCCGACCTGGTCGTACTGAACTCTGACCTGCAGGTGGAATCGGTGTGGGTTCAGGGGCGTCGGCTCGCTTAAGCCGCCAACTGATAATGTTTAGGGCATGTCAGCCCTGATGGCCCCGGATGATGTGACCAACCTGGTAAACCGCATTCACGACCGGCCTGCGCAGCTGGTCCTGGAGTTCACCGGTGCGGGCGCGGTGGCGCTCGCCTGGCTGCACTCAGTGGGTGGCTCCTCGAGGACGGTTCTCGAGGCCAGCGACCGCTACTCGCCAGGTGCACTCATCGACCTGATCGGCTACACCCCCGACCGCTACACGGGACTGCCAACGTCCAAGGCCATGGCCGGCAAAGCGCTCGCCCGCGCCCGCGAGCTGGCCGCCGCCGGGACGCCAGTCATCGGCATCGGCGCCAGCGCCACCATCGCCACCGACCGGCTCAAGAAGGGTGAGCACCGCGCCGCCGTCGTCCTGGCCGGAGCGCTGGGCCTGCAGGGCTTCGAACTGACGCTTGAGAAAGGTTCCCGGGCCCGGGCCGAGGAAGAAGAGCTGGTAAGCCGGCTGATCCTCAACGCCATCGCCCGCGGCAAAGGCCTGCTGAAAAGCGTCGAACCCGGCCTGCTGGACTCCGAAGGGCTCACCGAAACGTTCGAGCCGGCACCGGAGCTGAAGAAGTTCATCCAGGGCGAGACGGGCAGCGTCATGCAGCTGCCCGACCTGAGCCTGGCAGAGCCACCGGCCGGGCCGCTGCTCATCCTGAGCGGCTCATTCAACCCGCTGCATCACGGACACACCGGCCTGGCGCAGGCCGCGGCCCACTACCTGAACCAGCCGGTGCATTTCGAACTGCCGCTTATCAACGCTGACAAGCCCGAAGTCGCCCTGGCCGAAGTGCAGCCGCGCTCAAGCCAGTTCGCAGGCTTGGGGCCGGTACTCCTGACGCAGGCGCCGCTTTTCGTCGACAAGGCCCGCCTGTTCCCCGGCAGCACGTTCATCATCGGCGTCGACACGGCCACCCGCCTGCTGGACGAACGCTTCTACGGCAGCAGCGAAAGCCGCCAGGCAGCGTTCAGTGAGCTTGAGGAGCTGGGTGCAAAGTTCCTGGTGGCCGGACGCAAGAAGCCCGACGGCTTCGCTGTCCTGAACGACCTCGGAATTCCCGCTCAGCTGAAACACCTCTTCAGCGGGCTGCCCGAGGACGAGTTCCGGGTTGACATCTCATCGACCGAGTTGCGGCAGCAGCGGGCTGGCGTTGTGCGGTAGCGAGAGTTCTCCGAAGCGGGGCAGTCCCAGGGACGAAGGCTATGCTATTGATTGCACATGAAACGTGTAGAACGACGCCACGTCAGCCTGTCGGCGCAGACAACCAAATATCTTGAGAAGTACCGACGGGACAACGGGCTGGCATCTTTCAGCGCCACCGTTGAAGTAGCGGCCAGGGCTTTGCGAGCTCTTGAGCTGGAGGCTTCCTACAAGGCGTTCAGCGCAGAGTACCGACTGGACCCCCGTGAACATCATGAGGCTGAAGCCTGGCTGGGGATGCCAATGGATGAGTCTTGAAGCACGGCGATAGTTACCTGATCGATTGAACGCTGATACGCTTGACATAGCCGAATTGGAGGAGGTCACGGTGCGACTCTGGACGGTTCACCCGAAGTACCTTGACCGGCAGGGCCTCCTGGCTCTGTGGCGGGAAGGGCTGCTCGCGCAAAAGGTTCTCAGCGGGCAGACCAAAGGATACGTGCACCACCCCCAACTGCAGCGTTTCCGGGCAGCGAGTGACCCTGCTGGCGCGATAGCGACATACCTGAACGAAGTTGCAGTCGAAGCAGCAACCCGCGGCTACAGTTTCAACCGCAGCAAGATCGGGATACATCCGCCAGCTGAACCGATACAGGTGACCACCGGCCAGATTGAGTTCGAAAGACGGCATCTGCTGAGCAAGCTCCGAACACGCGACCAAGTGCGGGCAAAGCCCCTCGAGCAACAAGCTGATCTGATGCTGCATCCGCTGTTTGAGACGATTCCGGGAGCGATTGAAGCCTGGGAGAAATAAGTGGAACCTTCACCCGACCAGCTTCAGACGGACGATTAAGTACCAGTAACGGGCGCGCTAAAGGTTTCAGCCTTGCAGACCCTTACCTCACGTACCCGCCTTCTGTACCTGCACAACTGTGGCAGAATTGCTGAACGAACAACACGTGGGGGTATGCAAATGCGCAGAGTGATATTGGTCCTGTCCCTGGCCTGGCTCTTCTCAGCCAGCGCACAATCGCCGTTCCTGGAGGCGATGCGCTACATTCCGGCAGAAGCGTTCCTGGCGGAAACCAGCAACAGGGCGTTTTTCGCAGACATCCAGGCTGGGTTCGAAGTGCGGGCCGTGCGACCACCGGCGTCCTGGGCACCTCGATCCTGTGGTTCGAGCGGGACTGGGAGGGCGGTGGCGGGCTGCTGCCGCCGGAGGAGTACCGCGAGCTGTGCCTGGCCACGGTGACCACCCAC
>CALDPK010000211.1 GCA_937911855.1 uncultured Trueperaceae bacterium | reverse complement strand
CGTGAGTACGGACTGGGGAGCCGTGATGGTCGGCACCGCCATCGCGGTGCTGCCGCTGTTCATAATCTTCTTCCTCGCTTCGCGCCAGGTCATTGAAGGGCTCACCGCCGGGTCGGTGAAGGGTTAACGGGTGAACCAGAAACTGATGAAGATATGTGCATCGTTGCTGCTTTACGCGGCTGGTCAGTCCTCGGCCCAGTTGCTGCCTGCGGGCAGTCCGGCATCGCTGTTGCAAAGCGCGCCGGCCCAGATACGGCTTCCGCAGCGTGAGATCTGGCGCACAGATGACTGGAGCGGACCTGCGCCGACCAACCGCTGGTGGAGTTCGCTGCTGTGGGAACGCTACTCCATGCCGGTATGGGCTGACCCGATCTCGCTGCGCGCCCGTGCTGATGGGCTCGCCTTCGGCTGGCCTCAGCTCGAAGTGTCGCCCGATGGATTCTCGGCGCCGCACCGTGATTCGGTCAGGCTCACGGTGCCTGGTCTGAGCGCTGACGCTGCACTCGTAAGCGGTTTCAGCGACTGGACTGTTGACGTGCGCTGGTCGCATGCCAGCGGGCCTGCTCTGGAAGCCACGATCATGAAAGGCAGCCCGTACCTGTGGTTTTCAGCGGCTGCAGGAACGGTACGCATCTCGGGAGCCCGGCTGATCAGCATGACTGAACTGGCCGGACGACAGGCCGTGCAGTTCAGCGACGGGACAGACCGCACCTGGCTTCTGGCCCTCCCAGCAGATGCGTCAGTGCAGGTGGAAGGCACCATCGACGTGAACTTCGGCGCTGAGCGGGATTTCGCCATTGCAGCAGCCCCCGCTTACGACCGTGCCACGCTTGAACTGCTCGCTCTGCACGCGTTCACCCGTCCCGGCCAGACGACTGCAGACTGGCAATGGCTGCGCAACGAAGGTGTGGTGCAGGTCGACTTCGACCTTGGGTCATCGGCACCGCTGCTGAGCGGCCTCTATCCGCACCAGTACCGGCGCAGCGATCAGGAACTCACCGATCTGTCGTACGCCACGCCACGCGGTCAGCTCCGCCTGGCGCTCACTACCGGTTTCAGCACCAGGCTGCCGTTCGATGGGGTGCTGCCGGCACTGCCTGGGGGCGAGCTGGCAACCGAGGCCGCGGAACACCTGAACCGGTACGTGAACACGACCAGCCGCATGTTCGGGCTCATGCCCGGCCAGACGCGCGAATCTGACTCGTACTCCGATGGCAAGAGCTTCGGACGGCTTGCCAGCCTGCTCACCATCGCCGAACAGCTCAAGAACGAGGAAGCCGCCGGCGTGCTGGTGGCCGAAATGAAACAGCGGCTCGAGAGCTGGTTCACCGCAGTCGAGCCCCCCTGGCTGTACTACGACGATGTCTGGGGCACTGTGCTTGCGAGCCCTACGTCACACGGACATGACCATCAGCTCAACGATCACCCGTTTCACTACGGCTACTTCCTCCAGGCCGCCGCGAGCGTGGCCGAACGGGATCCCGGATGGGCTGCCGCCTGGGGCCCCGCAGTCGACCTGCTGGTCCGCGACACTGCCGCCGGGCGGGGAGACCCTCAGTTCCCGTTCCTCCGGGCAGTGGACCCCTATACCGGACACGGCTGGGCCAGCGGCAGCGGCCGCTATGACCGCGGCAACAACCTGGAGTCGTCCAGTGAAGCCATAAATCATGCGGCCGGACTCCTGCGCTGGGCTGAAGCTACAGGAGATGCGGAGCTGACGGAGCTGGCGGCTTACCTGTACGCCAGCCAGGTTGATGCCGTTCATCAGTACTGGTTCGCTGCCGGCGGCAACTTCCCGGACGGGTTCGACCGTCAGGCAGTCGGCATCGTCTGGAGTGACGGTGGAGCGTACAACACCTGGTGGACGGACCACCCGGGGGCAATCCACGGCATCAACTTCCTGCCCATCACGGCCGCATCGGCGTACCTGGCCAGAGATCGCCAGTTCGTACTCGACAACTTTCACGATATGACCGCAGACACGGCTCATTACTGGGAAGACATAGCGCTGCAGTATCTGGCACTGGCCGATCCGGACGCAGCACTGCGCCAGTGGACTGAAGTGCAGGCGGTCGAGTTCGGCGAGACGAGGGCCAAAACCCTCTGGTACCTGAGCAGCCTGGCGTCGAACGGTACGCCGGTGGCCGGGATCTGGTCAGGCTTTGCCCAGAGCGGGGTACTTGAGAATGCGGCGGGGCGCACCTACGTTGCCTTCAACGCGGCCGATGAAGCAAGGGACGTCAACTTTTCAGACGGTGTGACTTTCCGGGTTCCCGTCAGGAGCCTCGGAGAACATTTCGAGAAAAACAGGAGTGAATGAATGGACAGGAATGATTTCCCGGCTGGTTTCAGGTTCGGGGTTGCCACCTCGGCGTATCAGATCGAGGGCGCTGCCTTCCAGGACGGGCGCGGCGAATCGATCTGGGACAGATTCGCGCTTACACCCGGCAACATAAAAGACGGCAGCGACGGGAGTGTGGCCTGCGACCATTACAACCGCTGGCCGGAGGACCTGGATCTGATCCGGGGTCTGGGTGCGGATGCCTACCGGTTCTCGACAGCCTGGCCGCGGATCCTGCCCGAAGGTTCAGGCCGGGTGGAACCCCGGGGACTCGACTTTTACGACCGGCTGGTCGACGGACTCCTGGAGCGCGGCATCGAGCCCCACGTGACCCTCTACCACTGGGAATTGCCTCAGGTTCTTGAAGAAAAAGGTGGCTGGCGCAACCGTGATACTGCCCATGCCTTCGCCGAACACGCCGCTGCGGTCAGTGGCAGACTCGGTGACCGGCCTGTCACGTATTCGACGCTCAACGAACCGTGGTGTTCGTCCCTGCTGTCCTACTACTTGGGCGAGCACGCTCCGGGGCACCGGAACCTCAGCTGGGCTCTGGCCGCTTCCCACCACCTGCTGCTGGCCCACGGACTTGCAGTCGACGTGCTGCGCAGCCAGGTCAAGGAGGGCCAGGTCGGCATCGTCCTCAACTTCAGTCCCGCGGTCCCCGCCAGTGAAGCTGCCGAGGATGAAGCGGCTGCCCGGATACACGACGGTTTCTTCAACCGCTGGTTCGCCGACCCGGTTTTCCGGGGCAGTTATCCCAGTGACATGCTGGAAGTTTACGGCGATAAGGCGCTTGAGCCGGAGCCCGGTGACCTGAAAGTGATCAGTCAGCCCATTGATTTCCTGGGTGTGAACTTCTATAACCGCGCAGTCATCGCCGCCGACCCGGGATCTGCTTTCGGGTACCGGCACGTCAGGGTGCCGGGCGAGTACACGGCCATGGACTGGGAAGTATGTCCGGCAGCGCTGCGTGACCTGCTGCTGCGCCTGCAACGGGACTATTCGCCGCGCGCCATGTACATTACGGAGAACGGCTCAGCCTGGGATGACGTGATCGTGGACGGGCGCATTCACGATCCTGCCCGCCAGTCGTATCTTGAGCGGCACCTGCAGGCTACCAGCGAAGCTGTTGAGCAGGGGGCAGACGTGAGAGGCTACTTCGCGTGGAGCCTTATGGACAACTTTGAATGGGCGTACGGCTATGAGAAACGCTTCGGCATCGTCCACGTGGATTACGGGACGCAGGCACGGACGCTGAAGGACAGCGCGCTCTGGTACCAGCGGTTCCTGGGCGGGAGGCCCTGATAAGGACTGCCAGGTCAGTCGATTGACTCAAGCAGGGCCGATGCGACCTGACCGCGCATGAGCCCCAGATAGACGCCCTCCACGCTTACCCGTGCAGCCTCCACTGTCACGGGTTCGAACCCGGTGTTATGGGGGCGCAGCGTGAAGAGGTCGGGCTTGACGAAATCCAGGTACTTGAGGGTGACGTCGTTCTCATCGACCCGGACTGCGCAGATCTCGCCGCTGCGCTGTACCGGCCGTTTTTCGAAGATGACGATGTCATCAGGCTGGATCAGGTCCGCCATCGATTCGCCATCGACCCGAAGCGCGAAGCTGGCGCTGCGGATGCCGTGCAGGGGCAGGAATTCGTCGGCCATGGCAGCTGCGTCGCTGAGCTGGCCTGCCGGAATGCCGCCGAGTACCGGGATGCCGGTGGCTGCCGGGTGCAGCTGCAGCAGCGGGGAGCGGCCGTGCCCGCGGCTTTCGAAGCGCAGGAAGCCTTTCTTGTCGAGCGCCTGCAGGTGCTGCTTGAGTGTCACGTAATGCAGGTTCAGCTGCCGGGCGAATTCGGACAGGTCCGGCAGTTCCCCGTGACGTCCGTGGTGATCCAGCAGCCGGCTGTACACGCGCTGCTGAGCGGGGGGCAGGGCTGGTTTGTCTGCGCCGAATTCCATCATCGTGCCTTAGATAGTAAGGGCTGGTGGGTCTTTAGTCAACCGGCTGCGCTGCAAGGCTCGGTAAATCAGGCGACATACCCGGGCGCCCAACAAGGGTATGGACATTCGGCCGTTTACCTGCTATACTTTCTGTAGTTGCCTGCAGACAGCAGGTGCCTGGCACCGACCAGAGCCCGTGTCTGCCGCCCCTTGTAAACAGTCTGTTTCAGCAGAAAGGATTTGTCATGCTGAATGATATTTATTCCACTAACGGAAACGGCTTCATCGCCGGATCCTCGATAGTACCCAGCGCCCTCGCACTTCCTACCCGTACGGTGGAAGCCGGTGGCACCCTCTATGAAGCCGGACGTGAGGCATCAGCCCTCTACATCGTCAACTACGGCGTATTGAAAGCCATTGTACCCACGTCCCTGGGCCGCGACCGTATCGCGGACCTTTACGGCCCCGGTGACGTCATCGGCCTGGCCGCGCTTGACGGCGGCCCGCATGCTGAAACGGTCGTCAGCGTTCACGACACCACCCTCACGCCGATCGATCCGCAGCAGGCCATGAATGACCGCAAACTGCGCGATTACATCGTCCGCAGCATGGCGCGTCAGGTGCGCCGCAGCCGCGAGATGATCGACGAGGCCGAGATGCCCGTCGGTGCACGGGTCACCCGCGCCTTCCTGCGCCTCACGCAGCGTTTCGGCCAGGAGAACGAATCCGGTGAACCCGGCGTCCGCCTCCCGCTGTCACTCACGCACGAGGATCTCGCGGACCTGACCGGCTCGTCGCGCGTCACGATCACCCGTATCCTGGGTGAACTGCGCAACGAAGGTGCCCTCTCGGGAACGCGTGGCGTTTACGTCACCAACCCGGCCGGGCTTGAGCAGGCCACCGACGACTACGTCATGCAGGTACTCTGACCCGCACGTCCGGGGTGCAATACTGTCGCCAAATGAACCTGAACTTCACTGACACCGCCAAGGAGCGCATCCTTAACTTCCTCGAAGCCCAGAAGGGCCAGGGAGTTACTGCGCTCCGCCTTGCCGGCACGCGCGCTGAGCAGAAGCTGTGGCTCGTCCGACCGGACGACCAGCAGACCTCGGACCGAGTATGCGACGCTGGGGAATTCAAGGTCTTCGCCGACCCGGTGAGTGCCGACAACTTCGATGGCGCCACCGTTGATTTCGTGCAGGGTCTCATGCAGAGCGGCTTCCGGGTGTTCCACCCCAGCCCCAGCTGGGACGATCCCACTGCGCAGAAGGTCCAGGACGTTCTGGACACGGTGATCAACCCCGGCGTCGCCAGCCACGGTGGCACTGTCGAGCTTGAAGGCGTGAAGGACGGCTTCGCTGTCATCCGCTTCGGCGGCGGCTGCCAGGGCTGCGCCGCGTCCACCGTGACGCTCAAACATGGTGTCGAACGCACCCTGCGTGAGCACGTGCCCGGCCTGGCTGGCGTACGCGACGCGACCGATCACGCCAGTGGCGAGAACCCGTACTTCAAATCGTCAGACATGGCCGGCGGCTCCCCGTTCTCGGGCTGAGGTCCGGCGGACTTAATTGAAACGCGGTGCGTGGAAGCATTTCCCCAAACTGATCGGTGGATTTGTCGTCTTCGCAAGCGGAATCAGCTTCATGATTCAGGCCGGCCTGGGACTCGATCCCTGGTCGGCCTTTCACATGGGCCTGTCGACTGCCCTGCCTGTCAGCTACGGCGTGGCCAGCGCCGGAGCAGGTGTGATCCTGCTCGGCATCGGCATGGCCTTCTTCAACCAGAAGATCGACTGGGGCACCGTCCTCAACATGTTCCTGATCGGCTTCATGGTCGACGCGATAATCCTGTTCGTTCCTGACGCGCAGGCTGCTCCAATGGTGGTGCGCTGGCTCATGTTTCTGGTCGGAATCGCCCTGGTAGGACTGGCGACCGGCATGTACATCAGCTCACAGTGGGGTGCAGGGCCGCGCGACGGCTTCGTGATAGGTGTCAGCGCCCGCACCGGCTGGAGCGTGCGCGTCATCCGGACCCTGCTGGAACTGACCGTCCTGACCGCCGGAGCCCTCCTCGGGGCCGCCGTCGGCTGGGGCACGCTGGCCTTCGCACTCCTGATCGGACCGGCCATGCAGTTCGGCCTGCGGCTGTTCAGGCAACTGCCTGCGCGACCCGCGCCGGCCGGCGGAAACCACCCGGCTTAGAATGACGGCGTGCCAGCCGTTACCGAACCGCACATCTACCGCGCCCACGTCATCTTCAGCCGTGGCGACGACCTGAACTCAGCAAGCCTCGTCAGCCATGCTGATGGGGGAGTCCTGACAGAAGACGGCCGGGTAACAGCGACAGGCTCTTTCCATGACATCTCGGCAGCCCATCCCGACGTGCGGGTGAGCGACGAGCGCGGCAGCTTCGCGTCCTGGCCGGGGCTGTAGCTGCCCTCGGCGCCGTGCACGCCCTCGCGGCCGTCGAACACCCAGTTGGGCAGCGGCGCATCGCTCATGGCCTTGCCGGCGACGATGTCGTCGGCGATCCACTGCGCCACCTGCTTCCAGCCTGCGGCCTGCCAGGTCTCGAACGGCCCCAGCGACCAGCCGTAGCCCCAGCGGATCG
>CALDPK010000210.1 GCA_937911855.1 uncultured Trueperaceae bacterium | reverse complement strand
TCGGAAATAAGCGGCAACACGAGCGGTGCCTCCGGCGGTGGCATCCGCAGCACAGTCGGATCCGTAGAGCTGAGCGGCAGCACCGTCGCCGGCAACAGTGCTGAATCAGGCGGTGGAATCAGCACTAACGGTCCACTTCAGCTCAGCGGCGACAGCCAGGTATCAGGCAACGACGCTGCTGTCCGTGGCGGGGGCATCCACCTGGAGGTGGCGTCACCTCCCGCTGTAGTGACCCGGACCTTGATCAGCGGCAACTCAGCCGGACTGGGTGCAGGCATCTGGACCGGCTCCGAGCTCGAGATCAGCAACAGCGTGGTGACAGATAACTCAGCCGGCCTGAGCGGTGGCGGCATCTACAGCAACGTGGACGCCAGGCTGACGATAAGCGGCAGTGAGATAACCGCTAACCGGGCGGAGAACGCCGGCGGTCAGGACATGCAGGGTGGCGGTATCCGCAGCCTCGGCGTACTGAGGATTGCCGCGACCACCATCAGCGGTAACAGTGCGCGGCTTGGCGGCGGCCTGGCGATCACTGCCGGCGACGCGAGCATCGAAGACTCCGTAATCGCGGACAACGTGGCAGTCACCGGTGGGGGCATCTACAAGACCGTAGCGAACCTGCGCATCACCGACACGACCATCGAGCGGAACCAGCTGAACCCGGCCCTGCCGGTCACGGGCGACATAGGTAACGGCGCCGGCATCTTCAACAGCCAGGATGGCTTCCTGACGATTCAGGACAGCACGATCACCGGCAACACCACCCCGCATGAGATCGGGGGGACAACGGTGCTCACTGCAGGCGGTGGTGTCCATTCATCGCTCAGCGTGAACATCTTCGATTCAACCATCAGCGACAATTCAGCAACCACTGGCGCTGGCATCCATTCAACGGCCGGTGGCCTGACGCTGTCGCGCAGCACAGTGAGCGGCAACCGGGGCCGGCTGAACGGCGGCGGCATCTTCAGCAACACTCACCTGTCCATCGTGAGCAGCACAATCACCGACAACACGGCCATGCGCGGAGGCGGCGTCATGATGTCAACTGCTTCCCTGGCGCGTATCAGCTACTCAACCATCGTGGAAAACATGGTTGAACGTAACCACCCGACCCAGATTGTGGGCGGAGCTGGCCTGTATGTGACCGGGGAGCTGCACATTACCGGAACCATCGTCGCCGAAAACACGCAGGCAGAGGATGACCTGGGTGTCGACATTCACGTCCATAACGGGACGGCGACCTCGCACGGTTACAACCTCATCGGCAGCCTTGCCAACTCAAATTTCAGCACGACAGCAACCGATGGTCATTCGCTCCCGGCCCGGCTCACCCCGCTGGCGGACAACGGTGGACCTACCCGGACGATGCTGCCGCTGAATAACAGTTATGCCGTGAACAACGGACACGCCGGCCAGTGTCAGGACACACTCGGTCAGCAGATCAGGTACGACCAGATGAGCGTATCCCGGCCTCAGGGAGACCACTGCACCATCGGGGCAGTCGAACTCCGCAACTGACGGTCCCGTGCGCCTCAGGCGGCGGGCAGGTCATTCAGGCCTGCCGGTTGAGGCGCCGCTCCAGGCGCTCGCGCCGCTGCGTGAGCGCATTTGCGTCAGCGTCAATGCACGCTTCCGCGCACGCCACGGATTCAAGCGCTGCGACGTAGTCTCGCTGCCGGTGCTCCTGCACCTTGGCCAGTTCCACCCACGCTTCACTGTTGCCCTGCTCACCCAGTTCCAGCCACAGCGGTACTGCCTCGCCGTAACGGCCCAGTTTCTTGAGCAGCAGCGACGCCTGCCAGGCAGCTTCCGGCCTCGAGCCTGCAGCGTGCATGAGCCAGCTCAGGGCCTGATCGACTTCGCCGAGCCGCTCCAGCCACAGGCCCAGGCCCTGCTGTTCCACTGCGGCGGCCGAGCCCGCATCCGACAGCAGCTGCTCGACATGCCAGCGCAGCGCGGACAGCGCGACGATGTCGTTCGAGTTGTGCCCCAGCACCCCACGCAGCTGACCCGCGTCTTTCGTCCTGAGCCAGGCCAGGTAACGGGCCGGCACTTCGAAGCCCGGTACGTCATCCAGGTCGCGGCTGACGCCCAGGATGTGCCGCTCCACGGTGCCGAGGCTGCAGTCCGGCAGTGTGCTGCGCCACAGCCTGCGCGCGAGCGTGAGCAGGTCCAGGTGCGGCACGCCGTACAGCGGGTCAGCCAGCCCGTTCAGGGCGAAGCGGCTGCGCAGCAGCGGCAGGTCGAAACTGCCGCCGTTGTAAGTCACCACCGCCGAGGCACCCCGGGTCAGCTCAGCCACGGCCTGCAGCTGAGCGCGTTCATGTTGCGGCCCCGGCAGCATGAGCTGCCTCACCTTGAAACCGGTCTCCGAATGAACGCCGATGCCGATCAGGAATGCGAGCGTGCCCGTGCCGCCGCTGAGGCCTGTCGTCTCGGAGTCCAGGTAGAGCACCCGGCCGCCCGGTTCCGCACCAGTATGCCGAAGAAGCAGCGGGTGCAGGGCCGGCAACGCGGGTTTTGCCCGTCCATAGCGGGCTTCTGCCGGCAGGTTCACATCTTTCACGAAGTGGATGCCATCTTTCGTCTCGACCAGCCTGGCTTCCAGGTCAGCCGCGTTCTGCTCGAGGGCGCTGTCTGAAGCAGGCCGCGCCGGCGCAGGCGCAGCGGGAGCGGCCTGGCCGCGCAGCGCCTGCAGGCGTCTGAGCAGGCGGCTCATGTCAGCATCCCCAGCAGGGCCAGTGCTTCCGCCTTGCCCGCGTGGCCTTCCTCGCCTGCGGGTCCGACACATGACGGGCACCCGTCTTCGCAGCCGCAGTCACGGATGAGTGAGCGGGTGGCAGCCAGCAGCTCGTCGTGCCGGTCCGCGAGTTCAGCTGCCAGGCCGACGCCGCCGGGTACGGTCTCGTACACGACCAGGGCCGGAGCACCGGCCACCAGCGGGCTGGCCGGGTCCGAATGCACGCCCAGGTCGCGCTCGTCGCACATGACCAGCAGCGGCGCGAGTGACCGCAGCGCGTAGGCGGTGGCTGACAGGCCGCTGCGGATGCGCACTCCCTGTTCAGCGCGGCGATGGCAGCTGGGGCAGAGCGTGACCAGGTTGTCCGGGCGGTTGGCCTGGGCTGCCGTGGCGAAAGCCCGGAACGGCACCTTGTGATGCACGTGAAGTATCACGCCGCTGGACCTTCTGGTGCCGCACACCTGGCATTTCTCCGAATCCCGCGCGGTTACCGCCCGGCGGATCCTGGGCCAGTCAGGCCCGTAATCGTTCGAATCGTTCGTCCATGACCCTTCCTGACGGAGTTTCTCCACCACCTGCTCACTGGGCGAGAAGCCGTACGCGACGGTGAACAGCGTCGACGGTTCGGATTCGAGCGGGTAGCGGCCGAGCGTCTCCATCGTCTGCCGCAGGATGCGGCGATAGCCGGTGACCCTGTCGGTGACGAGGACGTCGCCGTAGAACTTGCTGGCACCCTTCACGCGGGCGGGCAGGGGCGCCTCCTCAGCCGGTTCGATGCGGGTCTCGCGCGTGGCGCGTGTCAGGTAACCAGGATCAACCTGCTGCAGGGTGGCCAGTTCCGCTTCCAGGTCAAGCTGCTCGACCAGGAAGGTCGTGCCATCGTGCAGGTAAACGGCGCCTTCGTGAACCAGCCAGCGTGCGCTTTCCCCGTCAACGGTGCCGATGGTGCTGCCGGCGGCCTGCAGGGTGACGATCTGGTTGCTGGCCGAGCGCAGGTTCACGGACTGCGCCGGGTACTCCTGACCCAGCCAGTACGACTTGCCTGCCGCCCGGTGCAGCTCGCCGTCTTCCTCAAGCTGACCCATCAGCAGCGAAACTTCGTCCGGCGACAGCCCACCGAACGATTCACCCTCAGCCACGGGCAGCTCGAACGAGGCGCAGCGCAGGTGGTCCAGAGCGATCAGCAGGTGATCGGGGTCTGAAAGGGCTCGCTCCGAGGCGGCACCGAACAGGTAACCCGGGTGACGCGCCAAGTACTGGTCGAGCGGCCCGCCACCCAGCACCAGGACAGCCATGCCGGCCCGGTCCCGGCGGCCGGCCCGCCCGGCCTGCTGCCTGAACGCTGCGGCTGAACCCGGGTAACCGGCCATCACTACCGTGTCGACACTGCCGATGTCGATGCCCAGCTCAAGGGCGTTGGTCGAGACTACTGCACGGGCGGCGCCGTCGCGCAACTCGCTTTCTATTTGCCTACGCTCTCCAGGCAAAAGCCCACTCCGGTATGAACGGACGCCTGGCACCTTTCCTCTTAAGCCAACGACCGCCTCCTCGACTGCCTGGCGGCTGCCACCGAAAAGCAGCACCTGCTGGCCTTCCCCCACCAGCCGTTCCACGATACCGAGTGCCTCCTGCAGCGGCGGGCGCCTGATGCCCAATTCCCGGTCGACGAGCGGCGGTTGCACCAGCAGCCAGTCGCGCTCCGCGTGCGGGGCCGTGTCACGGTCGATGAGTCTGACGGTGCGGCCGGTCAGGTTGCGGGCGTGTTCAAGCGGGTTGCCGATGGTCGCACTAGTCATGACGAACCTCGGGCTGGCACCGTAATGCCGGGTGAGCCGCTCGAGGCGCCTGAGTACACCAGCTATGTGGCTGCCGAACACCCCACGGTAATAGTGGATCTCGTCGATGACGATCAGTGAGAGGCCTTCAAGGAAGCGGCGCCACAGGGTGTGGTGCGGCAGGATGCCTGCGTTGAGCATGTCGGGGTTGGTGATCAGCGTGCGGACGCCACTGCGGATGGCAGGGCGCTGGCTGGCCGGGGTGTCGCCGTCGTAACTGGCCACAGAACCCGGTTCCAGCCCTGCTGCGAGTGCCAGCTGCCCGAAGCTGCGGGCCTGATCGTGCGCAAGGGCCTTGGTGGGGTACAGGATCAGAGCAGTGGCTTCGGGGCGGGCCAGCTGCATGCTGAGTGCGGGCAGCTGATAGGCCAGGCTCTTGCCGCTGGCGGTCCCGGTGGTGAGCAGGACGTCCTCGCCCCGGAAGGTCGCAGCTATCGCGTCCCGCTGGTGCAGGTGCAGGCTGCTGACGCCGCGCTGCTCGAGCGCCTGCCGCAGCGGCGCGGCGAGTCCGCCGGGAACAGGCACTGACTGGCCCGGGCTGGCCGGGACCAGGTGGCGTCCGACTATTTCAGCGCCCCATTCGGTCAGCAGGCCGTCAGTTCTCACCGCTCCATGATGACACCTCAGTGATGAAGGTATCGCTCAGCGCTCTACAGAGCCCAGGTATTCCGGATGCACCAGGTCAAGCTCCTCCTGGTGGCGTTTTATGTACGCGGCCGTGAACGGGCACACCGGCTTCACCGTCACTCCGGCTGCGCGGGCGTCCTCGAGGGCGGTGCGCACCAGTGCGGATCCCACGCCCTGGCCGGAGAAAGCGGTCGGCACTTCCGTGTGGCGCAGCGTCCAGCTCTCGGGCGTGCGGCGGACCGCCAGGAAGGCCTTCTCCTCGGCACCCGGCAGGGTGACCTCGTAACGGCGGGCTTCTTCGTTGAAGCGGACTTGCGGTTCGGCTTCGCTCATGCCATAGCCTCCTTGTATGTATCCGCAATCTACCCGGTCAGGTTGAGTGCTTACTCACAACCAACTGACACTCCTCCTTTAAGCTGGCGCCATGACGAACTCATTGCGCAGATTCCTGCTGTCCGCTGCAGCCGCCGCCCTGGTCGGCAGTACCGCCCTGGCCCAGGACGCTGTCCTGATCAACGTGGCCGACACCCATTCCGCTTACGACGCTTACGGGCGCATCATCAGCCAGGTCGCCGACGTCGCTGACTCGTACGGCGACACGCCCACCTACATACTGGTGAACGGCGACATCATGGAGACAGGCGTGGTCATCGGCCTGCGCAACGAGGGGTACCTCGACTGGCTGTTCCTCGAGTCACTCAACGACATCGCGCCGGTCGTCATCAACATCGGCAACCACGAGTTCGATTTCTTCGACTACCAGGCGTTCGTGAGCGGCGCGGCCGAACGCGGTCTGACCGTGATCGGCGGCGTCAGTCACGCTGAAGACGGCGCTCTGCAGCCGGTAGCCGCTGAACTGCCTGCGGGCAACCGCACCCTGACGGTCGCCGGCATCGCTACCAACCAGATCACCACCTACCCAGCTGCCATCCGCGACTCGCTCGTCATCGACGCTCCCGTCAACCAGCTGCGCGACTTCCTGGCTGCCAACCCGTTCGTCGATGACCTGATCGTCATGTCGCACGCTGGCGTGCCGGCGGACAAGGAGATGCTGCCGCTGCTCGATCCTGCCCGCACGGTCTACGTGGTCGGCGGTCACGACCACCTGCACTTCCAGGCCGAGCTGAACGGCATCCCTTACTTCCATAACGGGTTCCGCGGTGAGCTGATCAGCGTCGTCGAGCTTCACCGCACCGACAGCGGCTGGGACGTACATGAAGAGTCGATCCTGATCGATGAATCCGTTGCAGCCAACCCGCGCTTCGCCAAGGAAGTCGCGTTCGAACGCCTCCGGTTGCTCGAACCAGCGGACGTAGCCTACGTCGGTACGGTCGACAGAGACATGAGCTTCACCGAGGCCATCCACTGGTCCATCGAGGTGCTGCGCGCCGCCACCGGCGCCGACGTCGCTGTCGCCAACCACACCACTTACGGCTCGGCTCTGCCTGCCGGTCCGCTGTCCAAGTACCGTTTCGATGAATTCATGCGTTTCGACAACGACGTGGTCTACGTGGATGTAGACGGCGCCACGCTGGCAACAATCCTCTCAAGCAGCAACCAGGACGAGAACACCCCGGTCGAAGCCAGGAACGGCGACTTCATCTACGCCACGCCGCTCGACGGCATCGACCCGGAGCGGACTTACCGGCTCGTGACGAGCAGCTTCGTCGCGCTTGATTTCAACCAGGGTCCGCTGCTCAACGTCGAAGGCCTCGAGTTCACGACGATCGAAGGGGTAACGACCAAGGGCATCACGCGCGACGCCCTGCGCTGAACTCAGTCCACCTCGCCTGCTTCCACGGCCCGGATTGCGTCGGCCGTGGAAGCGAACACCTGCTGCTGTCTGTTGTTGAGCCGCTCCAGCACGCCCATGCGTTCAAGCAGCGCCTGAGGTTGCGGCTGCAGGGCGGATATCAGGACGGTGACGTTGCGGCGGTCCAGGTGATCGAGAAGCTCGTCCAGGGCTGAGGCGCCGGTGGCGTCCATGACGGGCACGCGTCCCAGGCGCAGCAGTACCACCCGGATGCCGGGCTCCACCTTGAGCAGCCGTTCGAAGAACCGGTTCGCGGCACCGAAGAACAGGGGGCCGTCGATCCGGTAAGCCACGAACTCGTCGCGCCGCAGCCGTTCGTCCTCGACGGCGTCGTCGGCGCTGGCGACCGGCAGCTCGTCAGCCACGTATTCCTTGTCGATGTCGATGTGCAGGCTGCGGCTGACGCGGATGATGAACAGCACCCCGGCTGCTGCCAGGCCCACTTCTATCGCCAGGATCAGGTCGAACAGGACCGTGACTATCATCGTCAGGAACAGGACGATGGCGTCCGAGCGGGTGGAGCGCAGGATGAGCCGCATCGCGTGCCGTTCGATCATGCGGAAGGCTACGACCAGCAGTATGCCCGCCAGGGCTGCCAGCGGGATCTGCGCCGCCAGGGGTGCGCCGAACCAGGCTATTGCGAACAGGATGAGTCCGTGACTTATGGCCGCGAGCCGGGTGCGGGCGCCGGAGCGCACGTTGACAGCGGTGCGGGCCAGGGCGGCAGTCGCGGGTATCCCGCCGACGATGGACGCGCCGATGTTCGCTACGCCCTGTCCGAACAGTTCCCGGTTCGGATCATGGCGGGCGCCGACTGTCATGCTGTCGGCAACCACGGCGGACAGCAGGCTTTCCAGCGCAGCGAGTACGGCGACGGCGATGGCCGAGCGCACGAGTACCGTCAGGTCGATGTCGATCACCGGCAGCGTGAACTCCGGCAGCGTCTGCGGGATCATCCCTATGCGCGGGACCGCCTCGAAGACGGGCAAAAGCGAGAGCAGCGTGATGACGACCAGGGTAACGATGCCGGCCGGCACGACTTTCAGGCGCCTGTTCAGGTTCCAGACGACCATTATGGCAACTGCCAGCAGCGCCAGCAGCGGCGCCTGCCACTGAGGTTGCGCCAGGAAGTCCTGAACCGCCTGCCAGCTGGCCACGAGGATGCTTTCATGACTGGCCGCGGATTCCAGGCCGAACAGGTTGGGCAGCTGCTGCAGCGCGATGATGATGCCGATGCCGTTGGTGAAACCGGAGATGACCGGCCAGGGGATGTAGTTGATGTAGCGGCCCACGCCCACGAAGCCCAGGACAATCAGGATCAGCCCGGCCAGAAGGCCCAGGATGGGCAGCGCCTGCACGCCGTAGTTCGCGACGATCGGCAGGAGCACGACGGTCATCGCACCCGTCGGTCCGCTCACCTGGTAGTTGGAGCCGCCGAACACTGCAGCCAGCACCCCGGCCACGACGGCGGTTATGAGGCCCGCCACCGCTCCGGCTCCGGAGGTAACGCCGAAGGCAAGTGCCAGCGGCAAGGCAACAACTGCTACGGTCAGGCCGGCAAGCAGATCCTCGCGCCAGCGGCGCAGGTCGTAATCCTGGCGCTTGGGCAGGAAACTGCGCAGGCCATACAAGAATCCCCTGGTTTTCGACAATGTAAGTTAACACCACCCTGAATGAGCCGGAACAGGGACAGGCTCAGCCAATCATATCGCTGATTCGCGTGAACCGGTGATGTCTGAAGTCATGACTCAGACGCTGGTCGGAACGGAAACGGGCTCCCGGGCAGCTTCAAGCAGCGCCGGCAGGTAACGCCGGAATATGTCGTCATTGCTGAACTGGGCTTCGGGGCCTGCCACGGAGAATGCACCGGCCAGGTTGCCTGCCGCGTCGCGTACCGGCACCGCAACAGCTGCAACGCTCTCGCTCAGCTGCCCGTGGTTGAACGCGTAACCGTTCTCGCGTACTTTGGCCAGACTGGCGAACAGTTCGTCCCGCGACCGAAGGGTTGTGTCGGTGTAACCGAGCAGCACCGGTTCGGGGAACAGCTCGAGCAGCTCCTCTTCAGGCAGCCAGGCCAGCAGCACATGTCCAGCCGAGGTGGCGTAAGCCGGCAGGGTCTTGCCGATCTCGACCTGGTACATGAGCGACTTGTTGGCGACGATGCGCGCCGCGTAAAGGGCGTGCCGGCCGGCCAGGACACTGAAGCTGGCGGTCTGCTGTACCTGGCTGCTGACTGCGCGCAGCCGTTCCTCCACGTCGAGCAGGCCGGAGCTGCGGTGGTTCTTGCTGGCCAGCCGGACCAGGTTCAGGCCGGCAAAATACCGCTTGTTGCCTGCGTCGTAATTGAGGTAACCGGCCTGGGTCCAGGTGCGCAGCAGCCGGTAGGTGACGCTGGTGTTGAGTCCCAGCGCGCTGCTCGTTTCTTTCAGGGTGAGGAAGTCGCGGTCGATC
>CALDPK010000209.1 GCA_937911855.1 uncultured Trueperaceae bacterium | reverse complement strand
GCGCGTTATCGACAGTGGAACAGGCATCTCCCCCGAGAACCTCGATTTCGGGACCGTGGAGATCGGCGAGACCGTCACGCAGACGATCACCGACCCGGGCGGCTCCGGCCCGAACACGGTCATTGCCGGCGACGTCGTCACGATCACGTACTTCCCGGCTCGCAACGGCAAGCCGCTGGGCTTCATTCGGTCTATCACGCTGCCCGACCAACGCACGATCGAGTTCGAGATCGAATAAGAACTCCAGAACTCTAATTACAGCAGAGGGGAACGATCATGACCTTGGAAAAGGGCATCAAGCGGAAGTGGGCCGCCACTTCGGCAGTGCTTGCCTTCGGAGTCTCGCTCTCGGCAAGCGCGCAGTTCGGCGGGCCGGCCACGCAGGCCTACACGCCAGAGCCCGATGCGAGAGACCTGAAGTCGGTGCTGTTCAACTGGCCGTGGCACATGGGCATGCTGCGCGGCATCGAGGAGCACGAGCTCATCGTCACGCTCGAGTATCGTGCCGAGGGCACGATCCAGGTAGACGGTCAGCCGTGCACGGTCACGCCGTTCGAGGACACCGAAAGGCACGGTGAGCTCGGCACGTCGGGATACCGCGTCAGCTCCGCCTACCAATTCGCGGGCAGTCGCACCCAGATCGAATGCACGCTCAACGGCATCGGTGAACGCGCCGGCAACACCTCGCTCGAGGAATGCGCCATGGCGCTTTACACCCGCCGCGACCACTACCAGACCGACATCGGCATCAATACGCGCGAGCTGTACCGCATGTCCCGCCTCGTGGCCCGCCACACCGGCATGACGGTGGCTCCGAACAAGGCCATCGTCGGCGAGAACGCCTTCGCGCACGAAGCCGGCATCCACCAGGACGGCGTCCTGAAGCACAAGGACACCTACGAGATAATGAACGCCGAGCTCGTCGGTCGCGACGCCGGCGTGCTGGTCATGGGCAAGCACTCAGGCCGCAACGCTTTCCGCAAGACGCTCGCCGACCTGGGTTACGAAGAGATGCCGGCCGACACGGTCAACACCCTCTTCCGCCAGTTCAAGGATCTGTGCGACCGCAAGAGCTTCGTTACCACCGACGACATCCTGGCACTCGTAGGCAGCGAGGTAAGCCGCGTTCCCGCGACCTACACGCTTGAATCCGTGCAGTTCCAGTCCGGCACTGGACTCATCCCTGTTGCCACCGTGCGGCTCATCACCGACACCGGCACCTACAACGAAGCCGCCACCGGCGATGGTCCGGTCGACGCCGTCTACCGCGCACTGGAGCGCATCAGCCAGGTGCCGATCACGCTGGATTCGTACGAGATCCGCAGCGTCGGCTCCGGCAAGGACGCCCTGGGCGAGGTTTCCATCCGCGCCGAAAGCGAAGGCCGTTTCGTGACGGGCCGCGGGCTGTCGACTGACGTTCTTGAAGCCTCGGCGCACGCTTACGTGGACGTTCTCAACAAGCTGGCTGCCGGCGTGGTACGCAGCCCGGAGAAGGTCGCCGCGCCGTGAACCACGAACGCCAGCCGGCATTCGACCTGGCCGCTCCCTGGCCGGCCGTCGGCAAGGGCGAGCGCGTCGAAATCTACGACACGACCCTGCGTGATGGCACGCAGGGTCTGGACTTCAACCTGACCAGCCGCGACAAGCTGATTATCGCCCACCGCCTCGATGACTTCGGGATCGACTTCATCGAGGGCGGCTGGCCCGGCTCCAACCCCAAGGACGCCGAGTTCTTCGAGATGATGAAGGACCGGCCGCTGAAGCAGGCCGTCCTGACGGCCTTCGGCAGCACCTGCCGCAAGGAAGTCGCGCCCGAGGATGACGCCAACCTCGCCATGCTGCTCGCAGCCGGCACCACAGCTGTCGCGATGTTCGGCAAGTCCTGGACGCTGCACGTCACCGACGCCCTGGGCACCACGCTCGAGGAGAACCTCAGCATGATCGAGCGTTCTGTTGCCTACATGGTCGCGAGCGGCCGCAGGGTCATCTACGACGCCGAGCATTTCTTCGACGGTTTCGCCGCCGATCCTGACTACACGGTGGCCACGCTCGAGGCGGCCAGTCGGGGCGGGGCAGAGCGGCTGGTGCTGTGCGACACCAACGGCGGCACCCTGCCCGACCGCATCCAGGCGCTCGTCACCCTGATGCGCGAACGCTTCGGCGACGTGATCGGCATCCACGCGCACAACGACAGTGAACTGGCCGTGGCCAACAGCCTGGCTGCAGTGACCGCCGGTGCCCGCCACGTGCAGGGCACCATCAACGGTTACGGCGAGCGCTGCGGCAACGCCAACCTGGTGTCCGTGATGCCGCTGCTGTCAGTCAAACTCGGCAGGCCGCAGCCGCAGAAGGTGCAGGAACTGCGCGAGCTGTCACGCACCATCGACGAACGCGCGAACCTGCAGCCGAACGTGCGCGCCCCCTTCGTCGGGGACGCCGCTTTCGCGCACAAGGGCGGCATCCACGTGTCAGCGGTCAACCGCCGCCCGGAGACTTACGAGCACATCGCGCCCGAACTGGTGGGCAACCACCGGCGCATCCTGCTGTCCGACCTGTCCGGCCGTGCCAACGTAGTTGCCAAACAGCGCGACTTCGGTGACGGCAACGGCTCGCCGGCTGCAGCGGAAGTGGTGAAACGCATCAAGGAGCTTGAGCACCTGGGTTACTCGTTCGAAGGTGCCGAGGCGTCGTTCCAGCTGCTGAGCCGCAAGGTGAGCGGTGATTACCGCCCGTACTTCACGCTGCACGGCTTCACTGTGATCATCGACAAACGCGAGGACGACGGCAGTGAACCCCGCTGCGAAGCCAGCATCCGCCTCGAGGTCGGCGGTCAGGCCGAACACACGGCCGCGCAGGGCAACGGCCCCGTTCAGGCTCTGGACATGGCGCTGCGTAAGGCGCTCCTGCGCTTCTACCCGAGCCTGGCCGAGATGGAACTCACCGATTACAAGGTGCGGGTGCTGGCCGGCCCGGAGACCGGTACCGGCAGTGTCATCAGGGTGCAGGTGGAAACCACCGACCAGAGCGAAACCTGGGGAACGGTGGGGGCGAGCACCAACGTGATCGAAGCGTCCTACCAGGCCCTGCTGGACGCAACCGAGTTCAAGCTATTGAAGGACGGAATAAAACCTCTCAATTAGGACGGGGAGATGAGCTGCCAGGGCAGTCGCCTTTTGCCCTGGCAGCTCATCTCCGCTACCCCTCGTAGGCGATGACGGTCCCGTCCAGCGCCGCAACGATGATCCTGTTGCCGAGCGGCAGCGGACTGGCCTGGATCGGCCCGTGCGAGGCGCGGTCCTGCCACAGGAGTGCGCCGCCACGTGCGTCGAACGCGAGTACCTCGCCGCCTTCGCAGGCGACGTAAAGGATGCCGCCTGCCACCACCGGTGAGGCCGTCACGGCCGAAGGCAGTTTCTGCTGCCACAGGTCATCGCCGCTGTTGAACGACAGGCAGTGCAGCGTGCCGCCCCAGTGGGTTACGAACAGCCGGTTCTGCCAAAGGGCTGGGCTGCCGTAGATCTCGCCTTCCAGGTCGTAACTCCAGCGCACCTCGCGCGCAGTGGAATCGAAGGCGTGCAGCTCGCCGCTGCGGACCGTAAGTATGAACACGCCGTCCTGGCCCACGGGCGCTGCAGCCGTGGTACCGATCTCGATGCGGAAGCGGCCCTTGCCGGTCTCCTGGTCGACCGCGTGCAGCCAGCCGTCGGCTGTCTGGAACACCGCCATGCCGCCGTGCACCATCGGTGGGGTGGTCGCGGGTTCGGTTGCCTGGTAGCTCCACAGCTGCTCCAGCTCCCGGTCGAACAGCTGCAGTTCACCGCCGGCGGTGGTCACCAGCAGGTTGCGGCCGAACGGCAGCACTCCGACAGCGTCGGCGTCCGGGCGGGTCAGGCCGATCTTGCCGGTGGGCCAGGCTGCCACTGACAGCGCGCCGTCCCGGCTGACCGTGAACAGCTGGCCGTGCGAGTAGACGGGTGCCGTGATGACCTCGTCCGGCGCGCTGATGCTGAGTATCTCGACTCCGTCTGCGGGCCGCAGTACCGCGACGCGTTCGTCGCGCAGGCCCAGCAGGACGTAACCTTCCGCCGCTCCGATTCCGGCAGGCCACTGCGGGCCGTCGTCCAGCCGGACGCGCCAGGCGGGTTTCAGGCGGCTGGCCTGGGTGGGACCGAACGAGTAACTCGCGCGGCGAGCGGGTCCGCCCAGAGGCACGTGGGTCGAGCCGTCGAGCAGGCTTGCCTTTATCGAGCGCAGTGCGTCGGCCACGACGTCGCCGTTGGGCGGGCGGGCATCAGGTTCCTTGCGGAGCAGGTTGGTGACCAGGTCAGCAAGCGCGTCGGGGATGAAGGGGTTGAGCTGCTGGCACGGCTTCAGGTCGCCGTAGACGTGCTGGTACAGCACCGCCTGATCGTTCTCCGCTTCGAAGGGTGCCACGCCTGTCAGCGTGCGGTAGAGGACGGCGCCGAACGCGTACAGGTCGGTTGCCGCGCCGGTGATGTCGCCGCGCGCCTGTTCGGGAGCCATGTACTGGGGAGTGCCCAGGGTGAAGCCGGTGCGGGTCAGCTGCTGGCTTGTTTCGGTCAGCTGGACCAGTCCGAAGTCCATGACCTTGGGGAGGTTCTGGTTGGCGAGCAGGATGTTGCGGGGGGTCAGGTCGCGGTGCACCATGCCCAGCCTGTGAACGTACGCGAGTGCCTCCGCCACGGTGATGAACGCGTCCAGCGTGGTTTCCAGTTTCTCGCTGTCGGGTTCGAACGGCCCCAGGTCGGTGATCGGGCCGCCGTGGATGAGTTCCATCGCGAAGTAGACGTTCTGGCCCAGGCCCAGGTCGAAGATGTTGACGATGCCGGGATGGTTCAGGCTGGCGAGCGCGCGGATCTCGCGTCGGAAGCGTTCGCTGTCAGCTTCCGTCAGGTGCGGCCTGAGCACCTTGAGGGCGACTTCGCGGTCCAGGTGCCTGTCCCGCGCACGGAACACGTGAGCCATCCCTCCCTGTCCGAGGGGGCCCAAGATTTCGTAGCGGTCATCGAGCGTGTCACCGGCGAGGTACACGCCTTACCTCAGTTGTCTTCGAGTACTTTGAGTATTGCCGGGTCGAGTTCGCCTTCTTCGACCGCACGGTTGAGCATCTGGATTCCAAGCCTGACAACCTCAGACTTCGATACCAGCCGCTCAGGGTTTGACAGCTGATAGGCCGTCTTGGTGAGCAGTGAATCCTGCTCGTCCGTGATCACTACCTGCAGACGCTTGCTTTTTTCCCGCTTCGCCACAATTCCTCCAACAGGCGTTTTGCCCAGCTGCCCGTTCAGGGACGCATAATTGGTGGCAGTGTAGCATGAGCAGTGACTCCTTGACAATGGTGTCACCACTGATTAGACTGCTCATACTAGATGTGTGTAACTTACACACAGTCAATTCCGGAGCCTTGAGGCATCATGACCATCCGGAGCGGAGGCAACAGTGAAGCAGGAAGCAGAAGCATTCATAATACGGGGCGGAACGCCGCTTTCAGGCGACATCACCGTCAAGAGCGCCAAGAACTCAGCCCTGTACCTGCTCCTTGCCGGACTGCTGACCGACGAGCCGGTCGAACTGCTTGACGTCCCCGACCTGAGTGACGTCCGCGTGACCATCGAGATCCTCGAACACTTCGGCATGAAGGTCGAACGCCGCGGCAACCACCTGTACATGCACGCCGAGAAACTCGTCAGCCACACCGCCCCGTTCGCGCTGGTCAGCAAGATGCGGGCGTCATTCGTGGCGATGGGCGCACTGCTCGGCCGCACCGGCCGGGCGCACCTGTCGATGCCCGGCGGCTGCGCCTTCGGTCCCCGGCCCGTCGACCGGCACATCGCCGCCTTCAAGGCACTGGGTGTCGAGATCACCGAAGACTTCGGTGACTTCCACGCCGAAGTGCACGCTCCTTTGGCCGGCCGCGTCGAGTTCGAAGCTCCCACCGTCGGTGGCACCCAGAACGTCCTGCTGGCCACGGCAGTCGGGTCAGGCGAAGTGATCATCGACAACGCTGCACTCGAACCCGAGATCGCCGACCTGGCGGACATGCTCAACTCGATGGGCGCCAACATCACCGGCGCCGGCACCCGCACCATCACTGTCCGCGGAGTCCCGCGCCTGAGTGGCACCACCTTCCGGCCGCTGCCCGACCGCATCGAAGCCGGCACCTACATGCTGGCTGCAGCAGCAACCCGCGGCACCATCAAGCTGAACCGGGTGCGCCGCGAACATCTGACGAAGGTCATCGACAAGCTCGAGGAGACCGGCGTGCGCGTGCTCGACGGCGGCGAGGAATCACTGATCATCGACGCCAGCGGCGAACTCAAGCCGGCTGACGTGACCAGCGCCGAGTACCCCGAGATCCCCACGGACCTCCAGGCCCCGTTCTCCGCCTACCTGGCCACCCTGCAGGGCGCCAGCGTGGTGCGCGACCGCGTTTACCCGGACCGCTTCACTCACGTGGACGAACTGCGCCGTGCCGGCGCTGACGCCGAGATATTCGAACGCACCCTGATCATCCGCGGCGGACCGCTCGCGGCTGCCCGCCTGCACGCAGCTGACATCCGCGCCGGTGGCGCAGTCGTCATCGCCGCGCTCGCAGCAACCGGCACGTCGGTCATCACCGGACTGGAATTCATCGACCGTGGTTACGAGAACATGGCTGGCCGCCTGCAGCAGCTGGGCGCGTCGATCACCCGTGAGCGCACGCCGGCCACCTCCGCTGCACCCAAAGTAGAAGTCGGCAAGGCTTTCCCGGCCGACTGAACCTCAGCAACTTAAATGTTTGCGGCTGACGGCAGTTCAGTAATCTGAACCGTCGTCAGTTTCTTCTTTCCTGCGCCGTTCCTCTTCAGCCGCTGGGTCATCGGCATCGTCAACTTTCGGGTTCAGCGGGACCGCGGGTGGCGTCACCCGGTTGCCGTCCTCGTCCTCGAAATCACCGAAATCAACTGCAGCGAAGTCCGGCAGGGCAGGCTCGTTATCACCGTCCACGGTCTGGCCGCGGAACAGGCCGATGCGGGGAGGTTCGATGTCATCGTCCTCTTCCTCTTCGAACACTGCGTCTGTCACTGGAGCTGCTTCTGCAGGCCGGTCATCTTCCGGCTCCGCTTCAGCCATGGGATCTTCTTCAGGCTCCGCTGCCTCAACCACGTCGACGCCTGCATCATCTTCAGCACCTGCTGTTTCAGCAGCCAGGCGGCGGGATTCCTCTTCACTGTCAGCCGCCATCACGGCGGCGAGCCGTGCAGCAGTGCGCTCCGCGGCCAGCTTCTCGGGATCAGCTTCCGTGGCTTCCTCGTCATCCGCGTACTCTGCTGCCACCGGACGGCCGCCGATGCCGCGCATGATGAGCCCCACGCCGGCCACGGCGATCCCGGCTGCCATCAGGGCGAACCAGACCGTGTTGGGGTTCTCGATCAGATTGACTTCAGTGACGGGGAGTACCCCACCTGCGAGGGCCGCCGCCTGAGCTTCCTGATTCAGTGCCAGCACGTCGACTACCGGGAACTGCTGCTCTTCACTTGAGAAAGCCCAGGGACTCTCCGCAGTTTCCAGCGGACGCCAGCCCGTCTGGTGGAATGGGGAATAAAGACCGCTCAGGGCAGCCAGCCGGGGTGCCTCGATGCGAGGCTGCTCCGTCATGACGTACAGGTGGTCGTCGAGCAACTGCAGGGAAGGCGTGAACTCAGCCACGCCAGTTTCGTCGACGAACCAGCCGCGCGCGTGATCACCCGTCAGCTGCAGCGCCACGGTCCACGTCTCACCGTCGGGCAGAACCAGCCCGGAACCGGGCAGCAGTTCGCTGCTGCCGTGCTCGCCTCCGCCGATGTAGATCTCGATGATCGGATGCGAGAAACCGTTCTCCAGGCCCAGCGGGTTCGACCAGGCACCCATCTCGAGACGCAGCTCCAGCTGTTCCTCGTCCAGCACCGCGATCTCACGGATGTCGAACGGCGCCAGGTTGCGGTACATGGCGCTGGTGGGCGCGGTCAGCGTGGCTGCCCCCGCGGGTCCGCCCACGGGATCGGTGACTGTGAGCAGGGCGATCATCAACAGGGAGGGGATCATTCAGAGGTTTCCATTCATGGTCAGTTCTTCCGGGCGCGCGCCCAGCCTTCGGACTGCTGCTGCCGCGCGTACGCGAGCAGCCACTCCGCCAGGACTTCGGAATCATGGTACGCCTGCTCGCCTGCAGCTATCAGGTCCAGAAGCACGTAACGCACGCCGTTCTTCTCGAACTCGGCAGGGGCGAAGCGGACAGGCTCGGCGCTCTCGAGCTCATAGGCGGCGCGCCTTTCCTCGTCCAGCGGCTGTCCGTTGACTACCACCACGTGCGGCCAGATGCCCACGTGCGCGTGCAGGGCAGCGACGTGATCGAAGGCGCTCATGCCGTCAGTTTCACCCGCCTCGGTCATGATGTTGCAGACGTAGACGATCGAGCCACGGGCGTTGCGCAGCGCCTCGCTGATCTCCGGAACGAGCAGCGGAGGGATCGTGCTGGTGAACAGGCTGCCGGGCCCGAGCACGATGGTGTCGGCACTGGCGATCTGGGCTGACACCCGCGGCATGGCCGAGACACCAGCGGGTTCGATCCGTACCGAGTCGACCCGGCCAGGGAAGTCGCGGAGCGAACTTTCACCACGCACTTCCTGGCCATCAGGCTTGGTCGCCACGAGCGCCACGGCCTTGTTGGTGGCAGGGTAGACCCGCCCTTTCAGGTCGAGCAGCGAGTTGAGTGAATCGATGGCCTCGCCGAAGTCGCCCTGGACTTCCGTCAGGGTGGTGATGAGCAGGTTGCCGAAGGTATGCCCCTCGAGTTCCTTGCCCCGTTTGAAGCGGAACTGCAGCAGCTTGCCGAGTTCCTGGTCCCGGTCCGAAAGTGCAGCGAAGCAGTCGCTCAGGTCACCGGGCGCGGGCATGTCGAACGCCTGCCGCAGCCGGCCTGATGAGCCCCCATCGTCGGCGACCGACACGACCGCCGTGATGTTTGACGTGTGCGACCGCAGGCCCCGCAGCAGCATGCTCAGGCCGGTACCGCCGCCCAGTGCCACGATGCGTGGGCCCCTGGACAGCTGCAGCTCCTGGAACAGCACCTCCGCTGCGTCCGAGGGCCTGTCAAGCCAGTGCGACAGCAGTGAACGGTTCAGCCGGGCTATCGCCACGATCAGCACCACGATGCCGGTGATGATGAGCAGCCCCGCTAACCACGCTCCCCACAGCTCCCACGAGTCGCTGACCAGGATGTTCTCGATCGGATCCGAAAGCAGTTCCCGGTCGCCGGCGAACGCCCACAGGATGACGAGCATCACGCCGGTCACGAGCAGGAGCCCGCCGGCAACGGCGACGGCGATCCCGCCGCCCGGGGTGCGCCCGAAGTGGATCGGGAAGCCCGACTGAGGCCAGCGACCGGCCTCCGGGTGATCCACCTCCACAACGAACCCCCGCTCGCGGAGATTGCGG
>CALDPK010000208.1 GCA_937911855.1 uncultured Trueperaceae bacterium | reverse complement strand
GGTCCCGCACACCCTGGCGTTCGGCTGGGTCGCAGTGTCGATAATGGGAACACTGTTCCTGGGAGCGCTCAGTCTGAGCCTGCTGGAAAGGCGCATCTCCAGTCCACCACTGGCCCTGCTGCTGGCGGCAGCCATCTTGTTCGCAGCAAACTTCGTCGAATATGGTTTGCCAGGCATACTCCTGGTCATCGCTGCCTGGTGGGCCCTCAAGACGAACTCTGTCCTGGCCTGGCTGGTAGCTGCCGTGGCTGTCGGATTGGTGAACATGCCCTGGCGACTGTGGCCTTACGGGCTGCTGGCGCTGCCTGTGGCATGGATCATTTCGCGCCTGCCGGCAGGACTGCCGCGCTCCCGGCTGCTGCCCTGGATCTTCTACCCCGGGCATCTGCTCGTGCTTGTCCTGATACGCGAACTGACTGCCTGAAGGCAAAAAAATAACGCGCTTCTCGCGCGTTTGATATCTTCAATATATACCGCTATGCGCTATTCGTCAAGAGCATGCAACGATGCGGGCTTCCAAGGTATCTGGGAGGCCCGTTTGCGTCCTGTCGTATACTTCACGCAGCTACAAACTGAGATCCGTGCACCGCTGACGGAAGGGTGACGTTCAACTGGGTTCCACCGGCATCTGCCGCGAAAGGGGAAAACATGAAACGATTCCTGCAGTTCCTGATGATGGCTCTCCTGTTCGGAGGCGCGGCCTTCGCCCAGGACCGGTCTGACATCCGCATTGTCGTGGTCAGTCACGGTGCGGCCGCTGACCCGTTCTGGAGTGTCGCCAAAAACGGCGTCGACCAGGCGGCCGCCGACATGGGCGTAACAGTCGAGTACCATGCGCCAGAAACATTCGACATGCCACGCATGGCGCAGCTCATCGACGCCGCCATCGCCAGCAACCCCGACGGACTCATCGTCACCATTCCCGACGTCGATGCATTGGGCGGCGCCATCCGCGCAGCAGTCGACGCAGGCATCCCCGTCATGAGCATGAACTCAGGCAGCGACGTCTTCGAAGACCTGGGTGTGATGGCCCACGTTGGCCAGACCGAGTATGAAGCCGGCTTCGGCGCAGGCGTACAGATGGCCGGCGAAGGCGTAACGAACGCAGTCTGCGTGAACCATGAAGTGGGGAACACCGCACTGGACCTTCGCTGCGAAGGTTTCCAGGACGGCCTTGGTGAAGGTGCCACCGTGAACGTGCTGTCCGTGAGCACCGACCCGACCGAAGTCCGCAACGCCGTCATGGCAGCCTTCAGCGCCAACGCCGACATCGACGGCGTCCTGGCCGTCGGCCCCGTCGGTGGCGAACCCACCATCGCAGCCCTTGAAGAGAACGGCATGCTGGGCGAAGTCGCCCTCGGCTTCTTCGACCTGTCACCCACAATCCTCGAGACCATCGCCGCCGGCGACGCCATGTTCGCAATCGACCAGCAGCAGTACCTGCAAGGTTACCTGCCCGTCGTGTTCCTCACGCTCTACGCGCAGTACGGCTTGCTGCCCGGTGACAACATCATCCGCACCGGCCCCGGCTTCGTGACCCCTGACAATGCGGCACAGGTTGTCGACCTCAGTGCGGTGGGAATCCGCTGACCACTAGAGCTTCTGACGAGCGGCTCCGGCGCATCAGCCCGCTCAGGCGCTTCCTGAGCAGGCCCGAGTTCGGTGCCCTGGCCGGAGCCATACTCGTCTTCGCATTCTTCGCAATCGTCGCGGGCGACAGGGGTTTCCTGTCGCCCCGCGGCATTGCAAGCTGGCTGGAGATATCAGCTCAGCTCGGTATCCTCGCCGTAGCGGCCGCACTGCTGATGATCGGCGGCGAGTTCGACCTGTCAATCGGCTCCATGATCGGCGCCGCAGGCATGGTCCTGGCCATTCCTATCTCGATATACGGCTGGCCCCTGTGGGCAGCCATGCTGCTCTCGGTAGGCGCCGCCCTGCTCGTCGGCTGGCTCAACGGTTTCATCGTCAACCGGACCAGGTTGCCTTCTTTCATAGTCACGCTCGCCTTCCTGTTCATCCTGCGTGGCCTCACGATCGGCTTCACCCGCCTGATCACCGGCCGAACCCAGGTGTCCGGCATCCGGGCAGCGGTGGAGGACAGCTGGCTTTACCCGCTGTTCGCAGGTGACTTCTTCGGCCTGCCCGCCAGCGTCTACTGGTGGCTGGCACTCGCTATCTTCGCCAGCTGGCTGCTCCTGCGCACCCGCTTCGGCAACTGGATCTTCGGTGTCGGCGGTGACGCAGACGCAGCGCGTAACGCCGGCGTGCCGGTCGAGCGCGTGCGGATAATGCTGTTCATGGGCACGGCCCTGGCAGCCACCCTGTTCGCAACGATCCAGGTGCTTGACCTCGGCTCTGCCGACGTGCTGCGCGGCGAACTCAAGGAGTTCGAAGCAATCATCGCGGCAGTGATCGGCGGGTGCCTGCTTACCGGCGGGTACGGCTCCGCCATAGGAGCGTTGTTCGGGGCACTGATCTTCGGCATGGTCCAGCAGGGTATTTTCTTCACCGGCATCAACACCGACTGGTTCCGCGTGTTCCTCGGCGTGATGCTCCTCATCGCAGTCATCTTCAACAACTTCGTACGCAAACGCGCCACACAGACAGGCTGATATGGAACAACCCGCACTTGAAGTCCGCAACATCAGCAAATACTTCGGCAACGTCATCGCCCTCAAGGACATCTCGATGACCGTCCGTCCAGGCGAAGTCCACTGCCTGCTCGGCGACAACGGCGCCGGCAAGAGCACCATGATCAAGATCCTCTCCGGAGTGCACAAGGCCGACCAGGGCGAGATAATCCTGGACGGAGAGCGCGTCACGTTCGCCAGCCCCGCAGAAGCACTCGACCGCGGCATCGCAACCGTCCACCAGTACCTTTCGATCCAGCCGCTCATGAGCGTCACCAGGAACTTCTTCCTGGGCCGTGAACCCACCAGGGGCTGGGGTCCCTTCCGCAGCTTCGACCTGAAGAAAGCCGATGCGATAGTCCAGGAAGAGATGGCCAACATGGGCATCGACGTGCGCGATCCTTCGCAGCCGGTGGGAACCATGTCCGGCGGCGAACGGCAGTGCGTCGCCATCAGCCGAGCCATCTACTTCGGCGCCCGCGTGCTGATACTCGACGAACCCACCAGCGCACTCGGCGTGAAGCAGGCTGCCACCGTACTGCGCTACATCGTGAAAGCCCGCAAACAGAACCTCGGTGTGATCTTCATCACCCACAACGTGCACCATGCCTTTGCCGTAGGGGACACGTTCACTGTCTTCAAGCGCGGTACGACCCTGGGCACGCACGCCAAGGACGACATCACCCGGGAGCAGCTGCTGGACATGATGGCGGGCGGCCAGGACTTCCAGGAGTTCGAGCAACAGCTCGCAGCTGAAATGGAAGAAGACTAGTGCCAGAAAAACTCGCGGTTGCACTTGTCGGCGTCGGCCGGATGGGCCGCATTCACGCACGCCAGCTGCACCGGCTGCCATCCATGAAGGTAGTGTGCGTGGCCGACGTGAACATGACGGCCGCCAGAGAACTGGCAGCAGAGTTCGACGCCCGCGCGAGCACGGTAGCCGAGGCGATCTCCGCTGATGATGTGACTGCGCTGGTGATAAGCACGCCCACTCCCAGCCATGAGGCGATCGTCCTGGCGTGCATCGAAGCCGGCAAACCGGTGTTCGTCGAGAAGCCACTGGCTCACGACCTGTCCGCCAGCGACCGCATAGTCGCTGCCGTCAACGCCACCGGCGTGCCGGTACAGGTTGGTTTCCAGCGCCGCTACGATCCCGCGCACCAGGAAGCGCGACGCCAGATCGACGCAGGAGAGCTCGGTCGGATCGAAGGCTTCCGGGCCGTGAACCGGGACACAAAAGCACCACCCCTGGACTTCCTGAAGACCAGCGGCGGCATCTTCGTGGACTTAGGCATTCACGATCTGGACGCCGCCCGCTTCTTCGTCGGGGAGGTAACCGACGTGCACGCCGTTGGTGGCGCAATCACCGACCCCAGCCTGCAGGAACACGGCCTTTTCGATACTGCCGTGGCAACGCTCAGGTTCGCGAGCGGCGCCGTCGGCACGATCGAATGCGCCCTTAACAGCCCCTGGGGCTACGACATCCGCACGGAAGTGATCGGCAGCAGCGGGCGCGTCACCATCGACATGGACAGCCGGCACCTGCTCAAACGTTACGAACGGCGCGGCATCGTCCAGGACCGGCCAAGCGACTTCGCCTGGAGTTACGCCGAAGCGTACTCCAACGAACTCGAGGCGTTCGCCTTCAATATCCTGGAAGGCAACCCGGTCGCTCCAACCGTGATCGACGGACGCGAGTCACTCAGGCTGGCGCTGGCTGCCCAGCGGTCACTGGAAACCGGGGAATCAGTAAGGGTACGTGACGTGCACTGATGACCGGCTGTTCACTGCACCTGTGACTCGAACAGGGCGGGCCGGTCCAGGAACCCGCGCAGCATGAACAGCAGGATGACGTTGAGCACGAGCAGTGCGGCAGCGATCAGGATGATGACCGTCATGCTGAGGAACAGGACCCCCGTAAGCTGCCCGACCACCAGTCCGATCACCGGCAGGCTCACTATGCCGCCCAGCTGATATGCAGCCTGGAACGTGCGCACGCGCGCGCTGACGAAGACCGTCAGGAAGATGGTGGCCAGGCTCAGCAGTGGGATGACCAGCAGCATCAGTGGCAGCCAGTTGAGGGTGGGGAAGAACACCTGTCCCATCCACGGCCACGCGATAGCGTTGACGGTGATGACGGTCAGCAGGAACGTGCCCCATGCCAGGCCGATTGCAGGCAGGAAAGAAGCAAGCACCTTGCCGATGAACAGCACGTCGACGCTGATGGGACTGAACAGCAGCGACTCGAGCGTTCCGCGCTCCTTCTCGCCGGCGAAGCTGTCCGCACTTATGGTGCTGGCCGCCATCACGGGGATGAGCAGGAAGAACGGTGCCAGCAGGTAGTTCGCCATGAAGAACACGGCCTGCTGGCGTATGCCGTCGAACCGTGCGATGGAATCGAGCAGGTTGCCGGCGGGCAGCTGGTCGAGCAGGCGGATGATGTCCTGCATTTCGCTGTTGCCTTCGCCGAAGCGGAGGATGCCCCAGGTGATGCCACCCGGTACGAGTATTCCCAGGACGACCGGCACGATGAGCATGGGCAGCCAGACCTGCAGGTTGGCGAATATCGCCCGCACGTCCTTCCTGACTATCGCCAGTACGGCACGTCTTCTGTTCATGGCAGTTTCTCCGCCCGGATCCTGAAGTACATGTCCTCCAGGTCAGGCTCATGGATCCTGGCGCCGTACACCTGGGCGCGGTTCACCACAGCCCGCAGCAGGTCCGGCACCTGCTCCCTGCGCCGGACAGTGAACACCAGCCGCCTGGTGCCGCCTACTGCCCGAATGTCAACGTTGAAGCCGAGCTCCTCAGCTTCTGCTGCCTGCATGTCGGTCTCCATCTCTACGAGCAGTTCCTGCTGGTAGCGGATGCGCAGTTCAGGCAGCGTCCCCGACTCGATGAGGCGGCCTTCGTCGATGAACACATAGCGGTCGCACACAACTTCGAGTTGATCCAGCAGGTGCGAGCAGATGAGGATGGTCGTGGGTCTGCTTGAGTTCAGCTGCCTGATCGATTCAAGCACCATCCTGGTGCCCTCTGGGTCCAGCCCGTTGGTGGGTTCATCCAGGAACAGAACGCTTGGTTCGTGCAGGAGCGCCTTGGCGAGTCCCAGGCGCTTGCGCATCCCGGTGGAGAAGGTGCCCACATTGCGGTCGCGGTCGCCTGCCAGTCCGAACTGCTCCAGCAAGAGTGCCGGCCGCTGCCGGTCCTGAACCCCGTAAATGTCCGCGAAGAACCGCAGGTTGTCGATGGCGGACATGTTGCGGTAGAAGTCGGCACTTTCGGTGAGCACACCCGTTGCCATGCGCACGTCCTCTCCATCGGCGAGTGGGTCGCGCCCGGTTACCTGCACGCTGCCGGAATCCGGTCGCAGCACGCCGCTCAGCAGCCTGACCATCGTGGTCTTGCCGGAACCGTTTGGCCCCAGGAGCCCGACTACCTCACCCGCGCCCACCTGGAATGACAGGTCGCGGATGACGGTCTTCGGGCCGAAGCTCTTGTTGACGTTACTGGCGTTGATCATGCCGCCAGGCTCAACCTTTGAGTGCCCCTACGGTGACCCCGCGCAGGAAGTACCGCTGGAACGAGAAGAACACGATGATGATCGGAATCGCTGCCAGGGTGGCGCCGGCCATCTGCAGCCCGTAGAACAGCGGCTCCTCGTCGCGGATAAGGGCCAGACCGACCTGCAGAGTGCGCATGTCCGCCGAGCGGGTCGCGACCAGCGGCCACAGGAACAGGTTCCACATGTTCACGAAAGTGATGATGCCCAGGAATGCCATGCCCGGCCGCACCATCGGGGTGACTATCTGCCAGAAAACCTGCCACTCGTTGGCTCCGTCGACACGTGCTGAGTCCATCAGCTCGCCAGGCAGTGTCTGGATGAACTGTTTCATCAGGAACACGCCGAACGGCGCGGCGAGCAGCGGCAGGATGAGGCCAGCGTAGCTGTCGACCATTCCCATGCGCGGGACGATGATGAACAGCGGCACCAGGATCGCCTCGTTCGGCAGCATGACCGCCATGATGTGCAGCCAGAACAGCGGTTTGTTGCCCTTGAACGGCATCTTGGCGAACGCGTAACCGGCCATGCTCGCGGTCAGTACCGTGAAGACAGTGACGGTGACAGCCATGATGGTCGAGTTCATGATCCAGATCATGAAGCCGGGCCGGTTCAGTATCTCCTGGAAGTTCCGCAGCGTGGGGTTGGATGGGATGATCTCGGGCGGGAACTTCATCGTCAGGGCAGCGGGCGTGAACGCCGTGGCGACCATCCAGTAGAGCGGGATGACGGTCATTGCTGCCAGGATCACCACTATGCCTACGAACCAGAACGTGTTCAGTCCGCGTGGGCGCACCGGGTGTTCACGGTCGAGCAGGATGCGGTTCAGGCCGCGGGGAGCGCTTGCCATGTCAGTACTCCACGTTCTGGCCCAGCCACCTGAACTGGATCCACGCGAGGATGAAGGTGAAGGCGAACAGGATTATCGCCTGCGCCGAGGCAAGCCCCAGGTTGAACTGCTGGAATGCCGTCGTGTAGATGCGGTAGACGAGCGTGATGGTCGCGAACTGCGGACCGCCCTGCGTCATTATGTAGATGCTCTCGAACACCTGGAAGGTGTTGATGGTGCCGGTCACAACCAGGTAGAGGAGCACGGGCCGGATGAGCGGGATGATGATGTTCCGGAACATCTGACCGCGGGTTGCGCCATCGAGGATGGCAACCTCGTAAAGGTCGCGCGGGATGCGCGCCAGCGCCGCCGAGAGCAGCACGATGCTGGAACCACCGCCCATGATGACCTGCATGCCCATCAGTGACGCAAGCGCCGTATTGGGGTTGCCCAGCCAGGACACGCTGTCGAGCCCGACCGAGTTCAGCATCGCGTTAAGCAGGCCGAACGTAGGGTTGAAGATCCACAGCCAGACGAGCGAGATGATGACGCTCGACGTGACAGAAGGCAGATAGAAGGCGGACTTGAAGAACGTCTGCAGTCCCTTGCTGAGAGGGTCAAGCAGGTAGGCGATCAGCAGTGCCTTACCAAGCCAGAAGATAACGACACCAAGCGTGAAAATACTGGTGTTGCGCAGCGCTATGCCCATGAGCGGGTCAGTGAACACCCGCCTGAAGTTGTCGAGGCCCACCCATTCCACGCGGGTAGGGCGGTAGTCCAGGAATGCCAGCACCAGCGCGAACAGCACCGGCAGGACCACGAACAGGAGGAAAACACTGAGTTGCGGCAGGAGGAACAGGTATGCCGCAAGATTTATGCGCCAGCGGCCGGCCCTGTTGGGAGCCGGCCGCGGAAGCGCCGTTGAAGTTGAGTCAGCCACCGGTTGATTCGGCTTAGTTGCCGAAAACCTCCCGGTTGGCGTTACGGACGAAGTCGTCGAGGGCTTCCTGCGGAGTGGCCTGACCGCTCAAAGCACGCTGGACGGCAGCCTTGAAGTAATCAGTTGCACCGCTCGTATCAAGCGAACGCGGACCGAAGTAGGGGATGCCGTGATCGATGGCTTCCATGTAGCGGCGCACCTGCTCCTGCACGTCATCGGTGTACGCCTGAACGGAGTCAAACGTGAGCAGCTCGTTGGCTGAGTGGCGGGCAGTCACGTACAGCAGGTCCTGCAGCAGGGTCATGTTCTCGGTGTTGGTGATGAAGCGGGCGAGTTCCATGGCCATGTCACGCCGGTACTCGTCTTCCTGATTGAAGACGATGAAGCCACCTGAGGTCTCGAAAGCAACGGGACCGGTTTCCGGGTCATGCGGGAACGGGGCGATGACGACCTGGATGGCTTCTTCCATGCGGCCTTCGTTCAGGTAACGGTCGATGCGTCCGATCTCGTAGATGCCGCCGTAACCCATGGCTGCACGGCCCTGGTGGAAGTTGTCGATGGTGCCGTAAACGTCGAGTGCCTCGCCGCCACGGGGTGCAACGCCGTACTCGTTGACCAGGTCGACGAGCAGCTGCAGGCCGCGGACGCCTTCCTCGGAGTTCAGTGCGAAGCTGGTCTGCTCATCGTTGACGTACTGGGCGCCGTAACGGTAGATCCAGGCCATAGTGTTCTCGACGTCCTGGGCGGCCACGGTGATGGCGTAAACCTGCGTGCCGTCATCGCGGGTGAAGGTCAGCTGTTCGGCAGCTTCCAGGAACTCGTCGATGGTCCAGTGGCCTTCGGGAATCGGCACGCCACGCTCTTCGAACAGGTCCTTGTTCAGGAGGAGGGTGCTGCCCATGCCGTTGTTCGAGTTGTTCCAGGGCCAGATGTAGTACTGACCGTCGATGTTGCCATCTTCAAGCGCGTACTCGAGGAAGTCTTCGCGGTCGAAGTCAGTCAGGTAGTCGTCGATCGGCTCGAGCAGGCCTTCGCGTGCCCATTCGGGGTTGAAGTCCAGGCTGCGCATGACGTCGGGCGGGTTGCCGGCGAACAGGGCGGTGTTGATCTTCTCGAGGTAGCCGCTGTTAGGCACGACTTCGAACTCCACCGTGACGTTCGGGTGCAGCTTCATGAATTCCTGGCTGATCCAGGCGGGGTACTCGTCGCCCGTAGGTGACTGGTCAGCGGGGAAGTCCGGAGGGCGGATGCGCCACGGGTTTATCCACCACGTGAGCGTGATCTCGGGTGCCTCTTCAGCCTGTGCGAACGCACCGGAGAACGGCATCAGGCCCACGAGCAGGCCGGCGATCAGCAGATTGCGGATTGTCTTCACTTTTGCCTCCATACCAACAGTCTTTATCTTCACTGCAATTTCTACCACGTCCGGACTGTGGCAGCCAATACGATTTGCGGTCACAGCCGACAACCCTGAGGAATTAGGCGATACTGTCGCCATGAACAGCGGACTCACCATCAGCTTCGACCTCGACGGCGTCATAATCCAGAATCCATTCGCCAAAGGCGTGTTCCCCTGGGTGCGGGAGCACGTCCGCGGAGCCACCCCTGCACTGGCCGCCCTCGAGCAGGCCGAAGCCGAGCGGCAGATGACCGCGGCGGTCAATAACATCTGGATGACCCGAATGCAGGAAGGCAACTTCGTGACCGCGTACGACTGGGACGAAATCCTCAACGAAGCCAGCCGCAGCTTAGCTGGACCCGAGATCCCCGACGTCGCCGGACTGGTGGAGAGGTTCAGCGCCGAAGAAGGCATGATCAGCATCCTGCCGGGTGCCGTCGAAGGCCTGCAGCTGCTGCGTGAACATGGTGCCACCATCCACGCGCTCACCAACGGCTACCGCAAGTACCAGTGGCCGGTACTCGTCGCGCTGGGCATCGAGCATTACTTCGATACCGTCTACACGCCTGAAGGCATCGGTTTCGCCAAGCCGCAGACGGGCGCGTTCCACGCCATTCCCGGCCTGAACGCCCACGTCGGCGACACCCTCGTGCACGACGTCCTGGGCGCCAACCTTGCAGGCGTGACGTCCGTGTGGATGGTGCCCGGACTGCCTGCGGAACTGGCGCCGTACACCCCCAGTGAACGTGCGAAGTCGCCGGTGATGCGCGAGTTCCTCAAAGGTCACCTGGAAGGCAACCTATATACGCGCTTTCACAAGGAGGCTGACATCGAAACTGCCACGCCGGACCTGGTCGTGCTTGACGTGCTCGAGGCGGCACGGGCGCTGCTGGAGCAAACGGAAGGCTGACCCCGGTACCCACCTAAGAAGAGGCGCTATCCTGCTTGCATGTCAGGGTCAGGTTCAGACTTCGGACTGATCGAGTCGCTGCTGTACAGCAGCGGTTTTCAGCGCCTGGACCGGCACCTGCGCAGGCTGCGCAGCTCGGCACATGCGCTTGGTTTCAACCTGGATGAAGAACAGCTCATGGCGCTCCTGGCACAGCAGGCCAGGGTGCTGAATGGGCATGATTACAAGGTCCGCGTCCTGCTGGAGCGGGACGGCAGCAGCTGGGTCAGTGCGGAGAAAGTCAGCCCGCCGTCGGGCCCGCTGACGGTGATGCTGGCTGAGACCCCGGTCGAATCGAACGATGAATTGGTCCGGTTTAAAACGACCCGGCGCAGCCTGTTCGAGAAGTACGCGCTGCCGGCGCGCGAGCTGGGCCTGGCTGACGTGCTGTTCAGCAACGAACTCGGTCAGGTCACCGAAGCCGGAAACAGCAACGTGTTCGTTGAGTTGGACGGTGAGTTGCTGACACCACCCCTCAGCGCGGGACTTCTGCCAGGGGTTTACCGGGAACTGGTGCTTGAAACCAGGCGGGAAGCCCGGGAGCAGGTGCTGACCGCTGGAGACGTGTACCGGGCGGACGCGGTTTTCCTGTGCAACTCGGTGCGCGGCTGGCGGCAGGTCACTGTGCGGCCGGGCAGGTTAAGGCTCTAGGGCTGGCGACTGTTCCCGCCAGGCGGCGCCCAGCGCACGCATGTCAGTGCCTGTGGGGCGCTGCGCCACCCGCAGGTCGAACTCGCTCATGATGGCCAGCAGGTGATCGAACACGTCTGCCTGGGTCTTCTCGAAGTTCACGAAACCTGTGTCCACCGTGAAGGCGTAAATCTGCAGCGGCAGCCCGTCAGGCGTGGGTGCCAGCTGGCGGATGGAGAAGAGCAGGTCCTTGCTGATCCGTTCATCAGCCCGCAGGTACGCTTCGATGTACGCGCGGAACGTGCCCAGGTTGGTGAGCCGGCGCGCGTTCACAGGTTCCTCCGCATCGCCACCGTGCTTCCGGTTCCACTCGCTCAGGTCGGTCTTCTTCGCATCCAGGTAGGGGCGCAGCAGGCTGAACCGTCCCAGTGCCTCGACCTCTTCGGCGCTCAGGAAGCGGATGCTGTCCATGTCGATCAGGATGCTGCGCATGATGCGGCGTCCGATCTCGTACATGCTGCGGTAGTTCTTGAAGCTGTTCTTCAGGAACAGGTGCGCCGGGATGACCGTGAAGGTCTTGTCCCAGTTCTCCACCTTCACGGTGTTGAGCGCAACCT
>CALDPK010000207.1 GCA_937911855.1 uncultured Trueperaceae bacterium | reverse complement strand
AACGACACCCTTTAGCGAGCTCCCGACTTCGTAATTGCTGAACCGCGCGGGCAGCGGTATGGACTTGGGCGAAAGGTCGTTGTGCCGGAATTCTAATTCCACCTTGCCGCCCACGCGTGGCTCCATCTCTCCGCCGGCCAGCCACAGTGCCCGCTTACCGGATTCGGTGAGAAATGCCCATGCCGTATTGATGTCACCTGGCAGTTCGCGTTCGAAGCGGATGGTGCCGTGGGCGATTATCTTGCCGCGGCTGGCCGTTTCAGTCATCGGCCGCCAGGGACAGCTGCCAGGCCACGCCGAAGCGGTCATTCAGCCAGATGTACTTGGCTGCGAACGGGTAATCGGTCGACAGCGGCATCATCACGAAGCCACCTTCAGAAAGAGCTCCTGCAAGGCGGTCGATCTCAGCTTCGTTTTCGCAGTTGACGAACAGCGACAGTGACGGGGTGAAGTCGAAGTCATGGACCGGTGGGCTGTCGATCGCCATGAGCTTCTGATCACCGATGCGGAAGACAGCCTGCGCGACGGTGCCTTCACGGTCGGGCATTTCCGGGCCGTAATGACTTATCTGCAGGATCTCCGCGTCGCTGAACTGCTCCATGTAAAAGTCGAGTGCCTCCTGGGCGCGGCCGGTGAACATGAGGAACGGGGTTACCTTGCTGGTTTCTGCCATAGTGATCTCCTTAGTTTTGGTTCCGGTGCTGTGCCTGCGGCTGATAAGCGGGTTTACGCTTGCAGCCCTGAGTTCACTGGAACGCCCGCTCGATAGCGCGGAACAGTTCGTCGTTTCGCAACAGCCTCGTGGCCGCCTGGTCGTACACCAGTTGATCGCGGGCCCCGGCAGCGGTGAAGATGGCCGACCAGTATTCGTGGGTGTCCAGGCCGGCGTTGAACCGGATGACCAGGGCGCCTTGCAGCCCCTCGATAAGTTCAGTCGCGTCGATTGGGTCCGGGCTGTGGTCTTCCCCGTTGCCGAAGATGATGAGGACGCGTTCCTCTTCCGGTCCCGCTTCCCGCAGGTAGAAGGCGGCGCTGCGGAGGGCTTCACTGACCGCCGTCCCCCAGGCGTCATCGACCGTGTCAGGCAGCACGTTGCGAAGCTCGGCGTAGAAAGCGAAGCGGTCGAGCTGACTGCCGGGGTAGGTGGCGTTGAACAGGGTGCTGTACACCGTATCCAGGTGGCCAGGGGCCCGGATGGGGATGACGATCAGCCGGTCATTGCGTGAGAGCAGCGCCAGCTGAGGGGATGGATCAGCCCAGTTCAGTATCAGCTGGTTGGTGGCCTCGAGCCTGCTTTCTTCACCGCCGCTCATGTCCTGCAGGACTATGTACGTGCGGGCCATCGCGGGTTGGGCTGCCAGGCCAGTGAGCGTTCCGGCAAGCAGGATCAGTGCAGCGCCATGGTTGCGCCGGCGTCCCAGCCGGCCGAACCACAGTACTGTGCGTCCGAGGAGGATGGCCAGGAACGCCCAGGTGCGTGCAAGTACGCTCTGGATCTTGAGTGCTGCCCGGCCGAGCGCAATCATGGCTGTGGAGTACAGGTGGGTCAGGCCGTGCCGCAGTTTGAGCGCGAACCTGCCCAGTGCGATGGCGACCGTCGTCCAGGCGCTGGTGAGTCCGCCGGCGAGTATCTGGAGGAGGGCGCCGATCAGGCTGACGAGGCCGGCGCCGTGCCTGAGCTCCGTGAAACCGCGGCCGGATACCTGCAGGCCGTACCTGCCGGCTACGCCCAGGTAGACCACCACTACGCTGAGGCCGAGGGCCAGCACCACTGCTCCCCATTGGGCCACGCCAAGGTAGGCGGCGGGCAGGTCGGCGTCAAGGCCGAGTGACAGGCGCACTTGCCTGTCCGCTGCTTCGGCGGCCCCCCTGAGCCAGGCGAGCCACAGTTCGATAATGAAGATCGCGATGATGCCGGCGCTGGCGTACAGCCAGGTCAGGAGGCCTGACCAGCGGCTGCCCGGCATGACTTCGGCTTCGGGTTTCGGTGACTGCATGCTTTTGGCAAGGAAGATGCCGAGCAGCGGCAGGATGCCGATGACGCCGCCGACGCTCTGGTCGGGCAGCCGCAGCCAGGCGGGCAGTGCCAGCGGGTCTTCGCAGGCGGGCAGGGTGACCACCTTGCAGGTCAGTGATTCGTAGAAACCACCGACCAGGGCGAGGAAGTACAGCGTCGCGTAGAGAATCACAGCGAACAGGCCGAGGCCGAGCAGCAGCCGGGTGAGCGATCCGACGGCGGTAACGATGGTCTGCCGGTAGCGGTCCATGACGGTTCCGGCGGCCAGGGTGGCGAGGAGGCCGATTGCGAGCAGGAGCCACAGGAGCGAGGCGGTGCTGGCGAGCGTGTTGGCGTTCATCAGTTGCCTGCGAAGAAGTTGCGCCAGATCAGCCAGGCTCCGACGCCGATGAGGACGAGGGTGAGGATGTTGACGCCGACCCGGAACGCAAGCCGGTCTTCCGGGTCCACCCTGATCCTGGTGATCTCCTCGTCATGTCCGGCCTCTGCGGGTGGCGGCACGATGACGCTGCGTTCTGCAGTGCGGGTGTACGTGCCGGTCTGCAGCTCATCTGATTCCGGCGGCAGTGCGTCGGGTCTGTAGGACATTGTGTTTTCAGAGTACTGCCTGCAGATGAGCGCACAGTTCTGTGGCGAACAATGGTCAGGCGCGCACAACCTCAATGTATACTTCTCTTGACATGAGGTCAGCTATCCCTTACACTCCACCCATGTCAAGTTTTTCTTACATTCGCGACGCGATGGGTTACAAGGAACGCAGCACCTACGTCGAACTCATCGTCGGTGTCGGCGTGTTCATCTGGTACGCAACCAACATCCTCGGCCGCCTGCAGCACACTCCCGTTGCGGAAGTCGCCTTCCAGCGACCGATGATCACCGCTGTGCTGATCAGCATCGTCGCCACCATCGGCCTCCACATAATCGCGGGCATCATCACCGGCAACTCGGACACGAAGGAAGACCAGCGGGACACGCAGATCGCAAGGTTCGGAGACTGGGTCGGCATCTTCCCTCTCTCGGCCGGCGCAGCCGCGGCCCTCATCCTCGCCATGCTCGAGCTCGATCACTTCTGGATCGCCAACACCATCTACGCGGGCTTCTTCATCTCGTCAGTCACGGCCTCGGTAACCGCGCTCGTGACGTACCGCCGTGGCCTGGCTGGGGCATGACTGCCAAAGCGACAAAAGTCACTAACGAGATCCGCAAGCTGAGGTTCTTAAGTGGCGAGATGACCCAGGCCGAGCTGGCCGACCGGGTCGGCGTCACCCGCCAGACGATAATCGCGATCGAACAGGGCCGTTACTCCCCCTCTTTGGAGGTTGCCTTCAAGGTT
>CALDPK010000206.1 GCA_937911855.1 uncultured Trueperaceae bacterium | reverse complement strand
GGGTCTTGCCTTCGCGGATCAGGTTGCGGACCGCGGGTGTCGCCAGCAGGAACTCGTAGGCAAGGGCGCGGCCCTCGCCGTCAGCGCGCGGCAGCAGCTGCTGGGTGAGGATCGCCTGCAGGTTGTTCGCGAGCTGCACCCTTATCTGCGCCTGCTGCGCTTCGGGGAACACGTCGATCATGCGGTCGATCGCTTCGGGCGCCGAGTTGGTGTGCAGCGTGCCCATCACCAGGTGGCCGGTCTCGGCGGCTGTCACTGCAGCGCCGATGGTTTCGTGGTCACGCATCTCGCCGACAAGGATCACGTCCGGAGCCTGACGCAGGACGCTGCGCAGTGCAGCCGAGAATGAGCGGGTGTCCTCGTTGATCTCGCGCTGGTTCACGATCGAACTGCGGTGAGGGTGGAAGAACTCGATGGGATCTTCGATGGTGACGATGTGCTTATGACTCTCGCGGTTGATCAGGTCAAGCATCGTAGCAAGCGTGGTCGACTTGCCGGATCCGGTGGGACCGGTGACGAGCACCAGGCCGCGCGGCAGCCGGGCGACGTCAGCGACTACTGAGGGCAGGCCCAGGCTCTGGAACGTGGCGATCTCCTCGCTGATGAGCCGCAGCACACCACCGACGGAGCCTCGCTGCATGAACGCGTTCACGCGGAAGCGCCCGTGGCCGGACAGGGCGAAGCTGAAGTCCAGGTCGAGTGATTCCTCGAAGTGACGCTGTTTCTTCTCGTCCATCATCGAGTACATCAGCCGGCGCGTCAGGTTGGGCCGCAGGGTGTCGTACTCGGTGGCACGCCACTCGCCGTCGATCCGCAGCATGGGCGGCAGGCCGGCGGTGAGCAGCAGATCCGAGGCGCCCCTTTCGATGGCCAGCTTCAGCAGCTCGACGATGTCGGCCTGAATCTGCGTCTGTTTCATCTGGTCAGCCATGGTTCTCCTTTACCCTTCGGTCCTGCCCGGTCATTCAGCGGTGCGTGCCAGTACTTCTTCCAGGGTCGTGATGCCCTCGAATGCCTTGTTGATGCCGTCATCGCGGAGTGTCTTCATGCCTGACTCCATGGCGAGGTCCTTGATCTCACCCGAGGATGCATCGGCCACGATCGCGGATTCGATGGTGTCTTCCACGACCAGCAGCTCGTGGATCGCGAAGCGGCCGTTGTAGCCGCTGCCGCCGCACTTGTCGCAGCCGACGCCACGGTACAGCTTGCGGCCCTGAATCTGTTCTGCGGTGATGCCGATGCGCCTCAGCACGTCAGGGTCGGGGGTGTACTCGACCCGGCAGCTGGTGCACACCTTGCGCACGAGCCGCTGAGCCAGCACCCCGATGAGCGAGGCCGAGACGTTGAACGGCTCGATGCCCATCTCCACCAGACGGGTTACTGCGCCCGAAGCGTCGTTGGTGTGCAGGGTGGCGATCAGGAGGTGACCGGTCAGGGCTGCTTCGACGGAGATCTTGGCGGTCTCCTGGTCCCGGATCTCACCGACCATGATGATGTCGGGGTCCTGGCGCAGGAACGAGCGGAGTGCCCGGGCGAAGTCCAGCTTGGCGCGTACGTTCACCTGCGTCTGGTTGATGCCGGGGATCTCGTACTCGACCGGGTCTTCCACCGTGGTCACGTTGACGTCCGGGGTGGCCAGGCGTTTGAGGATTGAGAAAGTCGTGAACGACTTACCCGAGCCGGTGGGACCGGTGATCAGGAACATGCCGTACGGCTTCTTGATCACGTCGACGAAACGCTGATAGTTGTAGTCCGCGAAACCCAGATCCTCGATCTCGGGGATGCTGGATGCCTTCTTCAGGATGCGCATCACGGCCTTCTCGCCGTACACGGTCGGGAGGGTGGACAGCCGGAGGTCGACTTCCAGGTTGCGGTCCTTGAAGCGCACACGGCCGTCCTGGGGCAGGCGCCGTTCGGCGATGTCCAGGTTGCCCATGATCTTGATGCGGGCTACCAGCGCGCTTGCCGCCTTGCGGTCCATGCGCATGTATTCCCGCAGGCTGCCGTCCTTGCGCACCCGGATCAGCAGGCCGTCGGGACGGGGTTCCACGTGGATGTCCGAGATGTCGGACAGGACAGCCTCGCGGATGATGGAGTTGACCACCTTGACGAGCGCGTTGTCGTCGATGGCGCTGCTGTCTTCCTGCTCCTGCTGGCCGGAACCGACTTCTTCCAGCACGGCCTTGGCGAGTTCATCCATGTTGTCGTCACCGCGGTAGAAGCGGTTCAGAAGCTGGGTCAGCGTGGATTCGGCCGCCACGGCGGGGATGACTTCCTTGCCGGTGATCAGGTGGATGTCGTCAAGCGCGAAAACGTGGCGCGGGTCTTTCATCGCGACGACCAGGCTGTTGTCCTCGATGCGGATAGGCATCGCCTGGTAGCGGCGGGCCGTGGCTTCGGGTACGAGCGTCACGGCGTAGGGGTCGACCCTGACGTTGCTCTCCTCGATGAACTCGTGACCCAGCTGCATGGCAAGGCTGCGTGCCAGCATGTCGGGGCTGATCTTGCCGGCCTGCACGAGCGTGTCCTCGAGCCTGCCGCCACCCGAGCGCTGCTTGTTCAGCGCGTCGTCCAGGTCGGTCTGTGTGACGTAACCCAGGTCGATGAGTATCTCGCCCAGCGGGCGGACGTTACCGAGTTTCTGCTGCTCGTCAAGGGCCCGGCGCAGCTGTTCGCGGCGCAGCTTGCGGTCGAGCATGAGCGTCTCGCCCAGGCGGCCGCGTTCGGATTCGTACATGATCTCGATGCGCTGCCGTACCGCCTGCTCGCTGGCCGCTACGAAGCGTGCGGGCCGCGGGATTATCGCTTCCAGGTCGGGTATGCGGCGCGGGTCAGCGACGGCGATGACCACCGCGTCGCCTTCATCGCGGACGGGCACGGCGTGGAACTGCACCGCGTCAAGGCGCAGCAGGGTGGAGGACAGTTTGTCGTCGAACGGTTCATCCTGGAAGTTGTCTTCGAAGGGGATGTCGCTCTGCAGTGCCAGCAGCTGGGTGAGCTGCTCCTCGGTGATCACCTCGTGGTCAACCAGTATCCGGCCCAGGAGGCCGCCGGTGCGCTGCTGCTCCTGCGCGGCAAGCGCAACCTGCTCTTCGGTGGCGAAGCCCTTCTCGACGGCCAGGCTGCCGAGCCGCTGGCTGAGGTCGATCTCGAGGTCGCGCGGAGCTTCCAGTTCGAGCTCAGGGTAGTAGGTGGCGAGCGCCCACTGGATCTCCTTCTGCAGGCCCTTGTAAGGCTCGACGAAGCAGTTGGTGGCGTCCTCGATCTCTTCGATGGCCATTGCGTCGAGCGGATCCTCGAAGGCCACGCGCAGCTGATTGCCGTCGATGGAGAACGGTACCGCGCTGAGCTCGAAGGCCGTGCGGCCACTCAGCTTCGCGATCGCCTCAGGCATGACGTCGACACGTGGCAGCGCGACGAGCGGGATGCCGATCGATTCTTCAATTGCCCGGGCGATGCGGTGTTCCGAGATGACACCCAGGTTTACAAGTATGTCCGAGAGCCTGCCGCCGGCCTCGCCGTGGCGGCTGATGGCTCTCTGAAGTGACTCGTCAGTGACGTAGCCGCGCTCGAGCAGAACCGCTCCGAGACGCTTGTCACCGATCGACAGGTTCGCCATTACCCCTCCTGAGGATGCGTTTTTCTACACGGCGCAACAGCCGCGTGTGAGGCAGTTTGCCGGGGCTGAGTGGCGTGACCAGGACGCTGAACAGACCCATCAGGTTCGCGCCGAGCACGTCGGTGAACAGCTGGTCGCCGACCATCGCGGTCCGTGCGGGTTCCGAGCCGAGCATCTTCAGGCCACGCCGGAAAGCGTGCCTGAACGGCTTGCCGACCAGCGACAGTCCCGGAATGCCCAGCGAGTGGGCCCAGTGCGCCACCCGGTCACGCTGACCGTTCGACAGGATCAGCAGGTCGATGCCGTCATCACGGAGGGTTCTGAACCATTCCGTGAACCGGACTTCCATGCTGTCTCCGCCGGAAGGCACGAGGGTGTCATCCAGGTCGACCATCACTGCGTTCAGGCCGTGCTGCCGGAGCAGTTCGGGCGTCACAAAGGTGATGTCGCTTACCTGCAGGTCAGGCTTGAGCATCAAACGAGTCTAGCACCGGACCGGCGCCCTTCACATACGAAGTATCACGTCCGCGCGCATGTTCAGGCGGCCAGGGCCTGTTCGAGCAATGACAGGAACGTCTCGGGATCGTCTATCCACGGATAGTGCCCGCCTTCGGTCATGCTGAACAGCGCTTCGGGCAACTGCAGCAAGCCGGCCTCGACCTGGCTGGCCAAGCTGCTGGCGTCGTGCTGGCCGGCGATGAACACGGTCTTGACGGTGAGCTGGTTCAGCAGCGGCACTACGTCCACCAGCCATGGGTTCTCGAGTTCCGCGAACTCGGTGGGACCGGCGAGCGCGACCGTGTCGCTGTGTTCAAGCTGCATCCGCGATGATGCGTCGGGGAAGAGGAGTTCGTCGAACACCCGCTTGGCAGGCTGCCACTGGAAAGCCTGGTTGGTCAGTTCGATAGGGTCGTCAGCGTCGCCTTCCTGCAGTTCCGCTTCGGGCGGCACGGCCAGTACGTCGTTGCCGCTCATGCGCGCCGCTTTGCGCTGGATGGTGCGCGCCAGCATCGGCATGGAGAACCACGGGTTCACCAGGATCAGCCGTTCGGCCAGGCCCGGGAAGCTTACTGCTGCCTGCACGGCGATCGTTGCGCCGAAGCCGTGGGCCAGCAGCGTGGCGCGCGGCATCTTGAGTGCGTCGAGTATCGCCCGGACGTCATCGGCCAGTACTTCCAGGCTGAAGGGCGCTTCTGCGTAAGAGCGGCCGCCACCACGCTGGTCTGCGTAGATCATGAGGTGCTGCTCGAGGCTGTCCCCGACCAGGTCCCTGAACGAGAAGCTGTTGTAGCCGGGGCCCCCGTGCAGGTAGAAGATCGGTTTGCCGGTGTCCTCACCGACCAGTTCGGCGTAAAGATCGGCGGTGTCGCGGGTCACGTGATAGGCGTCGTCCTTGAAAGCCACGCCCATACTGTACAGCCCAGTCGGTGCTGGGACTGTACGGCTCAGAAGCCGAAGACGGCGGCGGCGTTTTCGTCGGTGACCCTTTCCAGTTCCTCGTAGCTCACGCCCCGCAGGCCGGCCACGAATTCGGCGGTGTGCCGCACGTATTCCGGCCGGTTGGGCCTGCCCCGCTTCGGGACGGGTGCAAGGTACGGGCTGTCCGTTTCAAACAAGAGCCTTTCAGCCGGGACGCGCCTGGCGGCTTCCTGCAGGTCCGCTGCGCTTTTATAGGTGACATTGCCGGCGAACGATACGTACCAGCCGAGTTCCAGGCCCAGCTCAAGCAACTGTTCGTCGCCATTGAAGCAGTGCAGTATCCCGCGCTGCCACCCTGCCTGCCCGAGGGCGGCGCAGGCAGCCGCGCTGGCGGTCCGGCCGCCCTGACGGTCACGCACGTGCAGTATCAGCGGCAGGTTGAGCTCACGGGCGAGATCCGCCTGAAAATCGAAGGCAACCTGCTGCTCTTCAAGGCTCGTGGCATCCCAGTGGGTGTCGAAACCGGTTTCGCCTATCGCCACGACCCGGGCGTGCCGCGCTTGGGCACTTACCTGCCGGCGCACTTCGTCTGACTCCGCGAGCGTCGCGTCGCCGGGGTGGATGCCGATGGCTGCCCATACGTTCGGGTGATCGGCGGCCAGCTCCAGTGCGATGTCGTTCCTGTCAGGCCCGGTACCGACCGTGACCATGGCTTTCAGGGTCGGATCGATCCCTGCGAGCGGTTCCTTGAGCCGGTCAAGGTGGCAGTGACTGTCGGTCATCCCGCTGCGGGGTGCCGCTGAAGCCCGTCGCCGACGCGGTTATTGCGAGTAAGAAAGCTGTGAGAGTTCTGTAAGAAAGCCATTGCTACATTCTAGTCAACCAGGTGGGACACGCTCGGAATTCACTTACAGGGACGGACTGCGATGATGCAAACACATGAATCCACAGACAGGGTGCAGTACCTGAGCAACGAAGAGCTCAGCAGCATCATCGGCCAATGTGAACAGGCCATCGCCGACGGCAGCGCCGAGATCGACCATTATGAGGCGTTTGTCCTCTGCCAGAAAGAACTCGCCCGCCGCACCTGGGCGTGATTTTCCCGGCATGCAGCCGGGCCGTCTGAGTACGTGCCAGGTCATCTGCTAATCATTCTCAAATCAAATGCCACCTATACTGCACGGATGCTGCGCTCGTTTACAGTTCCGAGTCTGGCGCTGATCCTGCTTGCAGCAGGCTGCGCACCGGCACTGAGTGTGTCACCGACGGTACTGCCTGCAGTTTCGGCTGCGGTTGCCGCTACGGCTGACGCCACTGCTGCAGTGCGGACGCCTGCACCTGCGCCGGCTGCAGCTGCCTCGCAGGCCACCGCCAGTGTCATCTCCGGCAACGCTTCCTGGTACGGACCCGGCTTCGCTGGCCGGCACACCGCCAGCGGCGAGATCTTCGATCCTGCCCAGCTGACCGCGGCCCACCGCACCCTGCCGTTCAACACGCGGGTGCGCGTCACTCACGTGGCCACGGGCCAGAGTGTCATCGTGCGCATCAACGACCGCGGACCGTTCAAGGACAACCGGCTCATCGACCTTTCCCGCGCGGCAGCTGACGCGATAGGCCTGACCGCCAGCGGAGTAGGCCAGGTTCAGATGGAGATCCTGAGCGGCAACGGTGTCATCACCGGGGCCGTTTCTTCTGAACTGACCCCTTACGAAGTTGTCGCGCGCGGCCGCCTTCTTGGTGAGCTGCTCATCGTCTCTTCGGCACTTGACTCGGCCAACGACCCGGTCATGGTGCGGGTCGTTGGCAACGAACTTCCGGCTGACGCCGGCGCCGACCTGCTGATGTCAGATCTCCTGTTCCAGCAGCTCGGCACCGACATTCTCGTCAACAGCGACTGACCTCAGTCACTCAAGATGCAGCCTGCGGCAAGCTCCGCTGCGAAGCCGCCCAGTTCCTCGCCCTGTGCCTGCCTGGCGATGATCGCTGAGCCGACTATCACTCCGTCTGCCACCGCCGCCACTTCCGCTGCCGTCTTGCCATCCGAAACCCCGAAACCCACGGCAAGGGGCAGGTCCGTCACCTCGCGGGCCGCGGCGAGCATCGCCGGCAGGTCGCCGGCCACGCTGTCACGCGCTCCGGTCACGCCGGTCACCGACACGCAGTAGACGAAGCCGCTGCTGGCCTGAGTCACGGTCCGCAGCCGCGCCGCGGTGGTTGTGGGAGCAATGAGGAACACAGTCGCCAGCCCGAGCTCCGCTGCATGCCCGCGCAGGCTGCCTGCCTCTTCAGGCGGCAGGTCCGGCAGGATCACGCCGGAGACGCCGCGCTGAGCCAGTGCTTCCAGGAAGCCACGTTCCCCGCCCGGGTAACAGAAGATCGGATTGTAGTAGGTCATGACCAGGACCGGCTTGCCGTGTCCGGTGAGTTCACCGATCAGGTCCAGCACCTCGGCTACGGAAGTGCCGGCCTGCAGGACGGCCTGGCTTGACGCCTGGATGGTGGGGCCGTCACCGAGCGGGTCGGAGTAGGGCAGACCCACCTCGATCAGGTCGGCTGATTCCATGAGGACGGAAGCGTCCCGCAGGAAAGTGGTGCGGTCCGGGAACGCCCCGGTCAGGTACGGCATCAGGGCCGCGCGGTTGTCCTGCTTCGCATCGCTGAAAGCTTTGCTGATCTTCTCGATGCCGGTCATGCCTGGCCTCCTTCTTCAAGCAGCCGCCTTACTTCGGCCACGTCCTTGTCGCCGCGTCCGGACAGGCACACGACTATGGCACGGTCTTCCGGGAGTTCCGGGGCAAGCCGGATCGCTGCGGCCACCGCGTGCGAACTTTCCAGGGCGGGGATGATGCCCTCGCTGCGCGACAGGCGCTGGAAAGCCGCGAGCGCCTCCGAGTCGGTCGCGCTCTGGTACTCGGCCAGGCCGCTGTCATGAAGGTGGGAGTGCTCGGGGCCGACGCCCGGGTAGTCCAGGCCGGCCGAGATGCTGTGCGCCGGCAGTATCTGCCCGTCATCGTCTGACAGCAGATGCATCAGCGCGCCGTGCAGGACACCTGTCTTGCCGGTGGAGATGCTCGCCGAGTGACGGCCGCTGTCCAGGCCTGCGCCCGCAGCTTCGACTCCGATGAGCCGGGGCCGCTCTTCCCTGGGGAGCGCGATGAACGGAGCGAACATGCCCATGGCGTTGGATCCGCCGCCGACGCAGGCGAATACCGCTTCTGTTCCCGTTACGCCCTGCGCTCTGAGCTGCCCGATCGTTTCCTGGCCGATGACGCTCTGCAGGTCGCGAACGATGAGCGGGTACGGGTGCGGACCGACGACGCTGCCGATCAGGTAGTACGAGTCGCGCACGTTGGTCACCCAGTCCCGGATCGCCTCGTTGGTGGCGTCCTTGAGCGTGCGGGTGCCGCTCGTCACCGGGATGACGGTGGCGCCCAGCAGCTGCATGCGGAACACGTTGAGTTCCTGGCGCCGCACGTCCTCCTCGCCCATGTAGACGACGCAGTCCAGGCCGAAGACGGCTGCTGCGGTGGCACTCGCCACCCCGTGCTGGCCGGCGCCCGTCTCCGCGATGATGCGCTGTTTGCCGAGCCGCTTCGCGATGAGCGCCTGGCCCATTGCGTTGTTGATCTTGTGGGCGCCGGTGTGGTTCAGGTCCTCGCGTTTAAGCCATATCGACGCGCCGCCCAGCTCGCGGCTCAGGTTGCTGGCGCGGGTGAGCAGGCTGGGCCGGCCTACGTAATCGCGCAACCACGTCCGGTATTCCTGCTGGAATGATTCATCGCTGCGCAGTTCGAGCCAGCTGTCAGTCAGCTCCTCAAGTGCGGGGATGAGTGTCTCGGGGACGTAACGTCCACCGAACTCGCCATAGCGACCATGCTGGTCAGGCTGAGAGTACATGTATGCCTCCGTGGAATGTTGCGTGAATTGTCTGGGGTTCAGGTGTCAGTGAACAGGCTTCAGCTTCGCCACCAGCGCTGATGCCGCCACTTGAAGCTGCGCGGAGTACGCACGCGCGGCAGTACCCGGGCGCGTGGTCCGGGTGCTTCAGTGCCGGTCAGTTCAGCTGGCATGGCGCAACTTTAAGCCAGGCTGTTACGGCCGTGCAAGTCCTTCAGCGGTTTCAGCGGGCTCTGAGCCAGTCGGTCAGCCGGTCCGTGAGCTGGAAACTGTCGGGCCGCAGCAGCCCGGTCCAGTCAGCGGGCAGTGACTCCAGCAGCCTGACGGCACTGATCGGCTCGGGGTCCTTGAGCAGTCCGAGGCTGTACCCCAGCAGTCCAACTGCGCGCTCGGGTTTCACGCCCGCAGCCTGCAGTTCGCCGAGCGTGAGTGAGCCGCGCCGTTTCGCGAGCCGCTCGCCGTTCTCGTCAAGCAGCAGGGGCACGTGCATGAACGCGGGTGGGGGAGCTTCCAGGGCCCGGTACAGGAGCAGCTGGGCGCCGGTGCTGGCGAGCAGGTCGTTGCCGCGCACGACCTCCCGGATGCCCATGGCGATGTCGTCTGCAACGACGGCAAGCTGGTAGGCCCACAGGCCGTCCGCGCGTCTCAAGACGATGTCGCCTATGGCTGATTTCACGTCGAACTGGCGGCGGCCTGCGAGGATGTCCTGGAAGCCGATCGTTGCGACTCCGGCTGTCTCCGGGCCTTTAAGGCGGATGCTGGGCTGTTTGCCCGCAGCCTGCCTGGCACCCATGATCCGCCGGTTCACGCGGCGTTCTGTTTCGCCGTAAGCGGGGATGTCGCCGTGCGGTGCCGAAGCCAGTTCCCGCAGGTCCTTGCGCGACAGCCAGCATTCGAAAGTCAGGTCGCGGGCAGCGAAGAAATCGAGGATGCGCTGGTAGCGCTCGCCGCGCCCTGACTGCAGGTACGGGGCGAACGGCCCGCCTGTGTCGGGGCCTTCGTCCCAGTCGAGTCCCAGCCAGCGCAGCTCGTTGAGGTTGCCGCTGACGGCTTCAGGCACGGTGCGGGGCCCGTCCAGGTCCTCGACCCGCAGCGCGGTTGCGTCATGCACCGGCCAATCCTCGACCAGCGCGTCCGGGGCGATCACGAAGCTGCGGTCCAGCCGGCGCTCGTTGACCAGCGCCCAGGCGCCGTTGGCGCTGCGCAGGAAGTAGTCGTAGTCGGGGCGCTCGAGGTTCAGATGCATGCGGGGAACGTGATGCCGGTGGGTGGCCGCAGCCGCTCAGGGCCGGGGCAGGACGATCTGGCGCTTGCCGTCGGTGGCCGGCCGGTACAGCACCGCCACCTTGCCGATCTTTTGGACCACGCTGGCGCTGCTGCGCCCGGCCAGGTCGGCGATGATGCCCTCACGCTGGACGCGGTCGTCGGAGGCGATCCTGAGCTTGACCAGTTCGTGGTGCTCCAGCGCGCCGTCCAGCTCGGCAACCAGCGAATCGGTCACGCCCTTGCCGCCGACCTGCAGGATTGCCTTGAGGTCATGTGCCTGGCCGCGGAGGAAACGGATCTGGGCGGCAGTCAGGGCGGATGGCATACGGGAAGCGTGAGTCGTTCGGGACCGGCAGGGTATCATGCCGGCGGCGATCCCCCGCCATTCACCGCCCCCGCGAACCGCCCCCATGGCCCGCAGCAAGAGCAGCCAGCGCTGGCTCAAGGAACACTTCTCCGATCCGTTCGTAAAGCGGGCGCAGGCGGAGGGGATGCGCTCGCGCGCGGCCTACAAGCTGGAGGAACTGGTCGCCCGCGACCGCCTGCTCAAGCCTGGCATGACGGTGGTCGACCTGGGCGCCGCCCCGGGTGGCTGGTCGCAGTGGGTTCGCCAGGAGCTCGACCGGCTGGATCCGGAGCGGCCGGGCAGGGTGCTGGCGCTGGACATCCTGGAGATGCCGCCCCTGGCCGGGGTGGAGTTTCTTCATGGGGACTTCAGGGAGGATGCGGTCTTATCAGGTCTTGAGACTGCGCTTGGCGGCCGCCAGGTGGACCTTGTGTTGTCGGATATGGCCCCCAACAAGAGTGGTATGGGCTCGGTCGACCAGCCGCGGGCGATGCATCTGGCCGAGCTGGCCATGGACTTCGCCGACCGGCACCTGCGGCCGGGCGGTGCCTTCCTGACCAAGCTGTTCCAGGGCGTGGGCTTCGACGATTACGTCCGGGGCCTGCGCCGGCGCTATGACAAGGTCGCGATCCGCAAGCCGTCGGCGTCCCGGCAGCGTTCGCCGGAAGTCTATGCGTTTGCCGGCGGCAAGCGGACACACATGAAGTAGCATGGCGCGAACGCGCCGGGAACGAATTGAATGAACGATCTGGTCAAGAATTTGCTGCTCTGGGTAGTCGTCGCCATCGTGCTGATGATGGTGTTCCAGAGCTTCAGCCCGAACACCGCCGGCCCGCAGGAGGTGCAGTACTCGCAGTTCATGGAGGAAGTGCGCAGCAACCGGATCCGCAGCGTCGACATCGCCGAGGACGAGCGCACCATCTCCTTCGAGCGCACCGACGGCGCCCGCGGCACGGTGATCGCGCCGCGCCGCGACGAGCGCATGATCGACGACCTGATCAACCACGACGTCGACATCAAGCAGGCGCCGCCTTCCACCGGGCCGTCGCTGGTCTACATCCTGATCAACTTCCTGCCGGTCCTGCTGATCATCGGCTTCTTCTTCTTCATGATGCGGCAGATGCAGCAGGGCGGCGGCAAGGGCGCCATGAGCTTTGGCCGCTCGCGCGCCAAGCTGCTCAACGAGGAACAGACCAAGGTCACCTTCAGCGACGTGGCCGGCTGCGACGAGGCCAAGGAAGAGGTGTCCGAGCTGGTCGAGTTCCTGCGCGATCCCTCCAAGTTCCAGAAGCTGGGCGGCAAGATCCCGCGCGGCGTGCTGATGGTCGGCCCGCCCGGCACCGGC
>CALDPK010000205.1 GCA_937911855.1 uncultured Trueperaceae bacterium | reverse complement strand
GGTAGTGTTTTTCCTCTTTGGCCCGCTGCTGGCAACCATTGTTTACCTCTCGTACAGCCTTCTATCACAGCGATGGATGGGGTCAGGACGCCCGTTTATTCTTCAGTCGCAGACCATAGCTAGTCGTCGCTGAAATAGTCTCGGAGTCTCGTCCCTGACGGTTGTTACTGTGTCGTTATTGTGTCCCAGTATTGCAAGAATCCCTGTGCTGGGCGGGTGTTTCCTTGCAATAATTGGGCATGAAACCAAGGCAGAATCCGGCTGCTGATGATCAGGGGCATCTGTTCCGAATGGAACTGGTAGATCTGGTTGATCCAGCTCATCCGCTGGTGAAACTGGCCGGTGAAGTCAATTGGGCTCAGCTCGATGAAACGTTCGGCGTGAACTACAGCGATCAAGGCCGGCCGGGTATTCCAACCCGGTTGATGGTCGCCCTGCACTACCTGAAGTACACGTTCGATCTGAGTGATGACGCGGTCGTGCAATCGTGGGTTGAGAACCCTTACTGGCAGTACTTCTCGGGCCGAAAGTTCTTCGAGCACAACCTGCCGATTGATTCGAGCAGCATGACCAGATGGCGCGCCCGGGTTGGTGATGCCGGAGCTGAAGAATTATTGAAGGAAACGATTGCCGCTGGTCTCAGGTTGAAACTGATCAAACCGACCCAGCTGGCCAGAGTGAATGTTGATACGACCGTGCAGGAGAAGAACATCCGCTACCCGACTGATGCCCGCTCACTCAGTCGTGCCCGGGAGCGACTGGTTGACCTGGCGAAAGTCGAGGGTATTGAGCTCAGGCAGTCGTACGTGCGGGTTGGCAAACAAGTACTGCACCAGCAGTCCCGTTACGCTCATGCACGGCAGTTCAAGCGGGCCCGGAAGGCAGTGAAGAAGCTCAGGACGTACCTTGGGCGCGTGATCCGTGACATCGAACGAAAGACAGAAGGACTGATTGCAAGCAAGGAATTGCAGGAACTTCTGGTTACCGGTCGGAAGCTGCTCGTGCAGGAGCGCAACAGCAAGAACAAGGTTTACAGCGTGCATGCTCCGGAGGTGGAGTGCATCAGTAAAGGCAAAGCGCATAAGCGTTACGAGTTCGGCTGCAAAGTGTCAGTTGCAGCGACCAGCAAAGGCGGCTGGGTAGTCGCTGCGCAAGCGCAGCATGGCAATCCGTACGATGGACACACACTGGCCAGCACCATCGAACAGTTCGAACGACTCACCGAAACCACTCCGAACGAAGTGTTCGTTGACATGGGTTACAGGAAGCATGATTACACCGGCACCAGCCTCATTCACGTCGACAGACGCCGCAGAGGCAACATCCCCCGGAACACCTGGCGGCGGATGAAGCACCGGGCTGCGATCGAACCAACCCTCGGTCACTTGAAAGACAACAAGAGGCTCGACCGGAACAGGCTCAAAGGCGTGCTCGGGGACAAGATCAACGTCATCCTCAGCGCTGCAGGTATGAACTTCCACAAAATCATGAAGGCCTTGGCACAAGGCAAAGGCTTTCTGCGCAAAATTCTCGGTTGGCTCCTGGGAATCCGAATCAACAGGCCAGCCGCCATGCTGTTTCAGCTAGGTTAAAAACCGGTTCTTCAGCGTCGACTAAGAGAGTGTCCAACTATTGGGGTCCAGCGCTAGAAGACCA
>CALDPK010000204.1 GCA_937911855.1 uncultured Trueperaceae bacterium | reverse complement strand
GGGGCCACCCTATCCTCAGAAGAGTGACACTCCGGGAGCACAATTGTCATAAGCCACCAATCTCCTCATGATCTCGCGCTCTCCCGCTATCCACCCTCGCAGCAGGCACCGGTCGTATGCCGCCGATGTCGGAAGTCTCGTCGCCTTGGTTTTCGGCATTTTCCACCTGTCGTCGCCCTCCTTTCTCCGCGCCGATGACAGCGCACTCGTAGACGACATGGCGGAGGTGGTCGATGCTGTGCACGAAGCTCGCCTCGACGACGCGATCACCCTCGTGGAAAACAACCCGGAACTCCGCCGGCACGAGTGGGCGAGGTACGTATGGGGCCGTGCCCTGGAATTTCAGGGACGGGATGACGAAGCCTTGGAGGTTTATCTCGACTGGATGCGGGAAAGCTCGCCGGACCGTTTCCCCCTGCCTCTGCGATACGGGGACCCCCACGAAGCGTCTGTGTCACAAGCGCGTTTCCAATATCACTTCATTCAAGAGGAGTACCACATCGCGGGACGGATTACCACGCTCTCGATCCAGGGAGGGGATGAGGCGTGGCAAAGGATGCTGGAATTGAGATCGGAAACGCGAGGAGCACCGCCTTCGTTCTCGGATTGGAAGCAGGCCCAATGGGGGAATTGGAGGGGCGGGGGCGACGATTTTGATTTCCTCAAACGCAATCCCACCAACGAAGTCGCGATGCGGCGGGTGTATGCCGGCATGGATCGCTGGGATTTTGCCGATGCTCTTCTGCGCCGTCATCCTGAAATGTCGCTGGATACGGAAGTTCTCCTGCGCTGCCGGGGAGCCAAGCGATCTCCCGGGAGCGGAAATCGTGACGAAAAGATCGTTTCCTGGTTGGACGCACTCAACGAGGGCACGCCGCCCATACAGGACAAGAAGGCCCTCGCCGTGGCTCTGTGGGCTCTGGTTGATTTTCCCGATTCCATCGGTCGTCTCGTGGCAAAGCAGCGCAAGGCGGATCTCCCGGATGATGACTTGGCGGAACTGCTGATGTTCCGAGCCTACAGTTGTTTCAAGGCGGGCGAAAGGGAGGCCGAAGGAATCGAACTGGCCAACGAAGCGGTTGCCTTGTGGAAACAGGCGGTGCCGGAGTCCACTCCTCTGGACCGGTTGAGGCGCGGGCCGGGCATGCCATTGGACGAAGCACGGTGGACTTCGTTTGAAGATTGGCACCGGCCTTTCTACGAAACAGTTCCCGGCGGTTTCCGGTTGCTGAAAAATCCCGAAGTGACCATTTCCGACGTGGCCGCTCTGAATTCGCCTCTTCTGCGTGTGATCCGGCTGGCCCCGGCGGAGGCGTGGAAGGAGCTGGAAAAAGAACGCGACAATCTCAGTGACGCCGCCGTGCGTGACATACGCCGCTTTCTCTGGTACTCCGCCCCGAACGACGCGGGCGAAGCCTGGACCCAGGCGAAGCAAGATTGTGAGGAGGCGGCGCAAAACGCCCCGGACAGGATTTTTGCATTTGAAGCGGCCGTGGCGCTGGACCAGCAGTTGTGGCAGGGCCTGCGCTCCCATCCGGACTACGGGAAAAGGAAATCGGTTCCTCGGGCCGCTTACGACGAACTGCGGGACAAGGCCGCCGCTCTGCGGGCGTTCTATCCCGACGACCGACCAGCCGTGGAGCGCCTCCTCCGGCGCTGTATGTCGCAGGTTCTTTACCATCATCGCTCGGAATTCGGCAAAAAAGTCAAGGCGGCCAGCACCCACCGGTCCACCGAGATCGATCACGAACTGTGGCGGAAGCGGGGAAGGGTGGCCTCCGGCACGGGACTCAGTGATCTGGAGGCCCGACTACGCCATCTCGATGCCGACGCGCCGGGAGAAGAAAGTCTGGAGCTGGTGCGTCGCATTCACGCCGCCTATCCTCACCGCGACATCTGGGCCGTGGAGTTGGCCTTGCGCATGCACGACGAGAGCGAAGCCTTCACTTTGCTCGACGAGCGTCTCGCCGACGATGCCGAGGAAAGGCGGGCTCTGGTTCTGGCCACCAGCTTCCTGCGCCTCAATCCCGATTATGTCGCCCGGTTCCAGCAGGGGCAGCAACTCCTCGATGACGGCGTCGACAGGTGCGCCTGCCTGCACCATTAGCATCACGCGGCGCGGCCGTTTCAGTTTGCTTACGAACTCTTCGAGCGATTCGGTGCCGATTATCGTCATGCCCGCTGCGGGTCCTGCGATGAACTCCTGGGTGCGGCTGGCGGTGCGGTTGTACGCCGCGACGGTGAACCCGTTGTCAGCCATGTTCATGACCAGGTTCTGTCCCATGACTGCCAGGCCGATAAGGCCGATGTCTGCCGAATTATCACTCATCTGCGACTCCGATCCCTGCCGCGGCCCGGGCCGCAGCCATCAAGCGCGATGGTATCACCCGTCAGTGCCGTAGCTGGCAGCCAGGAACTGCATGATGTGCATCACCTGCGTACCCGGAGCCACGTGCGCCTGCAGCTGCGTCAGGCAACCGATGTTGCTGCTCAGCACTACGTCCGGGGCAGCACGCTGGATGGTTTCCGCCTTGAGGCTGCCGAGCCGCGCGGCGATCTCCGGCTGTTCGATGTTGTAGATGCCTGCTGACCCGCAGCAGTTGATGTTGTCATGCAGCTCCACCAGCGTGACGCCAGGCAGGGCACTAATAATCTGTCTCGGTTCGGCAGTTACCCCCTGTCCGTGGGCAAGATGGCAGGCATCGTGCCACGCCACCCGGACCGGTTCTCCACTCAGGTTCGCTGGCTGCCTGAGCTCGAGGCCCGCGAGGAAGGCGGTCACGTCCATGCTGCGGGCGCCCAGCTCCCGGGCTGCCTGCTCCTCGGGCTCGCCGCGCAGCCACAGGCTGTAATCCTTCAGGCCACTGCCGCATCCGGCGGCGTTGGTCAGGACCGCGTCCACATCGGAAGGGAATGCTTTCAGGTTGTTGCGGGCGGACTTTCTGGCCCGGGCACCGTCACCGGCGTGGGCGGCGAGTGCCCCGCAGCAACCCTGCTCTGGCGGCACGATCACTTCGATGCCGTTGTGCGTGAGCACGTGGATGGTCGCCATGTTGATCGCCGGCATCAAAACCTGCTGGGCGCAACCGGCGAGCAGCGCTACCCGGCCGCGCACTTCACCCACGGCGGGGTAATGCGGCTTAAGTGGCTGGGCTGCCGGCAGCTTCTCCGGAAGCAGGCCGAGCATCGCCTGGAACTCTGCAGGCAGGACCCGGCCGAATACTTTGCCCACGCTTCCCAGTCTGGCTGCCGCGCGGAAGCGCTTCGGATCGGGGATGGTCGCCAGGGCCAGCTGCCTTGCAACGGTCTGCGCGAGAGGCCGGCGCCGGTCAGCTTCCGTCGTCATACGGAACGAGGTGATCAGGTCGCCGTATTCGACTCCGGAAGGGCAGGCCGTCACGCAGGCGAGGCAGCCGAGGCACGCGTCCAGGTGCGGTGAAGCCACTTCCAGCTCCATGCTGCCTTCGAGTACTTCCTTCATCAGCACGATCCGCCCTCGAGGCGAGTCGGTTTCCTGTTCAAGTACCTGGTAGGTGGGGCAGGCGGGCAGGCAGAAGCCGCAGTGCACGCACGCGTCGATCGCTTCCACCATCGGCAGGCCCAGCGGACCGAGTTCCTCATGACGAATACTGTGTCTCATAGCACTGCTTTCTCGGCCAGCGACCGGCGCCTGAACCTGTTCTGCGGGTCGAAAACCTGGCGCACGCGCTCCATGAAGATCTGGCCGGGCTGGTAGCCCAGCCGGCTGGCGGGCCAGTCGCCCGTGAGTGGCAGCGCGCCCAGCCTGAGCTTCTGGAGTTCCTGTTCCAGTTGCGCGATGCTCGCGCTCCGGGGCCAGGCGACGTACGCGACGTGACCGCCAATCCCGTACCGGCGTGGGGCGGGGCCGGCGAGGCGCTGCAGCGCGCTCTCCAGGTCGGGCAGGTTCGCGGGGTTGCAGGCGATCTTGATGAGGCTGGTGCCGGGTGGAACCCAGCTGAACTCGCGGGCCTGGGACCACAGGTCGATCGCTGCCTGCGAGTCGAGCACTTCAGCGTCTGACTGCACGGCCTGCAGCGTCCTGGCCAGGCGGTCACGCGCCGCTGGCGCACTGCCGGCTATCTGGATGGCGAGCCTGTCTGGAGCTATCAGCTCCAAGGCGGTCAGCTCGAGAGTGGAGCGTGCCAGCCGGTTCATCTGCGCAACTGCAGAGTCGAAGTCAGGCAGGTGGCACAGCACCGTTCGCCTTGCTTCGGGCCGGGGGAACACTTTCATGGTGACTTCGGTGATGATGCCGAGTTCTCCCAGTGATCCCACCATGAGCTTGGGAATGTCGAAGCCGGCCGCGTTTTTCACGACTTGGCCCCCACCTGAGAGCCACTCACCCTGTCCATTGACGAGTTTCAGCCCGGTAATGAAGTCGCGGACCCCACCGAAGCGGAAACTGCCGGGTCCGGACAGGCCGGCTGCCACCGTGCCACCGATGGTGGCACCAGCGTCCCGCAGGGGCGGGTCAAAGGGGAGGTGCTGCCTGTTGGCGCGCAGCTCAGCGCGCAGTTCGTTCAGGCTGGTGCCGGCCAGGGCTGTGATCGTGAACTCCTGGGGGTCGTAGTTCGTCACGCCGCTGAGTCGGCCCAGGTGCCAGGCGCCACCTGACAGCGCCGGCTTGGAGTGGCCGGCCACCACCCGGAACCGCCGCGAATCGAGCACCGCCTGCTGCAGGTCAGTTACGTGCGGACTCATGGCCGTGTCCTGAGCAGTTTCTTGCCGGGGTTGGCGATCGCCTGCGGGTCGAACGATTCCGACAGCCTTAGCATCACCTGGTAACTGTTGCCCGGGTACTGCTCTTCCAGGTAGTCGCGCTTCTCGAGGCCGACACCATGCTCGCCGGTGATGCTGCCGCCCATCCTGATGCACATGCGCAGGATCTCGCCGGCGAGCAGTTCCGCCTTTTCGGCCTCGCCCTTGCTGCTGTCGTACATGATCAGCGGGTGCAGGTTGCCGTCACCGGCGTGGAACACGTTGGCGACGCGCAGGCCGTACTTCCGTGACAGTTCGCCTATGTGGGCCAGCGCCTCACCCAGCCTGGTTCTGGGCACGACGCCGTCCTGCACGAGGTACTCCGAGGACAGCCGACCTGCTGCACTGAATGCGCTCTTGCGGCCTTTCCAGATGCGCGCCCTGTCAGCAGCGTCCTCGGCGACCCGGTGACTGATCGCTCCGGACTGGGCCAGCAGGAACAGCAACCGGTCGCGTTCGGCACGGACCTCTTCTTTCGTACCTTCAAGTTCGACGATCAGCATGGCCTCGGCTTCCCGCGGGTAACCGGGACTGACCGCAGCCTCGACTGCGTCCATCGCCAGGCGGTCCATGATCTCCATCGCTCCCGGGAGCAGGCCGGCGGCGATGATCGCGGCGACCGCCCGTCCGGCAGCTTCCAGGCTGGGGTAGGCGACCAGGAAGGTGTCGTGACTTTCGATTACCGGCAGCAGCCGCAGCGTGATCTCGACGGCGATGCCGAACAGTCCCTCGCTGCCGCAGAACAGGCCAGGCAGTCCGGGGCCGGTGGATTCGCGGCTGAGGCCGCCCAGTTCCACCAGTTCACCGTCGGGCAGGACGACTTTCATGCCGGTGACGTGGTTAGCGGTCATCCCGTACTTGAGGCAATGGGCGCCGCCGGCGTTGAAGGCCACGTTGCCGCCGATGGTGCAGATGGTGCCGCTGCTGGGGTCGGGAGCGAAATGCAGGCCGTGGGCTGCTGCCGCCTGGCTGACCTGCAGGTTCAGCACGCCCGGTTGCACGGTGCACAGCATCGAGTCGGCATCGAGACAGATGATTCGGTTAAGTCGGTTCAGTGCGATCACCACCCCGTGGTCTATCGCTGTTGAGCCTCCGGACAGGCTGGTGCCGCTGCCCCGGGCCACAAAGGGGACAGAATATTCGTGGCACGTGCGTACTGCGGAGACAACTTCTTCGCTGGTTTCAGGGATTATCACCACCGCGGGCCGTCCCCTGACCGAAGTGAGGCCATCCTGTTCGTACGTGCTCAGGAAAGCCCGATCGGTCCGGACGCGCGCCGCGGGCAGTCGTTCATTCAGGGTTTGAAGGAATGTTTGTTCAGGCATCAATAAGTCCGCGTCGTGCCCCTCCGGGCATCTTGCGGATTGTACTCTGCCTGCCAGTGGGACGGTGGCGACGGCCTGTCCTTGCCTTGTTCAGGACCCGTGCCCACGCCGCCAGGATGCGTTCCCGCTCGTCATCGGCGTCAGGATCACCACCGGCAGACACTTGGACTTCCTGGGCCTGGCCTGCAGCAGCTTCAACCAGGACCAGCTCCTTCTTCGCCCGGGTGAGCGCGACAAACTGTACGCATGCCTCCCCGCGCAGTGCCCTGAGCGAGCGGGCGTAGGGTGCCGGCAGGAGTTCGGGGTAGAGGAGAACCACCCGGTCTGCCTCTTGGCCTTTGGCGCGGTGGATGCTGGACAGCGTGACCGTGCCCGGCTGGCCGCCAAAGATGGCGTCGATCCTTTCCTCGAGGTCGTGCAATTCCATTTCGGGGATATCGGTACAGAGGTGGCTCAAGCAGGCGATCTCATCCCGCAGACGTGCGATGGCCACTGCCGGCAAACCCAGGTCGCTGTTGGCCAGGCGGCGCTGTTCACTGTGCAGGAAACCCTGCAGCTGCTGCTCAGGCGCGTGCATGCCGCTGCTGAACACCCGCCTTGCCAGCCGCGTGAGCCGTTCTTCCAGGTCCGCTCCCCGCACGAATGCGGGCAGTCCGAGTGCGGTGAGGCGCATGCAGATGGAGATCAGCGGTGCGTTCAGGCGGCACAACACCAGGTCGCCTGGTTCAACCCAATCGTCGAGTTCTGCCTCGGTGATCAAGTGAACCCGGCCAGCCAGCGCATCAGGTGCAGGCTCGATCTCCGGCGCCAGCTCACGGGCGAGCTCCACGTGCAACCGCGGGCAGCGGTAGGTGACTGAGAGAGGCAGTACCTTCGCCGCCAGCCGGTCCGTGATCAGCTGCATGGCGTCCGGATCCGCACCGGCGAATCCGAAGATGCTCTGCCTTGGGTCCCCCACGAACACGAGCCTGGCACCAGCTGCAGCCAGGCTGAGTGTGAGTTCGAGGGCCACCGGCGAGTAATCCTGTGCTTCGTCAACCGCGACCAGATCAAACACCGGCACCGGCAGCTGCTTCCTCACGGGAACGAATAACATGTCTCCAAAATCGATGAGGCCACGTTCTGCCTGAGCGATTCCACGCTCGAGCATCACCGGCAGGAGAGCGAATAATCCGTCCACCTCAGTCATCCCGACTGGCGGCCACAGGCCGTTCTCCACGACCAGCTCCCTCAGAACCTCGCCGTCATGCGGATCAGCCAGCTGCAGGCGGACCATACCGGCAAGTTCTGACAGGAAGTGCTCCGCTTCGGCTCCAGCCAGGTCGGGGCGGGTTTCCTGCAGCAGTTTCCGGGCGATGCGCCGGTATTTTGCGGGCTGGGGCGGGAGCATCTCCACGTTCCGGCTGCGCAGGCTGTTGGCCAGAACCATGCGTCCCAGGCTGTGCACTGTCCGCGTGTCTACACCACCGGGCAACCGCCGTTTCAGCTCAGCCGCAGCGTCCCTGGCGAAAGCCAGGAACAGCTGACGTGACTCGACCGGCTGAGCACGGGAGATCTGCACCAGAACAGTGGTCTTGCCAGCACCGGCAGTAGCAAGTATGACAACGTGGTCACCCGGCCTGCTGAGCTCTTCAAGAATTGCCTGCTGGTAGGGGCTGGGAGCTGGCATCTTCTTCATGCCGCAGGGTAAACGCCTCCCGTCTGCTGGCCCCGCGCTGACTTGGCACCAGCCCAGGAACTCCGGGCAACTCCCGCGTAATGCCTTGGTTTATTCGTATTGGCTGCGGAGCCGTTCGATCCTCGCGTTCGCGACTGCACGCCTGGCGTCAGTGGCCGGCAGCAGGGCACGAGCGCGCTCCCATAACGCGATGTCTTCCGTGAGTTCCTCCGCCAGGGTGAATACCACCTCGGCATCCGAAGATAGATAGACGGCCTGCTCCAGTTCGGCTGCAGTGTCATCGCGAAGCTCGACGATCCCACTCGTCCTGCTGAACGGCAGAACCGGTCCACGGGCCAGCCGCATGGCCTCGCGCAGCTCTCCCGAGCGGATTGCCTTCCTGAGATCGGACAGGTCAAGGGTGTAGGGGAGCTCTATGCGGTACGGACTGTCCGAGATCGGAATCAGGCTCCGCAGCCGGCTCACGTGCGTACGCAGCGCTGAGAGACCGAACTCGCCACTGTCGCGTACCAGGTAATCGTGCAGTTCCTCGTCGCTAATTCCCCTGGGATTCAGGGCAATGACCAGAAGAACTTCCCACATACGGCGCGTCAGCTTTACCTGTTCGCCGGCAAGTTTCACTTCCGGTTGGCCCAGTGCGGTGATCTGGAGGTTCGTGGAGGTGCCAAGTATGCCTTGCCAGATCGGCTCAAATGTCGTGTCAGGGGCGCTGAGGAGTCGCAGGCCAGACGGTCCAAGCTGAGACAGGGGAAGATCAAGATCTGCAGGCGGCTTGCGCGGGGCATCCGGAAGTAACAGGGAGTACAGGTAGGCGCTCAGGCGCTGTTCAAGTTGCGCATGCCGATTCTGGATGATGGGGACCAGAATCTCCATGGCTCCTTCTGATTTGTTCAGTGCCAGCAGTGCTCCCTTGACCAGGCGGGTACTACCGGCCACCGATTCTGGTTCTCCGGTTGCGATCGAAGTTGCCAGCTCCGCCTCCAGTTCAGCGCCTCGCCGGTCACCAAGAGCCAGTAAGGTCAGGACTTGCGGGTAACTCAAAAACACGCGGGTGCGTCTTGTAGCCCGGTGCAGAGCAACTGCCAGATATTTTGAGGCATCCTGCGGTCGGCCTTCAGCTAAGGCCAAGGATGCGAGTGTTGCATGCGTGTTAGCCCAGACGAAGGACTGTGCAGAATCCAGCAGCAGCAGAGTATCCTGAAGTTTGGATTCCAGGCCAAGTGTTTCTCCCACCAACATGCCAGCTGCCGCGACATTATTCAGGATTCGGACACGTCGTTCCACGTCACCGATTCCCGCTTCGTCGAGGACCGACAGTGCCCATTGGCCCCAGTGCATGGACTGACGTAGATCACCGGAATAAATGTATGCCTCTGCCAAAGAACCGGCATTACGAGCTATGTCGTAAGCCATTCCCCGGTCTTCAGCGAGGCGGACACCCTCTTGCAATAACGTTATGGCAGACTCTGAATCTGCTGATAGACGGCCAGCTTGCCAGAGGGT
>CALDPK010000203.1 GCA_937911855.1 uncultured Trueperaceae bacterium | reverse complement strand
CAACGCCTTGTCGACGCGCTTCGTGGCGGAGGTCCGCCGCGACGGGAAGCAGTACCGCATCGCCTTCGAGCACGGCGAGGTCGTCGAGCCCCTGCAGATCATCGGCTCCGCGCCCAAGAGCGCGCACGGCTCGACCGTCACCTTCTATCCCAACCACTCGATCTTCCGGGACGTCGAGGGCTTCGACTATGCCCGCGTGCGCCGGCGCATGCGCGAGCTGGCCTTCCTCACGGGGGGCGTCAAGATCATCCTCGAGGACCGGCGCGGCGCCGAGATCAAGCGCGAGGAGTTCTACGAGAAGGGCGGCGTCGCGGCTTATGCCCAGGCGCTCACCAAGGACTCCAAGACCCTCTACGAGAAGCCGATCGGCATCAAGGGCACGGCCACCATCGAAACCGACAGCGGGCCTCAGCAGGTCGAGGTCGAGGTCGGCATGATGCACACCAGCGGCTACGGCCAGACGGTGCTGACCTACGCCAACATGATCACCAACCGCGACGGCGGCACGCACCTCACCGGCTTCAAGGGCGCCTACACGCGGGTCCTCAACGCCTACGCCAAGGGCAAGAACCTGATCAAGAAGGGCGAAGCTGCCCCGACCGGTGACGACTTCCTGGAAGGCGTCTACTGCGTGATCTCGGTCAAGCTGTCCGATCCGCAGTTCGAATCACAGGCTAAGGTCAAACTGCTCAACCAGGAAGCACAGAGCGGTGTGCAGAGCATCGTCTACGAGAAGTTCGCCGACTACCTGGAAGAGAACCCCAAGGTGGGCAAGACCATCATCGAGAAGGCCGCCAATGCCGCCCGGGCGCGCGAAGCAGCCCGCAAGGCCCGCGACCTGGTGCGCCGCGCCAACCCCCTGGAAAGCGACGAGCTGCCCGGCAAGCTGGCCGACTGCCAGTCGACCGACCCTGCGGTCAGTGAAATCTACATCGTGGAAGGTGACTCGGCCGGCGGCAGTGCCAAATCAGGCCGTGAGCGCCGCTTCCAGGCCATCCTTCCGCTGAGGGGCAAGATCCTCAACGTCGAGAAGGCCAACGTCGGCCGCATCCTCAAGAACGCCGAGATCCGGGCCATGATCGCCGCCATCGGAGCTGGCGTTCAGGGCGTGGGCGAAGACCAGCCGTTCAACCTTGCTGACGTCCGCTACCACCGGATCATCATCATGACGGACGCCGACCACGACGGCAGCCACATCCGCACGCTGCTGCTGACGTTCTTCTACCGCTTCATGAGGCCGCTCATCGACGCAGGCTACATCTACATCGCACAGCCACCGCTCTACGGAGTCAGGTTCGGCAGGCAGAAGGAGATGACCTACGTCTACGACGAGCGGGCACTCGACACGCTGCTGAAGGAGAACCGCAACCGCAAGGCGGAGATCCAGCGCTTCAAGGGCCTGGGCGAGATGAACCCGGAACAGCTGTGGGACACCACGATGAACCCCGAAACCAGGGTGCTCAAGCGGGTGGACATCGAAGATGCCTTCGAAGCCAGCGAAGTATTCGAAACACTCATGGGTACCGAAGTTCCGCCGCGCCGCGCGTTCATCGAAGATCACGCGCACCTGGCCCAGATCGACGTCTGAGCCTGAACTTCACGGACTGAGCATCAAAAAACTGTCCGCGCCTCAAATGGAGGTGCGGACAGTTTCATTTCTGCGGTCAGGAAGCCGTCTTCAGTCGAACCCGCGTTCCACGACCAGTTCCATGGCCCGGCGGATGTCGATGGTGACGCGGCCGTCTTCGGTCTCGCGGTAACCGGACAGGTTGTCCAGGGCTGCTGAGCGGCTCGTCTCGAACTGCGAGGTGTTCACGTTGCGCAGGGTGCCCTGCGGCCTGGCCGTAGCCACCAGCAGCAGTGCCACCACCGCCACGATCATGATGAGCGCGCTTCCTGCGAACAGGCGCGTCACCATCGTCTCGGAGATCAGGTAACCGTTCTGCTCAGTGGCCATCGTTCAGTGCCTCCTCAAGTCGCGGATCGTTGGTGGGCAGCAGCGGACGGCTGGCAAGCCTGTGCAGGTAGTAACCCACCCAGACGGCGCCCATCGCCACGACCAGCAGTATGTCGAGCCAGCGGAACTCCGGTGCCGGACGCCCGAATGACGGAATGAGGATCCAGTACAGGTCAAGCATGCGCACTCCCACGACCCACAGGGCGACGAGACCCAGGGCCAGGCGCTTGCGCTTGACCCAGCGGGAGAACAGGACTACGAACGGGGCGAAGAACCCAAGGGCGGTTATGGCCATCGCCACCGGCTCCCAGGCTCCCTCGATGCGAGCCACGTAGTAGGGGCTCGTCTCGAGCGTGTTGTTCGACCAGATGATCATGAGCTGCGAGATCGACAGGTAGGCCCAGAACATCAGGAAGGCCATCAGGAAATTACCCAGGTCCTGCAGGCGCTTGGTGGTGAGCAGACGGTCGACGGCCGGACTGAACCTGGCCACGAAGATGACGGTGAGGATCATCAGTGCCATGCCCATGACTGCCTGGCCGGCCATCAGGATTGCCGGGTAGATGCCGCTGAACCACTCGGGCGTCAGTGACATGCCCCAGTCGATCCCGGCGAAGGTGAAGCTCATGATGATGATCCCCAGCCACACGCCGCCCATGCCCTTGATCCTGAACCAGGTGTTGCCCGTAGAATCGCGGTCAGCCCGGTCCGAAGCCCGCAGGAACAGCCAGCCGCCGAAGATCCACAGGACGAAGTAGAGGACGGTGCGGATGATGAAGAACGGAGTGTTCAGCATCGCCGACTTGGCGCCCACCAGCGGTGAAGCCTCGACGTACGCCGGGTCGCTCCACGGGAACAGGTGGCCGATGCCCAGCAGCACCGGGATGACCAGGATGGCCATGAGCGGCAGTGTCGCCACGCCGGCTTCCAGCGGGCGCAGGATCATCGAACCCCACGAGCCGCCTGCCAGGTGGACGACGGTCAGGAGGATGAAGCAGCCGAGTGAGGCGCTGATCCACATCATGAACGCGTAAAGCCATGATTCGAAGAAGACGCCGCCGCCGGCACTGAAGCCGAGTATGGCTGCCAGGACCAGGCCGATGACGCCTGCTGCCAGGAAGATGTTGCGGCTGCGGATGAGCGGCGAGCTGGCGGCGGACCGGTCAGCCGCTGTCATGGCGCCCGAGTTGAGTGCCGACATCAGTTGTCACCTCTGGCTTCTGCGGTTTCCGGGAGGACGGCCTCGAGTGCCAGGTCCTCGGGCAGGTCATCGACCGTGGCGTTCTGGCTGAGCTGCAGGGCCTTGATGTAGGCGGCGATCGCCCAGCGGTCGCCCGCGGGAACCCGTGAATCGTACGGGTACATGCGGCCGAAGCCGTTGGTTATCACCTGAACGAAGTAGCCGAGCGGAACGGCCTGCAGGTGGGAGGCGTGAAGGCTGTTGGGTGCGGGGAAACCGCGCCTTACGGCCATGCCGGTGCCGCTGCCGTCGTAGTCATGGCAGACGGCGCAGTAGATGTCGTAACGCTCCTGGCCGCGCTGCAACAGGGCAGGGGTGAGTTCCACCGGCAGTTCATCCACGAGGCTGCCGTCCGGGTTCACGCCCGTGCGGAAGGCCGGATCGATGTTGCCGTACTCGCGGGAAACCGTATTGGCCGGTGGCACGCGCATGCCCGAGCCGTCCGGGAAGAACTGGCTGGCCTCGTACGCCTGGACGTACGGCTGGTCGTGCATGTTGCGACCGCAGGCCGTCAGGACCAGCATGAGCACGCCTGCCAGGAGGAACAGTGACCGGGAACGCTTCACTGGGGTACCTCCACGACGGACAGCGGCGCCTGCCGTTCCAGCAGTGCCCGGGTCTCGTTCACGTCGAACTTCGAGTCGGCAGCTTCGACGCACAGGAAGAAGCGGTCGCGGGTTGCGTTCTCGAAACCTGGGGTGTTGAAGATCGGGTGATGCGCGCGGGGGAGTCCGTTGCGCAGGAACATGTAGATCACTGACGAGAATGCTGCGAACAGGACGGCGACCTCGAAGGTGATGATGATGAAGTTCGGCCACGAGTTCAGCGGACGCCCGCCGATGTTGAGGGGGTAGAAGATGACGTTGGCGTACCACTGCATGCCGAAGCCCAGAAGTGCGCCTGCGGCACCGGCGAACAGCGTCACGAAACCGAGCCGCGTGGGCTGGTGGCCCACTGCGTCATCGAGCCCTTCCACCGCGAACGGCGTGTAAGCCTCGATCTTCGTGTGGCCGGCCTTGCGGACTGCCTTGACGGCGTCCAGTATCTGCTCCGGCGTCTCGAACTCGGCTGCCAGGCCGTAAAGGGCCGGTGCCTCAGCGGCAACCGTCATTGCCTGAGTGCCCATCAGTGAACCTCCAGTCCGTCAACCCTGGCCCGGACCTTCTCGAACGGATCCGGCTCGTTGTGTTCCTCGTGATGGATCATTTCCTTGACCTCGGTAGTGGCTATCGACGGCAACAGCCTTACGAACAGCAGGAACAGGGTCAGGAACAGGCCCATGCTGCCTATGAACAGCGTCCAGTCGAAGAACGTGGTGGAGTAATTGCCCCAGCTGGACGGCAGGAAGTCGCGGGTCAGCGAGACGATGAAGATCACGAACCGCTCGAGCCACATGCCGATGGACACCAGGATGGATATCAGGAACAGCATCCACGGCGTCTGGCGGACCCTGCGGGACCAGAGCGGCTGGATGGCGACCAGGTTGCAGAGGATGAGCGCCCAGAACGCCCAGCCGTAATCGCCGAACATCCTGTTGATCGCCATGTAGCGCTCGAACTCGACGCCTGAATACCAGGCTATGAACAGCTCGATGAAGTAGCCGTAGACGACGATCATCCCGGTGCCGAGCATCAGCTTGGCCGAGTTGTCCAGGTGCCGCATGGTGATCAGGTGTTCAAGCCTGAACAGCTTGCGGAGCGGGATGGCCAGCAGCAGCACCATCGCGAAGCCTGCGAACACAGCGCCGGCAACGAAGTACGGCGGCATGATCGTGTTGTTCCAGCCGGGCAGCTGCGCGAAGGCGAAGTCCATGGCGATGGTGGAGTGCACGCTGAGTACCAGCGGGAAGCTGATTGCGGCCAGCAGCAGGTAGGCGCGCATGTAGCGCTGCCAGTTCTTGGAGCTGCCGTGCCAGCCGAGTGAGAGGATCGCGTACAGCATCTTCGAGATCGGGTTCTTCGCGCGGTCGCGCAGGGTGGCCAGGTCGGGCACGAGGCCGACGAACCAGAACACGATCGACACGCTCATGTAGGTGCCGATGGCGAACAGGTCCCAGTCCAGCGGGCTGCGGAACTGCGGGAACAGGCCGTGGGTGTTCGGGTAGGGCAGGAGCCAGTAGAACACCCAGGGGCGACCCAGGTGGAGGATCGGGTAGATGCCCGCGCAGATCACGGCGAAGATCGTCATGGCCTCGGCGAAACGGTTGATCGAGGTGCGCCACGGCTGCCGGAACAGCAGCAGGGCGGCCGAGATGAGCGTTCCGGCGTGACCGATGCCGATCCACCAGACGAAGTTGACGATGGGCAGTGCCCAGGCGACCGGCATGTTGTTTCCGAAGATGCCGACGCCCGTGACGATCAGGTAGACGACGGTTGCCAGGAACATGGCGAGCAGCGGCAGGGCCACACCCATGCCGATGAACCACCATGACGGTGTCTTCAGCGGCTCGGTGAGGACCGGCGTATTGACGGCGTCATCGACCCCGGCGTACGTCTGTCCCTGGGCTATGACCCTGTTCGTTTCGCGGAGGGCCGTCCTGCGCTGTGCCATCAGCTGGCTCCGGACTCAGGGTTCACGTTGCGCACCCTGGCTACGTAGGTGTTGCGCGGGAACAGGTTGAGTTCCTCGAGCATCGTGTAGTTGAGGGGCGACTGGCGCTCCTGGCTGACTCGCGATGACGGATCGTTCAGGTCACCGAAGACGATTGCCTGGGTGGGGCAGGCCGCCTGGCAGGCGGTGACGACTTCGCCGTCCTGGATGGTGCGGCCTTCGTTGTTGGCCGTGATCCGTGCGCTGGAGATGCGCTGGGTGCAGTAGGTGCACTTCTCCATGACACCGCGGCTGCGGACCGTGACGTCTGGGTTCGAGGCCATGGACAGTTCGGTGGCGGTGTTGCTGAGTTCGGCGTACTGCAGGTAGTTGAAGCGGCGCACCTTGAACGGGCAGTTGTTCGAGCAGTAGCGGGTGCCGACGCATCGGTTGTAGACCATCACGTTCAGGCCTTCGTGGTCGTGCACGGTGGCGCCGACGGGGCAGACCGGCTCGCAGGGAGCCTTCTCGCAGTGCTGGCACAGCATCGGCTGGTGGTAATAGTCGGGGTTGTCGATGCTGCCGCCGTAGTAGTTGTCGATGCGCAGCCAGTGCATCTCGCGGCCGACCGCCACCTGGTCCTTGCCGACGATCGGGATGTTGTTCTCCGACTGGCAGGCGACCACGCAGGCGTTGCAGCCCGTGCAGACGTTCATGTCGATGACCATGCCCCACTTGTAGGAGTTGTACTCCCAGTCGGGGTACAGGTCCGACTCGTGGTGCGGTACGGGGTGCACGAAGGTCGGGTGCTCGGGTTCGGCCTGGAACTCCTGGAGGGTGCCGTGCCGGATCAGGTTACGGCGTTCGCCGGTTCCTTCCAGTGCGTGGTGCAGCTGTGTGCTTACAAGCTGGTAGGTGCCGCCGGCAACCGTCACGTCGGCCGGGACGTTCCAGCTGCCTGCCTGGCGCAGTTCGCCGGCGTTGAAACCGAGTCCTGTGCCGATGCGGCCGCCGTGTTCACGGCCGTAACCCAGGTGCAGGGTGATGGTGCCGGCCGCCTGGCCGGGCAGGATCCAGGCCGGCGCGGTCACTTGCCTGCCGCCGGCGTTCAGGTTGAGCAGGGCGCCGTTGGTGACACCGAGTTCCTCGGCATCCCGGGGCGCGATGAGCGCGGCGTTGTCCCAGACGAGTTTGGTGAACGGCTTGGGCAGCTCCTGCAGCCAGCCATTGTTGGCCCAGCGGCCGTCCTCGATGCTGGGATCGGGGCGGAAACTGAGCGTGAAGCGTGAAGCTTCGCTGACCGGGGCGCTGAGCGCCTGGAGGCTGGGCGTCACTGGCGTGGACGCCGTTGCAGGCACCGTGCCCTGGAAGAGGCTGTTGCGCCAGAAGGAATCGAAGCTGCCACTGACTCTGCCGGTCCAGTATCCGTTGAGCAGGTCGAAGGCGGTGGCGCCGGTGTCGCCGGCCAGTGCTGCCAGCAGCTGGCTTTCGGTCCGGCCGCCGTAGAACGGCTGGATGAGCGGCTGGGCGATGGTCGTGGTGCCGTCGTAAGCGCGCAGGTCAGTCCAGGTTTCCAGGTAATGGGCCTGCGGTACGTGCCAGGTGCTCAGCTGGGCCGTCTCGTCTGCGTACATCCCCAGGTGAACCGAGAAGGCGACGTTGGCGAGTGCTGAGGCGAAGTCGCCGGCCGCAGCCGCCGTGTGTACCGGGTTGACGCCGAGCATGAACAGGGCGCTGACCGCGCCGGACTGCATCTCCTGGGTCAGGTCAGCAAGCGGATCGCCTACCGGAGGCTGCGCTTCGGGCGGCGTCAGGTACTCGACAGTCGCGCCAACGTTGCCGAGAGCGTCGTTGATCGCATGTCCGAGTGCCTGTGCGGCGGGCGGAAGGTGCTGGCTGACGACGACCAGGCTGCGGCCAGGGGTGCCGGTGAGGTCGGCGACCATTCCGTTGATGAGCTCCGAGTCGACGCTGGGGGGCACGTTCGCGGACGCACCGTTCACGTTCACACCCAGGCTGAGGGCGACTGCCGTGATGAGTTCTACCAGGTCGTTCTCACCGACGGGCACGCGGTGGTCGGCAATCGAGCCCAGCGGGCTGGGTGACGGTTCGAACACGTACAGCCTGCTGACGGAATCGTCGGCGTTCCTGATGCGGCGCCGTGCCGACAGCTGGTTGGCGTAGCGCAGGCGGCCGGGCCAGTCGCTGATGAAGTCTGCTCCGAATGAGACGACGGTGTCGGCGCTGGTCAGGTCGAACGCCGGCATGAGCGGTTCGCCGAAGGCGAGTTCGGTGCCGTCGTAGATCGCGCGGGAACCGGTCGAATCGTGCTGCAGCCAGCGGGCCTGCGGCCAGGCTTCGAGGAAGCTGTTCAGCTGGGCTGCCAGTGACGGTGAGGTGACCGGTTCGGTCAGGATCACGACACCAGTGCCGTCGCCGCTCGCTTCGAGCGCCTGCTGCGCGGCAGCTGCGAAGGTTTCCCAGTCGCTCAGGTTCCCGCCGTTGAGGATGGCCTGCGAGCGGTCCGGGTCGTAGAGGGACAGGATGCTGGCCTGCGTGGTGGCCGTCGTGGCGCCCAGGCTGGCAGGATGATCGGGGTTGCCCTCGAGCTTGGTGGGGCGGCCCTGGTGGCTTTCGACGAGTACGCCTTCGGCGTATCCGGAAGCCGATATGGCGCTGGCGTAGAACAGCGGTTTGCCGGGGATGATCTCCTCCGGCTGGCGCACGTAAGGTACAACCTTCTCGGCTGCACTCAGCGGCCGCGCGCAGGCGGTAAGGCCGGCCAGTGCCAGTGAGGCGCCCAGGAACTTCAGGAAGCCGCGCCGGTCGACGGCGCTTTCAAGCGGTGCTGCCTGGCGCGGGAATTCCTTGTGCAGGTACTCCTGGAACTCGGGGTTGTCACCCAGTTCTTCCAGGCTGCGCCACAGTTCGGGGCCTTTCTTGTCATCTATTAGCTGGCGCAGTTCGCCGATGCTGGCGCGGCCGGCCGGAGTTTCGCTGACGCGGTTGTCCAGGAGCTCACTCATCGGTGGCACGTCGAGCACTGGGGCAGCTTCTCGGGATTGATCTGGTACTCGGCAACCAGGGCGTGGCCCAGGGCGAGCTGGTCATGCGGTTTCTCGTACGACATGTTGAACACCTCACTAAGCGGCCTGACCTGGGTTTCCGGTGCGTGATGGCATTCCAGGCACCAGCCCATGGTCATGGGTTCTGTCTTCCAGATGCCGTCCATCCTGTCCACCTGACCGTGGCAGGAGGAGCAGCCGACACCGTTGTTCACGTGGGCACTGTGGTCGAAGTAGGCGTAATCCGGGAGCTTGTGCACGCGGTTCCACTGGATCGCGACTCCGGAATCCCAGCTTTCCTGCAGGGCGGCGAGGGCGGGAGCATCAACCCGGATCTGCGAGTGGCAGGTCATGCAGGTTTCTACCGGCGGGATGCCCGCTGAGGCCGCGACTTCGACAGTGGTGTGGCAGTAGCGGCAGTCGAGCCCCAGTTCACCGGCGTGCAGGCTGTGCTGGAAGGCGACGGGCTGGGAAACAGGGACGCCGACCTGGTTGTTGACCGTGCGGGCCACGTAGACCAGCCCGATTACCATCAGCACCAGGAAAGCGCCGCCGCCGATCAGCAGCCAGTCGACGGACTGCTGGTCGGAGAAGAGCGCGGCGGCCAGCAGCCCGCCAGCCAGGGCGACGCCGGAGATCGCGGTCATGGTCAGCGGGTTGGGCGTGCCGCGGCGCGAGAGGAACAGCGTGGAGAAGTAGCCGAACAGGAGGAAGAACCCGGCGCCGACGAGGCTCTGCTGCAGGTTCTTGTCTTCGACCGGGACAGCGGCCTGGAGCACGATGAAGAACACGGTGGCGATCATGAACGCGCCGGAGAAGCGGCCGGGCAGGCGCTTGCGTTCCTCCGGCGTAAGGGGCCTGCCGGGGTCGCGTGGGGAGCTCTCGCCGCCTCCCTTCGCATTGTTGTCCCCGGCTTTAGCCGACTTGGTCTTGATCGCCTCTCGCCTTCGCTGGCGCTGCTTGCGCAAGGCGTCCACCCGGTCGCGGCGGGCCTGCCTCCTCTTGGCCTTCTCCTCTTCGGCCTTCTTGTCGAGCTTGGCTTGGGCCCGGCGGATCTGACGATTCATGGGCCGTAGCATAACTGCGTGCTAGTCTCAGCGGCGCCGATGCGAGATGAGATGCTCCGCGCTGTAGCGGCAGAACACGGCACCCCAACGTACGTCTACGACCTCGAGGCGATCACCGCGCGCTGGCGGGATATCCGCGCGGCGTTCCCGGGGGCCGGCGTGCACTACGCGGTGAAGGCGAACGGCAATCTCGCCGTCATCAGGACCCTGGCTGCCGTCGGCGCCGGGCGCCTGCCCGCCCACCACCCGTAGGTAGGCGGCGAACCCGACCGCCACCAGCACCAGCCCGACCGTCCCGACGAC
>CALDPK010000202.1 GCA_937911855.1 uncultured Trueperaceae bacterium | reverse complement strand
AGGTCGACGATGGCGATGACCGCGACCGCCAGCCAGCCGACCGTCGTCATAAACCGCGGCAGCAGTCCGAAGCAGCCGACCGTCAGTCCCAGCACGACCAGTATCGCCGGTGCGGTGGCCAGGTGCGCCCACAGCACGTCGCCGATGAGGGCAGCTTCGCCGGTCACAGCGGCCGCGGCGATCCCGGTGCCAAGCCCGGTAATTACCAGGATGAGCATGGCTCCGGCAGCGACGACGGTCATATGAGATCCCAGCCAACCGGCTCGGCTGACGGGGGTAGATAACACGGTGTCTGCGCGGCCGGCCCCTTCTTCGGTCCGCAACGTCTGGATCGCATACACCACGTAGGCGCACACGAGAATCGCAACGAAGCTGGCCAGGAACCCCACGTAGCCCTCGAGCAGTTGCTCGGTGCCGAAGACGGCACGCATTTCGGGTGGCATCGCATCTGCGGCATCCAGCATCGCCTGGGTGAATAACCCATCGATCACACCCAACGCGAGGATGCCGAATCCCCAGCCGAGGAAGCCGCCGCGCTGTAGGCGCGCGGCCAAGCCGAGCGGGTGTCCCAGCGATGGGTGGGCGCGCGTGTTGCCTGGTCGCGGTGGGACCATACTGGCTCCGAAGTCTCGGCGATCCTGCAAGAGGAACGCGATGACAATCGTGACCGCAGCGAGTCCGGCCGACAGGGCCAACGGCCACCACCGGTCGTGCACATAGGGTCCGGTTTGGGCGGCCCAACCCAAGGGAGAGGCCCAGGACAGTGCGCTGCCGCCGGGTTCGGCCATGTCGCCGAGCGCTCGCAGAATAAACGCCGCCCCGAGGATCGCTCCTGCCATGCCCGAGGCCGCGCGCGAGAACTCGTTGACCTGCGCGGTGATCGCGGTGATGCCCGCAAAGACCATGCCGGTGGCTCCGGTGGCGACACCGACCAGCACGGAGCCCGCGACCGGATACTCGGCGCCAAGGGCCAGTGCCGTGACGATCGCCGCTGCTCCGAGGTTCGCCAACCCGGCAACCACCAGTGTTGCGGTCAGCATCGTGTGCCGTCCCAACACCGAGGCGCGCAACAACTCTGCCCGCCCGCTTTGCTCCTCGGCCCGAGTGTGTCGGGTGACGAGGAAAATGTTCATCAGGGCGGCCATGATAAACAGATACGGTGCGTACCCGGCGGCGAAGAACCGCTCATAAGTCGGATCATCCAGACCCAGTGCAGGACCAGTGAACATCCGCGCCACCGGTTGGGTTAGCAACGAGGTGAGTCCTGCCAGATCCCGCTCGCTGGGTGCCAACTGGGGCAGCACGGCGGTGATGCCGCGGCGCGCGAGGTCCTCCTGCAGGTTGCTGAGCAGGTACTCCTGGCGGCGCTGCAACATGCCGTTCGGCACTGCGAACGGGGTCTCAGCCAGGATCTTGCTGACGAACTCTTCCTTCTGCGCTTCGAAAGTTTCTGCCTCGGCGTGCTCGACAAGTGTCTTGAGGATGTGCGCTTCAGCCTCTTGCCAGTTCGCGAAACCCAGCGTGGCGGCGAAGTCGTCATCTGCCTCGGGCAGGTCCTTCTCACGGATGTCGGTGATGCGCACCGTCAGTTTCGTGGGAGCGGCAGCGTCGGCCCCTGCTTCGGCGGCTTCGGCGATCTCGGCGTCAGCTGCCTCCGCTTCTGCGTCAGCCTCGCCCGCTTCCTCTGAAGCTTCGGCTTCTTCTTCGCTCTCGCCTGAGGCTTCAGGATTCAGGGTCAGTTCGACAACGTCGCCGGCCAGTTTGCCGAGGAGCTGGTTGGCCAGGTTCTCGGAGACGGCGTCCATGTCGACGGGCATGGTGCTGCCGGGCTGGTCGGCATCAGCGTCTTCGCTGACCGTTTCGATGTTGAGTACGTCACCGGGCTGCACGGGCCGGTCGACCGGAACCAGGGTTGCGTTGTCCTGCTGAAGGCGCTTGATCGCACCGGCAACGTCGTCGTCAGTGACGGTCGCTTCGGGCGTGTCGATGACGATCTCCTCCAGGTTGGGCATGTTGATCTCGGGGGCCAGGTCCATGTGGATGTCGAAGGTGAAGTCCTCACCACGGACCGGACTGCCGCCGTGATAGTGGAACCCGACAGGCTTGAGGTCAGCTTCCTCGAGCGCCTTGCGGTAGTTGTCCTCGATCAGCATCTCGCGGACTTCGCCGGCGAGCGCTTCCGCTCCGACGCGTTTCTCGAGGATGGCCGGCGGTACCTTGCCCGGGCGGAAGCCTGGGATGCGCACCTGCCCTGCCAGTTCCTTGAGCACGGAGGTGAAGGTCTTGTCGACTTCGGCCGCGGGGATGATTACCTCGACGGTCGCTTCGACTTCCTGCCTGTCCTTGATGTTTACCTGCATTAGTGGGTTCCTTTCAGCCCGGCTGCAAGCCGGCTGCCAATCAGTGAAGTGGAAGCGGCCCGTCAGGCGGGGGGCTGACTTGTCCGCAGTCGTGATGACTGCTGGCCGTGGTGCGAGGAGCGGGACTTGAACCCGCACGCCAAAGGCACCAGATCCTAAGTCTGGCGCGTCTACCAGTTCCGCCATCCTCGCGAACAAAAGGCATCGCCACAGCCTGCTGGCGACGCCTTCCGGCCGATTTGGGGTGGATGATGGGATTTGAACCCACGACCCCCTGAACCACAATCAGGTGCTCTAACCGACTGAGCTACACCCACCAAACGCTTCTTCCGGCGCCAGCGACCTGCCTGGGCAGTTCGCTTCGGCCACGCCGACTTTCTACTATAGATTACCAGCCCTGAACGGTCAACAACCCCTGAAGCAGCGGCGCCACTGTAACCCCGGACCTTGCCGCCTGATCACGCCAGCGGCACCATGACAGGCGCCGGGAGGGCAAGCGCCAGCTGTTACTGCCATGAGTGAGAACCAGTCATCATCCACCCCACCGCCGCCGCAGCTGGGACTGCAGCTGGCGACCCTCACTGACTCGCCACCCAGCGGCAGTGACTGGCTGCACGAGATCAAGTTCGATGGTTACCGGGTGGCCGCCTACGTCAGCAGCGGTGAAGTGACCCTGCTGACACGCAACCAGCTGGACTGGACCGGTAAGTTCCCGGGTGTGGCCCGCAGCCTGGCCAGCCTGAAGGCTGACTCGGCCGTCCTGGATGGCGAGATCGTGGCGCTGACAGCCGACGGCCGCGCCGATTTCGGCAGGCTGCAGGCCATCCTCTCCGGTTCGGAACGCGGCCGGCTGCACTACCAGGTGTTCGACCTGCTGTGGCTCGACGGTACCGACCTGCGCAGCGAACCACTCTCTGAACGCCGCGAAATACTGAGCCGGCTGCTCGAATCCACCAGCGGAACGACTGTCAGGCTCACCGGGCAGCTGGACTTCCCCGGCGAGGACGTGTTCGGGCACGCGTGCCGGCTGGGCCTGGAAGGAATCGTCTCCAAACGGACCGACTCGGAATACCGGGCAGGCCGGCAGACTGACTGGCTGAAGACCGTATGCCTGCGCAACGGGGATTTCGTGATCCTCGGCTTCACCCAGCCCGGCGGCAGCCGCAACCATTTCGGAGCCCTCCTCCTGGGCGAGTACACCCCCGGAGCTGCCAGACCGCAGTTCGTGGGCAAGGTGGGCACCGGCTTCAGCCGGGAACTGCTGGCAGACCTGCACGCCCGAATGCTCACGCTGGAGCGGTCGGACCCACTCGTTGAGGGCACCATCCCGCGTGAGTTCCGGCGCGGCACAACCTGGACCGAGCCTGAACTGGTGGTTGAGATCGCCTACTCGGACCGGACTTCAGACAACCGGCTCAGGCACCCGCGTTTCCGCCGGCTGCGTGAAGACAAGCCCCCTCTCGAGGCCGAACGGTCGGCAAATGAGGTAGTCATGCCAAAGATCACAGAGGCACCCAAAGGGACGGTGACAGTGGCCGGCGTCGCCCTGAGCAACCCCGGTCGCGTCCTGTACCCCGAGCAGGGTGTCAGCAAACAGTCGCTTGCCGAGTACTACGAGGCGGTCGGCGAGGAGCAGCTGCGCTGGCTGGCCCACAGGCCACTCTCGCTGGTCCGCTGCCCCGAAGGGCAGGGCGGCAGCTGTTTCTACCAGAAGCATCCCGGTGCGGCGTTCGCCGAACACATACCGCGCGTGAGCATCGAGGAAGAAGACGGTTTTTCCGATTACCTGTACGTCAGGGATACCGCTGACGTCGTCGGCCTGGTGCAGGCGGGCGTGCTCGAGATTCACGCGTGGGGCAGCGTCATCGAAACCCTCGAGCAGCCGGACATCCTCGTGTTCGACCTGGACCCTTCCGGAGACGTACCCTTCGCTCTCCTCAAGCAGCACGCCCGTGAACTGCGCGACCTGCTGAAGAAGATCGGCCTGACGGCCTTCCTGCGCGCCACCGGCGGCAAGGGACTTCACCTGGTGGTACCGATCGAACCGGATACGGACTGGGACGCAGCCAAATCCTTCAGCAAGGCAGTCGCCCAGACGCTGGCCGATACGAACCCCGAGCAGCTCACCGTGAACATGTCGAAAGACAAACGCCAAGGCCGGGTCTTCATCGACTACCTGCGCAACGGCCGCGGTTCAACGGCGATCACCAACTGGTCAACCCGGTCACGGCAGGGAGCTCCGGTAGCGGTGCCGCTGCGCTGGGACGAACTGGGCCGGCTGAGATCACCCAACGCCTGGAACCCCGAGAGTGCACTGCGCCGGCTGCGTTCCCTCAAGAGCGATGCGTGGGAAGGATTCGACGACGCCCGCGTGTCACTGCAGAAGGTGGTGGAGCCATGAGTGCCCGGGCCATCTGGAAAGGCGTGATCGACCTGGGCGAGGGGATCCCAGTGAAGCTGTACTCGGCGCTCGAGAAGCAGCGGGTCTCCTTCAGGCTTCTCAGCCGCGACGACAACACGCCGGTCAAGCAGGTTCTCGTCAATCCCGAAAAGGAGACCGTGACCGAGTACGGCGAGGCAGGCCGCGGCTACGTCGCCAGCCGGCAGCTGGTGGCGCTGCAGGAGGAGGAACTCGAGTCCGTGCGGCCAGAACCTTCCCGGGACATCTCACTCCTGTCGTTCGTGGAGGCTGAGGCCATCGATTACAGGTGGTTTGACCGTCCCTACTACCTGGGTCCGGACGATGACCCCGAGGCGTGGTCCGCCCTGACTGCCGCACTGGCCAGGACGGAACTCACCGGAGTGGCCCGCTGGGTGATGCGCAACAAGCTCTACTACGGTGCGCTGCGCCTGCACGACGGGGTGCCCATGCTGCTTACCCTGCGAACCAAAGACGAGGTGCTGCCACTCGACGCCGCCGACCTGCGCGATGACAGCGAACTCGAGCAGAAGCAGCTCGCGATGGCGCGGCAGCTGATCGAGATGCTCTCCGGTGACTTCGAACCCGAATCGCTTGTGGACGAGTACCGCGAAAGCGTCCTCGAGCTCATCGACCGCAAGAAAGAAGGCAAGGTCGCGAAGCCCAGGAAAGCCGAAGAACCCCCGGTCGCAGCGGACCTGTCAAAAGCACTTGAGCAGAGCCTGAAACGGGATGAGGCCAATGCCTGAGAAGAAGCGGCGCAGCAGGAGCACGAAGAAGAAGAACCCGCCCGCGCTGGAAAGCGGCCGCAGGCCCGTCTGGTCAGGCACGCTGGCTTTCGGGCTCGTCACCCTGCCGGTGGAACTACATTCCACCGTGCGGCGCAGCGGCAGCAGCCTGCGGATGATCGGGCCGGATGGCACGCCACTCAACCGCCGCTACTACAGTGAACAGACCGGCAAACTGCTCAACCAGGACGACATCGTGCGCGGTTACGAACTGGACGACGGCAACTTCGTGGTCATCGAGGACGAGGAGCTCGACGAGCTGGACCCGGAGCATTCACGGACGATTGACCTGGACATCTTCGTACCGGTCGGGCAGATAGACCCGCTGCTGGTCGACAACACTTACCTGCTCGTGCCGCTCAAGGACGCGCTGCCGGCGTACCGCCTGCTGGTAGCCAGCATGGCCGACAGCGGCCGGGCCGGCATCGCCAGGTTCGTGCTGCGCGAACGCGCCTACCAGCTGGCCATCGTGTCCTCAGGCGGCACGCTGCGCGCCCTGACCCTGCGTTACCCGGACGAGATCCGCTCGAAGGACGACGTGGGACTGCCCGAACCGGAAACCGCTGACATCGATGACATCGAGAAGCTCGAGGCGGCAATGAAGAAGCTGACCGTCAAGGAGCTGGAAACCGATGTCCTCGTCGACGTCGAAGCGCAGGAACTCGAGAAGCTCGCGAAGAAGAAGCTGAAGAAGAGCGAGGACGTGCATGAGCTGAAAGACGAGGAAGCGGACGACGATGACGGCGAGGAGATCGCTGACGTGATGGCACTGCTCAGGGCGAGCCTCGAGGCGGGTGCTTCAGCCGGAAAGTGATCCCCGTCTGCCCTGTTGCCCCGATTCGCTTGCGCGGCGCGCGGCCGCTCGGCTATACTCTCCTTTGCCTTGCACATCGGGGCGTGGCGCAGTCTGGTAGCGCACCTGGTTTGGGACCAGGGGGTCGCAGGTTCGAATCCTGTCTCCCCGACCATTTTCATACAATGGCGGATATTTCGGTTTTTACAGATGGTTCTGTAGAAGCCGTTTGTCGTGCGTCTTTTCGGACGCATCACGCGATGAGCACCACATAGCAGGAATAGCAGACGCTTCAGTTACCAAAGGGGATATCTGTGCGCGCGTGCTTCATGTGCCATGCGGTGCCCGACGCGAGTGAGGTTGTGAACTCGTGAGGGTAAGTTCAACCTTCTGCGTGTCTGTTAAAAGCTGACCTGAAAGCGGCCTCCAATCGAATCTACCGAATAGTTGCGGCCCGTTCCGGCAGCTATGCTGGCATCATCATATTCGAGATGGGCATAGTTGAGCAGGAAGCGCAGGTTTTCGACTGGCCACCATGAAACACCGGCGATGATGCCATTTTGTTTGCCCCCGATAATGCCCGCCGATTGATCTGTGAGGTCCAGATAATCATAACGCAGCGACAATGCGACCGCGCCTATGCCGCCTTTTCCGACAGGTTTGGACAGCTTGGGCTTCCGTAAAGTGCCGGAGCGATAGCCATAGCTGTCATCGGTGAGGAAATAGCCGACTTCGCCATAAGCCCCGAAGAACCCGGGGTTCGGAGCAAGACCGCGTGAAAGCTTGAGCCAATGCGCTTCCCCCGTGACATGGAAGCGCCCGGCTATGGCTAGGGCTTCAAGACCGTAACTTTTTTCGCTCTTGGCGTCCTGAATATTGCCTGTGTCGATGAAGCGGATATCGGTGCTGTGAATGAGTGGGCGCTGGCGATAGCGCGTGCTGTCGATCGTGTCGCCAAGATCACGCCAATGGGCAGACGCAGCAAGATGCAACTGGGTTGATCCCAGTTTCGGCGCAAAAACCGCTCTTCCGTCAACACCGATCGAATTATTTCCGTCATCGGCCAGATCCCCCACATTGTCGGT
>CALDPK010000201.1 GCA_937911855.1 uncultured Trueperaceae bacterium | reverse complement strand
TAACGCTCGCACCCTCCGTATTACCGCGGCTGCTGGCACGGAGTTAGCCGGTGCTAATCAAGAGGTACCGTCACCATCGTCCCTCTATTAGAAGTTTACAACCCTAAGGCCTTCATCCCTCACGCAGTGTCGCTCGATCAGGGTTCCCCCCATTGTCGAAAATTCCTAACTGCTGCCTCCCGTAGGAGTGGGGCCCGTATCTCAGTGCCCCTGTGGCCGAACACCCTCTCAGGCCGGCTACCTGTCATAGCCTTGGTGCGCCATTACCACACCAACAAGCTGATAGGCCGCGGGCCCATCCCCAAGCGAAACAAAGTTCCTTTACTAACCCCCCAAAAGAAGGCCAGCACATGCGGGATTAGCCCCAGTTTCCCAGAGTTATCCCCCACTTGAGGGCAGGTCACCCACGTGTTACTCACCCGTACGCCACTAGAGTAATCAAGTCATCACCCCGAAAGGATCAAACAAGAAAACCCCCGTCCGACTTGCATGTCTAAGGCACACTGCCAGCGTTCATCCTGAGCCAGGATCAAACTCTCCAAAACAATTGCCCAAAGGGCAAATCTGGTAAAACTGCCAACCGGCCTGCCCGAAAGCGGGCCGCTGACTTATATACGAATAAGGAATCAATCGGTTCTTGCAAATGGATTTTCAAGGATCCCGCCTGCTGGTGTCGGCTCAACGACTTTCATCGTCTGGAACGGCTTTATTGGCCTTTCCGCTGGCCGCTCACCTCTCGCAAGCGCAAAAAGAAGTATAGGCCCTTATGAGGCAGCATGTCAAGTGCCAGCTGACATTGGCCGGCAGACTGCGCTCAGACGCGTGGGTCAGCCGCGTGCTGACCCACCCGGAAGCAGTCAGTTACTGCCATTCAACCGTGCCTGGGGGCTTGCCGGTTATGTCGTATATGACCGCGTCCACCTCACGGAACAGACCGATGACCGAATCAGCCCAGGCCGTGAGCCGCTCAACCGGCAGGTCGGTTCCCAGATGGGCGTGCCGGCCGGTCATGTAATCGCTGGTGATGATGCTGCGCAGCGCCAGGGTGAAGCGCCCCGGTTCAGTGCCGAGCGGCAGCAGCAGGCCGAACAGCTGACTTGACGGCAGGTCGGCGAGTTCAGTGCGTGCGTGGGCGTCGAGTTCCTGCAGCAGCTTCACCTGGTCGGCGTCGATGGTGCTGGCCCTGGGAACCAGTTCACCCGGGGCCACCCTGGAAGCCAGCGACAGCGCCACCCGGTTTATCTCACTGAAACCGCCGGCGATCTGCTGACCGATGCGGTTGAGTCCGGGCTGACGCAGGTCATCCGCGGCCAGCAGGGTCAGGAACCGGTAACTGCGGTGATCGCCCTGAACGCCCACCGTGCGGAACGGCAGGGTGCGGACACCCGCCAGTCTGACTCCGCTCACGCTGGCGCGCACCCGTTCGTCCAGATCCACCGGCACGTCGTCCGTACCGTCCCAGGTGATGATGCGCAATACCAGACCAGGCCCGGGGAATGGCTGCCGGCCAGCTATGCCTTCGCTCAGGCCCAGGTCGCGGGCCACCTGGCGGACCTCGTCCTTGTGCCAGTCGGCGTTCGTCTCTACGACGCGCCCCTGCTCGCGGGCCGCGCGCACTATGGGCACGTCGTTGTGGTGCGTCTTGATGCTGTGGGCACTTTTGCTGACGTCAGGGTTGCCGCTCTCGATCAGGTCGGGACGCAGGGTGCCTTGGGCGAAGATGGTCGAATCGAAATCCAGGTCCATCGCCTCGAGCTCGTCGCGCAGCACTTCCATGAACAGGTTGCCGACCAGCTCGCGTTTCAGTTCGGGGTCATGCAGCGTGCTCAATGGCCCGATGAGCGTGCCATCCGAGCCGCGGACCTGGTCGTTCAGGAACCTGTCCGCCACGTGCACGTGCCGCAGGTTGGTCAGGCCCATGGCGCGCAGCTCGCTGACGACCGCGTGGCTCTCGTTCTTGCGCATGAAGCCGGTATCCACGTGCAGCGCGTGCACCTGTTCGGCCGGCAGCGCCTTGAGCAGCAGCGCCGCTGTGACGGCAGAATCCACGCCGCCGCTCACCAGCGCCATCACCGGGTTGGAGCCGACCTGGCTGCGGATGTTGGCGATGGCGGTTTCGATGCGGTCTTCCAGCCGGTAGTTGCGCGTGAGCCCCGCGATCTCCGTGATGAAGTTCTGAAGCATCTGCTGGCCGTTCTCGCTCAGGTCGACCTCGGGATGGAACTGCACGCCATAGATCCGGCGCCCGGCATCCTCGATGGCCGCGATGGCGTTCGCCGAGCGGGCCACGACCCGGAATCCTTCGGGGATGTCCTGGACGGAATCGCCATGGCTCATCAACACCCGCTGCGTTTCTTCGAGCCCGCTGAACAGCTTCGAGCCCGCGTCGACCTGGATGTCCTCCACGCCGTACTCGGCGAGGCTGCTGGCGGCAACCTTGCCCCCGAAATGGTGTACGAGCAGTTGCATGCCGTAGCAGATGCCGAGGGTCGGCTTGCCGGAGTCGAGCAGTTCTTGGTCGAACGCGGGTGCCGCGTCTCCGTACACGCTTTCAGGTCCGCCGGACAGTATGACGGCATCGAACTCCTGCAGCCTGGCGGGTGAAGTGTCGAGCGGCAGTATCTCGCTGTGCACCGACAGCTCGCGGATGCGGCGGTCGATCACCTTCGTGTACTGTCCGCCGCAGTCCAGGATTGCGATTGATGAAACTGCCCGGTCAGTCATTGCTGCTCCACGTTCCGTTCAGTGCGTCCCTGATGGTTCCCTCCCATGCTTCCTCAAGCTCGCTTACCGCTGCCTGGACGTGCCGGTCGCCGTCCATGTCGATGGTCAGTTCAGTGCCGCCCACCTCGCCCAGGCGTTCCCACCAGACGCCGAGCCGGTCGAGCAGTTCCTCTGCTTCCGCGCGGCGGCTGTTGCCTATCGCCGTCAGGATCAGCCCATGGCTCTCGCCGAACAGGCTGGTGCTGATGCCTGCGGGCAGGCTGTCAGTGGCTATCTGAATGCCGGTGCCATTGGCGATGGCCAGCTCGGCCAGGCCCACGGCGAGGCCGCCGTCGGACAGGTCGTGGGCCGTTGCGGTGAGGCCGCTGCGGATCAGGGCCAGGATCGCTTCGATCGTCTTAGCTTCCAGGGTGAGATCGGTCTGAGGTGGCTGGCCGGCCTCCATGCCATGCACGGCTGCCAGGTACTCACTTCCGCCCAGGGTTGCCCGGCTTTTGCCCAGCAGGTACACGCCTGCAGGGCCGTCAGGGAACATCATGGTGGCACGCTGCTCCACGTCGGGCAGCACGCCCACCATCCCGATCGTCGGCGTCGGGTGGATGGCCACGGTACGGCCTTCCGCCAGGTACTGGTTGTTCAGGCTGACGTTGCCGCCGGTGACCGGGGTGTTCAGTGCCAGGGCGGCGTCGGTGATGCCTTCCACCGCCCGCTGCATCTGGAAGTAGACGCCCGGGTCTTCGGGGTTGCCGAAGTTCAGGTTGTTGGTGAGTGCCAGCGGGGTCGCGCCCACGCAGGCCAGGTTGCGGGCCGCTTCGGACACGGCACCGGCGGCACCCTCGTACGGGTCCAGGTGCACGTAGCGGGGGTTGCAGTCGATAGCAGCCGCCACGCCCAGGTCGGTGCCGCGGACGCGCAGCACCGCTGCGTCGGCCTGGCCGGGCAGGACAACCGTGTTGGTCATCACCTGGTGGTCGAAGCGCTCATAGACGGCACGCTTGCTGGCAATGGTGGGCCGGGCCAGCAGCTGCAGCAGCACCTGCGAGTAATCGTCCGGCTCGGGCAGTCCGCTCACGTCCTGGTTGCGCAGGGCAGTGATGGCCGGGTCTTCGACACCTTCGCGCACATGCGTCGGTGCCTCGTTGAGCAGTGCCACGTCAACGTCGCACTGCAGCTCGCCGTGCCAGTACAGGCGGTATCGGCCGTGATCCGCCACCTCACCGATGTCTGCCACGTCCAGTTCCCATTTCTCGAGCAGTGCGAACAGTTCATCTTCCCTGCCGGGTTTAGGAATGAGGATCATGCGTTCCTGGCTTTCGGACAGCACGAGTTCCCACGGCTGCATCCCGTCTTCGCGGGTCGGGACCAGGTCCAGGTGCAGGTCCACGCCGAGCCCGGCCCGGTGGGCCATCTCGCTGGTGCTGGAAAGCAGGCCGGCTGCGCCCATGTCCTGGACGCCGGCCACGAGTCCCGCCTCGATGGCTTCGAGGGTCGCTTCCAGCAGCAGTTTCTCCAGGAACGGGTCACCGACCTGGACTGCGGGGCGGTCCTCGGCGCTCACGTCAGTCAGCTCCGCACTGGAGAACACTGCTCCACCCGTGCCATCGCGGCCGGTCTTGCTGCCGACGTAGATGACCCGGTTGCCGACCTCGCCCATGGTGCCGCTGGCCAGGTCTTCGTGGCGCATCAGGCCCAGTGCCATGACGTTCACGAGCGGGTTCTCGCTGAAGCTGTCGTGGAAGGTGATCTCGCCGCCGACAGTCGGCACGCCGATGGCGTTGCCGTAATGGGCGATGCCTTCGACGACGCCCTCGAGCAGGAAGCGGGAGCGTTGCCTGTCAAGCTCGCCGAAGCGCAGGCTGTTGAGCACTGCGAACGGCCTGGCACCCATGGCGAAGATGTCCCGCAGGATCCCGCCGACCCCGGTGGCTGCGCCCTGCACGGGTTCGACCGCCGAGGGGTGATTGTGGCTCTCCACCTTGAAAGCCACGCCGTAACCTTCGCCGATGTCGACCACGCCGGCGTTCTCGCCCGGTCCCTGCAGCACCTGCGGCCCGGTGACGGGGAAGTTGCGCAGCAGCGGGCGGCTGTTCTTGTAGCTGCAGTGCTCTGACCACATGGCGCCCAGGACAGCTGCTTCGAGTTCACCCAGTGCACGGCCTTCGCGGCGTTCGGCCTCGGTCAGTTCGGCGACGGTCAGGCCGAATTCGCCGGCGCGGTCCATGAGGCTGCTCATTGTGCGGCCTCCATCCGGAGCGGTCCCTGCAGGAATGCCAGACCGTCGCTGCTGCCGAGCAGGTCAGCAATGGCACGTTCGGGGTGCGGCATGAGACCGACCACGTTGCCGGCTGCGTTGCTGATGCCGGCGATGTCATTCAGGCTCCCGTTGGGGTTCGTGCCGTCTGCGTAGCGGAAGATGACGCGGCCCTGGTCTTCAAGTTCGGCAAGGGTTTCTGCGTCAGCGTAATAGCGGCCCTCACCGTGGGCTACCGGCAGCGCCAGCGTGCTGCCGCCTTCGAGTTCATGCGTGAACGGGGTGGCTGTGGATTCAACCGTTACCTGCACGGTGCGGCACACGAAATGCAGGTTCTGGTTGCGGAGCAGGGCGCCGGGAAGCAGGCCTGCTTCGGTGAGCATCTGGAATCCATTGCAGATGCCGAGTACCGGCACGCCCCGCCCGGCTGCCCTGGCCACTGACTCCATCACCTTGCTGCGCGCTGCGATGGCGCCGCTGCGCAGGTGATCGCCGTAACTGAAGCCGCCCGGCAGCACGATGAGGTCGAAGCCGTCCAGCCCGGTTTCCGTGTACCAGACTGCGTGCGCGTCGTAACCGGCGTCCTCGAGGCCGATGACGGCGTCGTTGTCACTGTTGGAGCCGGGGAAAACGATCACTGCCGCTTTCATGAAGTACTCCCTGCGCCCCGAATCAGGGTCACGCCGGCACCTCGGCCAGTTCCCAGTCCACGGTCTCGATGACCGGATTGGAGAGCACTTCCTGAGCGAGCGCCTCGAGCTGTGATTCCACTTCGGCCCGCTCGCCCTGCATCTCGACCCGGAACTGCTTGCCGGCGCGAACGCCCGTCACCGTGTCGTAACCGAGGTTGCCAAGGCTGCGCAGGATGGTCCTGCCCTGCGGGTCAAGGATCGAGCTTTTGAGCGATACGTTTACTGTGGCGACGAAGTTCATGAATGCACCTTTTCGAAGATGTAGCGGTAGGCGTCCTCGACGCCACCCAGGTCGCGGCGGAAACGGTCCTTGTCCAGGCGTTCACCGGTTGTTGCGTCCCAGAGCCTGCAGGTGTCGGGGCTTATCTCGTCAGCCAGGATCACTTCGCCGTTCTCAAGGCGGCCGAACTCGAACTTGATGTCGATCAGTTCGATGCCACGCTCAGCGAAGAAACCGAGCAGGAAGGTGTTGGCAGCGCCAGCCAGCCTGTTCATTGCGGCCAGCTCGCCTGCACTGGCCCAGCCGACTGCGACGGGGGTGCTGTCGCTGACAAGGGGATCGCCCAGGGCGTCGGACTTGTAGCAGTACTCGATTATCGGGGACAGCAGGCCGGTTCCTTCTTCAAGGCCCAGCCGCTCGGCGAGGCCGCCGGCAACCCGGTTGCGGACGATGACTTCGACCGGAATTATCTCCACGTCGTGCACCAGCTGCTCTGTTTCGGACACCAGCTTCACGAAATGATTGCTGACGCCGGCTTCAGTCAGCAGCGGGTACAGCTTCGCGGTTATGGCGTTGTTGAGCGCGCCCTTGTCACGGATCGTTCCGCGCTTCTGCGCGTTGAACGCAGTGGCGTCGTCCTTGAATTCAATGAGGTTCAGGTACGGGTCGGTGGTGGCCCAGACCCGTTTGGCCTTGCCCTCGTATTTCAGTTCCTGTTTCTGCATTTGGCTCCTGGTTCCAGGGAATCTGTAAGGCCACCCGGACGTCCCGGGAGCCGCCAGAATTCTAGCACGGTGCCCAGGGCGCCAAGGACCGCCGAAGCACCCGCCGGAAGCCCCCGTTGTAGGCTGGCTTCGATATGAACCGAGATGATCTGGTCAAGTGGCTGAACGATTACCTCATGATTGCGGATTATTCCGACCCGTCACTCAACGGCCTGCAGGTCGAGGGTGCGGGTGAGGTAACCACGGTTGCTGTTGCTGTCGACAGCAGCATGTCGACATTCGAACAGGCTGTTGCCATGGGCGCACAGATGCTGATAGTCCACCACGGACTGTTCTGGGGACAGCCGAAAGCGGTAACCGGCGCGCACGGCCGCCGGGTCAAGTTCCTCCTCGACCACGGCCTGAGCCTGTACGCCGCGCACATCCCGCTGGACGCCCACCGCGAGGTCGGCAACAACTGGGGTTTCGCACGCCGGCTGGGGATGCTCGATCTCGAGGACTTCGGCGAGTTCAGCGGCAGGCCCGTCGGCGTGAAAGGCCGCCTGCCTGACGTGATGGACCGCCGGGAACTGGCGCAGATGATCGAAGCGCAGCTGGGTGAACCGGTGATGCTTCTGGAAGGCGGCAAGCCAGAGGTCG
>CALDPK010000200.1 GCA_937911855.1 uncultured Trueperaceae bacterium | reverse complement strand
GTCTTGCCGGCAAGTTCAGCCCGAGCATCCACTACTTCAAGCTCACTTTGGGTGAGGCGAAGCGCAATCACCTGTGAAGGCTCGGCCCCACGGCCGGGGCGACCACGGCCACGCCTCTTCAGCGCCGCAACATCGTAGCCGGCTTCTGCCTCAGCAGCCCACTCAGCAATCTGCTCCTCAGTGACAGGAACACCTCGTATGGTCTCACGCTCAGCCATGCCAATATCGTAATACGAAATAGGTGCGGATGTTGATGGCCGCCGTTACACATCGCGTCATGGCGATTCCGCGCCCACGGGCGTCTCTGCCCTGACACATCTACGGCAATCAACGCTCAGTAGCGACGAGCACCCACCTGGACCGGCCAGATCGGGCAGCAATGCCTGGGTGCGAGGCCATTCGGGAAGCGCCCGCCAGTCCGCCGTACCTGGCCGGACAACTGATTGTAGCGGGCGAAAACTTATGGGCTGTCGCAGATGTTCTGCGCCCTGACCCGCCACTCCTCAGATCAGTTGAGCGTCTCCTCCGCCGGAACGGTGCCGTCAGCGTACAGCTGGTTCGCCAGTTCCCGGTAGGCATTCAGGGCGCGATTCTGGGTGAGTGGCCCGTACGAGATGCGCGCTACGCCAAGCTCCTCGTACTCTTTCGCTTTGAGCGTCCCAGGGAATCCGATGACGCTGACCTTGTTGTGGCCGATGCCCTCAACGAGCCGTTCGGTTGCTTCGCGGTCCAGTTTACCGGGCACGAAGATCAGGCTGGCGCCGGCTTCCAGGTACGCGCGGCCACGTTCGATGGCGTCGTCCAGTTTCTCTGACATGGGGCGGTCTCCGCCCTTTACGACCGCGTCCGTCCGGGCGTTCAGCTGGAAAGCCACTCCTTCGGCTTCACCGGCGGCCATGATCGCCTCGACATCACGGGCGAATTCGGCGGTGGGTTTCAGGCGGTCCTCGATGTTGGCACCTACGATGCCGATGGCGATGGCCTTGCGGGTGGTCTCGCCGGCATTGCCGAACCCGGCATCCAGGTCAGCTGAGACCGGCAGGTCAGTGGCGTTCACTATGCGCTCGAGTGCGTCCAGGGCAACTTCGAGTGGGATGTGCCCGTCCTTGTAGCCGTGGGAAGCGGCTATGGAGTGGCCGGCTGTGGCGATTGCTTTGGTCTGTGGCAGGGCTGAGACGACTTTGGTGGTGATCGCGTCCCACACGTTGACGACGCGGAGTATCTCCGCTGCTTCATGCAGTCTTTTCAGTTCGAGTGCTTTGTTCTTGGTATCCATGCGGCATTGTAGGCATTCGAGTCTGCCTTCACAAGGCGCGGGAAGTATTGCTCACCAGGCGCTGTTGCGTCTCACGGAAGGAAAACCGCGGTCGGCTCCCAGAGTCTTGAGCGCCTCAAGCAGCGTGGCCCAGTCGCCGGGATCGTCCGTTGGTGACAGGCAGTCCGGGCCGCTGAAAACAGCTACGCAGGCTTCGACAACTTCGGGGTCGAACTGTTTGCCGCTCTGACTCGTTATTTCTGCCAATGCTTCTGATACGGGCCAGGCGGGCTTGTACGGCCGTGCGTGGCACAGCGCGTCCAGCACGTCGCTGACTGCTACCAGGCGGGCGGGTATGGGGATGCTCTCGCCGGACAGGCCGTGCGGGTAACCCCTGCCGTCCCAGCGTTCGTGATGGTAAAGGCTGATGGCTTCAGCCAGGTGCAGCAGCCTGGATCCTCCTGCGGACAGGATCTTGGCCCCTATGAGCGCGTGCGTGCGCATCAGGTCCATCTCGTCATCATCGAGCCGGCCCGACTTGAGCAGCACTGCATCAGGAATGCCGATCTTTCCGACATCATGCAGGCGAGCTGCCGTGAACAGCTCTTCCAGGTCCTGTTCGGGGAAGCCCATGGCGTAGCCGATAGCTGCTGCGTTGCGGCCGACACGGCGGGTGTGGGTGCCGGTGTGGTCGTCGCGGTACTCCGCGGCAACTGCCAGGCGGGTGACGATCTCAAGCTGCGCTTCTTCCAGTTCCCTGGTGCGCTCGCGGACCCTGGCTTCAGCTTCGTCCCGGGCCTGCTGCATGATCTCGGTGCGGAGCCGGTACTCTTCGGCTTCGTGCCGTGCGCGTTCAACCTCGAACTTGATGGACAGCTGGCGCGTGCGCTCAGCTCCCTCTTCGTTGAAGACGAACTTCTCTGTTTCGTGATACGCACGGGCGTGAAACAGTGCCTGCCCGGTATCGCCGTTCTGCTCATGGGCGGTCGACAGCAGGTCGTGAATCTGGAACACCCGGGACTTGTACTTCATCTGCTCGGCGAGTGTCAGGGCTGAGGTCAGCGACTGCAGTGCGTCCGGCAGTCGGTCCACCACCATGTAGTCCTTGCCCAGGTTCACGAGCGCGTCGAGTTCGCCTTCGCGGTCACCGATGCTGGTGGCGATCGTGAGCGCCGTCTTGTGCACCTCGGCGGCCTGAAGGTGGTCACCCAGCGCGACGTAGGCCTGGCCCAGTCCGTCGAGGTTATCGATCTCGTACTGGGGTACACCGGCTTGCCTGGCGATGTCGAGTGCCTCCTGGAACAGTTCCAGGGCGGCGTTCCAGTTCTCCTGTTCCAGTTCGGTGTTTGCGATGTTGTTGAGTGCGACCGCTTCGATGAGCGGATCCTGCGATTCCCTGCCAGCCTGCCGGGCCTGCTCGAAGAACTCCCGTGCCGCAGTCGGCTTACCCATGTCCTGATACAGGTGCCCGAGGGCCACCAGGTTCGTGGTGGAACCCCGGTCAGTACCGGGGGTCTCCTGATACAGGTCGTGCGCAGCCATCAGGTGCTCAAGCGCATCCGGGTAGTTACCCTGCAGACGCAGCAGTTCACCCATGTTGTTGCGCAGGTTGGCTTGCTTCCTGTGGTCGTTGAGTCGGGCGGCGATGACGAGGGCGCGGTCCAGGAATTCCAGGGCGCGCTTCTCGTCGCCGCGGGCGCTGAGTACGCTTGCCTGCAGGTTCAGGGCATCGACCTGTGAGTGCTCGTCACCCTGAGCCTGAGCCAGGCGGAACGCTTCAGTGAAGTGAGTGCTGGCGTCCTCGAACCTGCCCAGATCCCGGCTCACGCGACCCAGGCTGATGGTTGCCCGCAGCACGCTGTCGGGCTGTTTCAGGGCGAGGAATCCGCTCCTGGCCTGAGCCAGGAGCGGTACTGCTTCCTCGAGGTGTCCCAGTTGATGACTTGCTGATCCCGCTACGTACGCGGCCCGGGCGCTCAGATCGTTGTCCTTCGAAGCGAGGCACGCCTGAGCGTGATCGGCTGCGGTCACAGGATCGGTATCGAGGAGATGCTCGGCCAGTGCGAGCTTGGCACTGAGGTCATTCATCGTTGAATCACTTTGACCAAGCATCTCATTCCCCCGAATCCGCGTCTGCAGTCTGCTGTTACTTCTTGAGTACGCGGGTGAGGTAGGACTCCAGGTCGAGACGACCGTTACCTACTGCGTTCCGGTACTCGCGGTTGGTGTGATTGCTGTAGATGTTGACGCCCTGGCGGTAAAGCTCGTCAGCCAGGTGCATGTGGTCACGCCACAGGTCGTCGCTCTCGCCCAGGGCGAGCGCCAGTGCGCCTGCTGCCATGGGGGCGGCCATTGAGGTACCGGACCAGGCGGCCATGCGCATCTCGGGTGCCGGTCCGTAGACGTTCTCACCGGGAGCGGCGAGTTCGATCTTCTTGCCGTAGGTTGCGAATGAGGACTTGTTGTCGTTCAGGTCGACGCTGGTGACACTGAGCATGTAGCGCTCGCGGTCGGCGATCGACGCCGGGAAGCTCACGTTGTTGTCACCGGTGTTGCCGGTGGAAGCGGTCACGTACACGCCGCGTGCAGTGGCAGACCTTATCGCGCGCTCGAGCGCTTCGATCTGAACGCTGCTGCCAAGGGAGAGGTTGATGACGTCCGCGCCGCTGTCAACGGCATGGTGAATCGCTGCGACAACTGAGTCGACGTCGCCGCCGCCGTCGGGTCCAAGGACACGGATCGGCAGGATGGTTGCGAGCGGGGCGATCTGGCGGATGATACCGGCGACGTTGGTGCCGTGGCCGTAGCCACTGTGGCCGTACGAGCCTTCTTCCTGCGGAACGGCGTCACCGTCGTAGAAGTCCCACCACAGGGATTCATCTGCGAGTGAGGCGACGATCGCGGGGTGCTGCAGGTCCACGCCGGTATCAAGAACTGCCACCATTACGCCTTCACCCAGGTTGCGGGCGAGGTAGTGACCCTGCTCGAGGCGGATCTGCTGCCAGATGGCGGTGTTCTCGGGCATCCAGGTGTACTCGCCACCGGCCCACAGGCTGGAGCGACCGCCAGCCCAGAGGCTGGAACGTCCGCCGGCCCACAGGCTCGAGCGTCCGCCGGCCCAGAGGCTTGAGCGGCCACCGGCCCAGAGGCTGGAGCGCCCGTTCATGCGTGCCATCTCGCCGCCGCCCAGGAGCATGCCCTGGTTCTGTTCGAGTACGCGGCCAGTGCCGGCACCCATGGTACCCAGTGGTGCGGTGTCTACGCCGATGATGGCGTAACCAGGCAGGTAATCGCCGTCGAGCGAATAAGCGCTGTCCTGCCAGACGATGACTTCGCCGCCGAGGCTGTCCGCTACGCTGCTGCGGGTATTACCTTCGGTGAGGTCGACGGTTACAACGTAGGCAGGGCCGTCACGCTGAACTGCGGTTTGTTCTGGCCTTGCAGCCAGGTTGGCACAGCCAGCCAGGAGGACTCCAAGCGCTACGACTGCCAGCAGGTAGAAACTGCGTCGGCCACGCCTGAATCGGAAAAGGGGCTGATTCATTTGAACTCCTTCCGAATTTTTAGACATTTCTACCTCTCATACAGGCATAAGCCTAGTCGCAGGCGTCTTACGGGGCTCTTACAGCGGGGATCAAGCCGGGTATCCAAGCGCCATCTGCTGAAGGGCGCTGGCGGAGGCTCGCCATTATGGTATGATTAAACTACCAGAAAGGGGTACCCGGTGAATTGGTCACCAACCATCAACGCACATGAAAGCCAGCCAGGGAAAGAGCTGATGGATTCAGTGTTCGGCGACACCTGGCAGCCCACCGTCGCTTCCGAGCACATAGAAGCCGGCTTGCCCTTCAATGCGCTCGCCTCTTTCATCCAGGATCAGGACAAGCACGCCGTACTGGATGCGCTCCGTATCAGTAAGCGGACTTTCGACAGGCGCCGTGAGCAGGGTCGTCTGCTGCCTGAGGAAAGCGACCGCTTCTACCGGCTGGTACAGCTTTACGGCCTCGCTGCCGACGTGATGGGCAGCGATACGGCGGGCAGAACCTGGATGACTCAACCAGCCCGGGCACTTGATGGCAGGACGCCTCTGGAGACCATCCGCAACGAGGCGGGCGCCAGGCAGGTGGAAGATTTGCTTCTGCGTATCGAATTCGGAGTTTACGGCTGAAGGCATACCGCCTGACGAAGCGTCGGCATGCCCAGCCGCTTGAGAATGCGTTCTCCGGCGAAGGCAGCCGGCTGACCGGGGGTCGCTGGAACAGCCGCGGCCAGACAGTTGTTTACCTGAGTGAGCACCGTTCCCTGGCCGCACTCGAAACCCTGGTTCATGCCCCACGACCTGAATTGCTGGATGAACACTACCTGATCATCGAGGTCACAATTCCGGATGAACTGATTCTGACACTGGACGAGGCGGCCCTCAGACCAGGCTGGAACGACCGGTCAGATTTCACGGTCAGCCAGGCTGTCGGCGACGCCTGGCTGACTGAACGGGCCAGCCTCGCTCTAAAGGTGCCCAGTGCCGTGGTTCCGGAAGAAAGTAACCTGCTGCTGGCTCCCGGGCACGCCGACTGGCCGCTGGTCAGGTTCGGTAAAGCGAGGCCTTTTCTGTTTGATGCCCGCCTCACTCCCTAGCTCTTTTCCGAATCTGGCCACCCTGCGCTTCAGTCCCTGATCGCAGCTGGCAGGCCAGGCACCGGCGTGACACCCAGCTCCTCGCCTACTTCTATCCGCCCGAAGGCCACTGGGTTGGGCAGATCGATCAGCAGCTCGCCGACACCGGCTACATCCACGACGCACTCAAGGACGCTTCCCAGGAACATCGCCCGCTGGACGGTGCCCGTGAACTGGCCTGGTTCGCGGCTCAGAACAGCGGCTTCCGGACGGATCATGACCTGAACTGCCGCACCCGGTTCGATGTCGTGCGGCTGCACGCTCAGCTCGGCGTCACCGACCTTTACGCGCTGTGGGTCAATGACCGTGCCGGGGACGAAGTTGGCCTTGCCTATGAAGTCGGCGACGAAGCGGTTGGCGGGCCTGGCGTAAATGTCCTCGGGGCTGCCGATCTGCATGATCTCGCCGCTGTTCATGACGACCACGACGTCGGAGATGCCCATGGCCTCGACCTGGTCATGGGTGACGTAGACGGTGGTGATGCCAAGACGCTGCTGCAGTTCACGTATCTCGACCCGCATCTGTTCCCGCAGTTTCGCGTCCAGGTTTGAGAGGGGTTCGTCGAACAGCAGCAGTCTGGGTTCCATGACGATGCAGCGGGCGAGTGCGACACGCTGCTGCTGGCCGCCCGACAGCTGATTGGGTGAGCGCCTGGCGTAACCAGCCAGGCCGGTGATGTCGAGCACGCGTTCGACGCGTTCCTTGACGTCCCGGTTGGGCAGGCGCTGCAGTTTCAGGCCGAACGCTACGTTCTCGAAGACGTTGAGGTGCGGGAAGATCGCGTACGACTGGAACACCATGGCGGT
>CALDPK010000199.1 GCA_937911855.1 uncultured Trueperaceae bacterium | reverse complement strand
GCGCCGTTCACCTGCACGCGCCACAGTTGCGGCTCGCCCGTCAGCTCAACGCTCAGATAGTCTGATTCTTCGCCGTACAGTTCCCCGCGTACACCAAGGCTCTCGGGCAGCGGAAAGGCAAGGTCGATGCGGTCGTTCGGCTCGGTAGGACGCACAGGATCAGGCTGGCCTGCATCGCGCAGGAGCAGCGTGTAACTCACATCAACCTCGCGGTTCCAGGTAGAGACCCGCAGTCCGTACTCACCGGAAGTCAGCTGCAGGTCCGGCAAGCGGCCCTGTTCCCGGCACTGCAGTGAATCATTCCAGGCATCAAGCAGGCATATTTCCAGGGTCTCGTCTGTTCCGGTCTCCAGCTCAAGCAGGCGGTCTGAGTGCTCGTCAGTGACAACGAAACGGTAGTAATCGATGTCACCGCCAGCAGACAGTGTTCCGCTCAGTTCCACGCCGGGATGCAGAGCGTTCGCTTCACTCGGCGAATTGTTGGGTTCTATCTCCTGGCCGGAAGTGGCGACACCCTGATGGGCTGCGAACAGGCTGAAGGGGGCGCGGTTGCCGCTTGCCGAGCTGAGCTCCAGCCGGTACGTGCCGGCTTCGACCCCGAGGCTGCTGATGCTCGCTGTACCGTCATCGGCGGTCAGGCTGGTCAGGGTGGAGCCATCCGGACTGATGAACGTCAGCTCGAGTGTCTCGCCTACAGCCGAAGTCAGCTCGAAATACCACAGGTGGTCGGCCAATTCCGGTGGAACCGTCCAGTCGATGAACAGTTGCTTTCCCAGGTTGCCGACTTCCAGGAATCCGCCAACTGCCTCCAGGGCCGCCTCAGGATCCGGTTCGTCACTGCGGTAATGCCGGATCGGATCGCCCGGCACCAGTGCCAGCGTGTAAGGGCCTTCGCCGCCACTGACTGACAGACCGATGATGTACGTGCCCGGTCCGAAGAAACGCGGTTCTGAGACGACCTTCCGTCCATCTCGTGTCGCCAGCTGCAGCAGATTTTCGTAGCCGAGCACCCCCGAGCGATCTTCCGTGAACTCAACCCGAAACACATCCAGGTTCGTAAGCTGATTGCGTACGGACTCAAGCTCGAGTTGCCACGTGGTGTGTGCATCCTCCTCACTTACAGTCCAGGCGAACGCATCCTGATCCTGTGAGTCGAGGAAGCCTGCCGCGCAGGCTGCGCCGGCAAGCTGATTGGCCTGCGGAGGAGTGTCATTCGGCTCCTGCTCGGACGTGCAACCCTGGGCGCTGCCGCTGGCAGCCGAGAACAGGACGAAGCTGACCAGCAGCACACGCAATACGGCGATACGGTTCATCAGGTTGTTTCCTCCTGCCAGGAGGATACCCAGGCGGCGTCAAAGCGGTGTCAAAAATCACCCGGCGTTGCCGTGATCACCACGGAGTTTTCGTGAGGATCACGAGCTGAAGCGCGACAGAACAGACTCTAACTTCGGATGCCCAAAGGAGACCGTGCCGCTGATGAAGCACCTTGGGCAGGTGTCCGGTCAGCGGCATGAGGTTGCGCTTGAATCAGTCGGTCAAGACACTGGTGATACTCATAGTGCTTGGATCCGTACCGCCTGTCCTGACTATGTAACTGTTGAGGAGGGACACATTTTCCTCTCCGTTCCAGTAGTTGTCGTCGACGTCGATTTCCGCCTGAATCACGTTCTCCAAGGTTGCCACTGTGCCTGCCGCATCGAACTCGAATTCGAAGCGGTTACCTGTCAGCGTCAACCCGAGCGTCTCGGCAGTTGTCTGGGTGATCTGCAGCGCGTGTTCGAAGTCGCGGAACAGATTGTTCCGGATGTCGGCCGTCATATCTGCGTTCGGACCATGATCAATGGTGATGGCCGTGCCGGCTGCAGCGCCGACGAAGTCGTTGTCGCGAATCAGGAAGTCGAAGTTGTTCCGAAGAACAAGGCTCCCTGCGGTGAGGTAAGTGACAGAGTTGTCGGTGAACTGAACGTGGGAACTGAACTCCACTGCTTCCAGGTACAGGTCGCTGGACGATCCTGCCGACACGCCGAGTTCGAATGCATTGTCATGCACAAGGAGGCTCCCGCCACTGGTGATCAGGGTCAGGTAGCCGTCTACCGTGAACTCGTTTCCTCGGACGTGCGACTCACCGGCCAGAGCCGCGATTTGGAGATTGCCATCGCCGTGAACCTGGAAGATGCTGTCGGTGATCTCGATCGGAATGTGCAGATTCAAGCCGGGCCCCGGTCCGGCCAGGACCTGAAATGGAGCCAGAATCATGTCGGTGTGCGCTTCGAGCTTGGCACCGTCGATTCGCAGTGAATCCTCGAAGACTATGCTCGCGTTGTCCCGGCCCGAGATTGTCGTTTCGTCCAGTTCCACCGAACCGCGTGAGCTGAGGATGGCGAACCCCTGACTGCTGAGTTCGCTGGAATGGACCGCCACGTCCCCGCTTGCGTACAACCCGAACAGCGAATTTGACATTTCTGCCGTCAGGTTCTCCACGTGAATCGCACCCGGATAGACGACATCGGCATCAGGATCAACAGTTGCGAAGCCTACCCCGCCTGCAAGCCCAGTCACGGTCAGGTTCCGCAGCGTCAGACTTCCGCTGCCACCCGCCTGGGTATTCAGCTCACCCCCGGCACCGTAAAGCTCCACGGCGGAATGAAGCAGCTTTTCAGCCGCCTGGGCCGCCGTCATCGAAGCCAGAGCCGCCTTGGCAGGTCTCGCCGTCGCGATGGGGCCGGGAGTGTTCGGCGTGATGAATGTCGCACCAGTATCGAGTGTCAGATCAGAGATGACGATGTCCTGATCCGCGTCAGCACGCAGAACGAGATAGTTGCCTAACGGACCGGTGTCGATCGTCGTCACGCCCTCACCCTGCCCGTAGAGGCTGAGGTTGTCGAGTTCGACCTCCGTGGCAACCTGGGTGTAATCCCCTGCCGAGAGCAGAACCGCGGTGCCTGTGGGGTGGCCCTCTGCAGCCAGGTCATCGAGCGTGCCGGGCCCGTAGCTGACCCCGACGAACAGCTCGAAACTGCTGTCGCCGCCAGGCGTACGGACTGTCACTGTCTGCGGTCCACCCGGTGCGTCATCAGGGATTGTCAGCGTGATCTCGCTCTCGGTCCAGGAATCGGTGCTGAGGACCGCGTCGCCCAGCAGCACCTCGCCCGCAGCACCCAGGTTGCTGCCGCTGATGACGATGCTGTCACCGCGGGCCGCGATTTCGTCACTGCTGGTCACTCCCGCTGGTTCAGCGACGTAGTCGACGGTTACTGAATCACTGCCTTCGTTGCCCGCAGCGTCCGTGGCGGTGACCGTGATAGCGTTCGCCCCGCCAACCAGGGTCAGCGTGGCGCTGAACGTATTGCCTGTGATCGCCAGTGGCAGCGGTTCGGCGCCACCCAGGGTGTAGGCGACTTCCGTCACCTGCACGTTGTCCATCGCCACTCCAGTCAGCTGGTACTCAGCCGTGTCGCTGGAGCTGGGGGACGTTATCTGCACGACCGGATCGCTATTGTCAGTTGGAGCGGTGGCTCCACCTCCGCAGGCAATCAGGGTAGTGGTCAGGAGCAGCGCCGCGATCAGCGGCAGTCTGCGTTTTATTGCGCTCATAAGGCTCGAATGCGTCATGCATACCTCCGGTACAGGGGTTTAAGTGAAACAGAGTCTTCACTTTCTCGTGTTTTCCTTCCACGGGGAGGGTACCGGGCGGGTGTCAATCAACCGTCAAAAACTGCAACGGCGTGAGCTGCAACGGCGTCTCCGCGGCATTTTATGGAACCGAAGCAACTGTTCGAAGCATGCAGCGCACTGAGCGAAGAGCGTCACCCGTCACCGGACCCGGAGCCGGTTCTTGTCCCGGCGCCGCCTCCCGAGTCGGCCACGCCGTCGCCGGAGGACGCGTCGGTCGAACCGGGTCCGGCGCCGAGCCCGGACCCGACACCCCCACCCGCGGACTCGCCGTCCGCGCCCCGGCCGGCGCCGGCGGCCGGCGCCGACGCCCCCGCATCC
>CALDPK010000198.1 GCA_937911855.1 uncultured Trueperaceae bacterium | reverse complement strand
GTTGGGTGGTGCGCTACGCTTACTCAACCTACCGTTCAACGGCCGTTCCGCCTGTGCGCGGGTGTCGCTTAAATGGTAGAGTACCGCCCCGAAAACAGAGTTAAAAACGTGAGATGAAAAGTTCGCTGATCCCCGAAAAGCCCATTCTGGTGTACCCGTCCCTCGCCAATACGGTGGGCCTGGATGAAGCCATTATGCTGACCGTGCTGTCCGACCTGACTCAAGGGCTGGCGACCAGTATCCGCAATGGCTATGCCTGGTATAGCCTGGAAACTGATCGCTGCCAGGAGGCCGTGCCTTTCTGGCAGGCCCATGATATCCAGCGGGTGTGCAATAGCCTGCGGGACAAGGGCGTACTGCTGATCGGCGCATCAGCTTTTGGCGCGGATGCGAACTTCCGGTTTGCCTTTAACGAAAAAGTGGCGGCGCCGGCTACCGCGGCCCGCGCGACCCAACCACAACGTCAGATACCGCAACGCCAGACACCGCAACAGATGCAACAGATCAAGCCGGCTGTGGAGAATACCAACCACCATGCCGCACCACCGTTCGGCAAAAATTATATTGCCGCCAATTGGCAGCCCCACCCGGATACCTTGGCGCAACTGGCGCAGCATAGTATCCCCTCGCATTTTGCCGTGGCTCAGGTACCGGAGTTCGTTACCTATTGGCGGGACCGGCGGGAAGCTCACCGCTCGTGGGAATCCAAATTCCACCAGCACGTCTTGTTCAAGTGGCGCGGTTACGAGGCAAAACAGCATCGCAGGGACCAGGAAATCGCCATGCACCCCCAGTGGCGGCCCAGCGCGGATGCCATGGATGTCCTTGTTGATCAGGCGGGCATAAGCCGGGAGTTTATTGAGGATGCGATTCCCGAATTTATTCTGTACTGGCAGGAACGTGGCGATGTGACCAAAACCTGGAACAGCAAGTTTATCCAACATGTCAAAATTCAATGGAAAAAATACCATTCGGCGCTGGAACACAGCACCGACCCCAAGCCGATAGCCGGCGACTGGCAGCCTTCGGAGAAGCCGTTCTTCACCGCCATCCTGCTGTTCGTCTCACTCAGGCCCGAACCCAGGCTGCTGGGCCAGGCAGTGGCCGCCGAGGAAGCGGGCACTGCCAGCATCGCCCCGGCCAGAAGCGTCAGGGAGATGTGGGCTGATCCGCAGGTCCGAACGGCCATCTTCAGCGTCGTGACCGCGCACATGGTGATGGTCGGCCTCATGCAGATGACGTCATTGCACATGCACGTTCAGGAGCACCCGCTCACCAACATCGCCATCGTCTTCTCGAGTCACACCTTCGGCATGTTCGCCTTCTCGATGCTCATCGGCTGGCTCACAGACCGTTACGGCCACAGGCTCATGCTGGGCACCGGAGCCGGCATCATCCTGCTCGCCTGCCTGCTCGCGCCACTGTCCCCGAACCTGTTCCCGCTGTCCGTCGCGCTGTTTTTGCTCGGCATCGGCTGGAACTTCTGCTACGTGGCAGGTTCAGCGCTGCTGGCCGACTCACTGAACCCAGCCGAGAAAGGCCGCATGCAGGGCGTGAACGACCTGCTGGTGGGCGGCGCAGCCGCCACAGCCACCCTCGGTGGTGGCGTCATCATGGCGACCGGCGGTTACACGCTCATGAGCATGATCGGTGCCGTGCTCACGCTGCCGCTGCTGCTTGTTGTCTTCAGGATGCGGCCTGTACTTGCGATCCGGTGACCGTTCAGGCAGACAGCACCCAGGTGTCGTCCTGCCTGGTCACCACGCCCAGGTGTTCCAGATGAATAAGGTGACACTCCGTCTGCCTGGCTCCGAACTCGAGTACTTCGGGTGGGATGTCACGGGAGCTGTAGAGGATCCGGGCGATGTCAGTGCTGCTGGCGGCCCCGTTGCGCAGGGCCATGATTATCTCGCCTTCACGGCGGAACCTGTACTCGTGCATGTCAAGCACGCGCTGCCAGCCGTTGCTGATCACCGGGCCGTGGCCGGGAGCCAGGGTGCTGATGCGCAGGTCGAGCAAGCGCCGCATGGACTGCATGTATTCGGTCATGTTGCCGAACGGTTCGCCCACGTACACGGTCCCGTTGGTGATGACCTGATCACCGGATATGAGCAGTCCGCTGCCTTCGAAGTGCAGGCAGATGTGCCCGGGGCTGTGACCTGGCGTGTGCAGGACCGTAGCGGTCCCCATGGGGGTATCGATCTCCTGGCCGTCACTCAGGCTGATATCCGGTTCGAAAGAGGTGCCCAGGCGCTCCAGGATCACCTGCTCGGCGGGGTGCATGCTGACCGGTACGTGCCATTCGTCGCGGAGTCGTTCTGCAGCACCTATGTGGTCAGGGTGCGCGTGCGTGAGTATGATGCCCCGCATGCGCGGTTCACCCAGTTCACTCCAGAAGTTGAGGATGGCCTCTGCGTCGCCGTCAGGGTCGCGCCCTGCGTCAACGAGTACGGCTTCGCCACCAGCGGTCAGGAAATAGGCGTTAACCACATCTTCGTTACCGAGTATGCCGGTGATGTGCAGGGGGAGTTGCCGCAATCCATGCATGTCGCTACATTACCAGCCAAATTCGTCTCCAATGAACTGACGAGTGACCGTTTGCATGGGTAGTATTTCACAGCATGCCTGAAGCTCCCGCCGCACAGCCGGATGAGCAGCTCGCCCCCTCGACCCTGCTCATGGTCCTCGGGACGATCTTCTTCTGGTCAAGCGCGTTCCCCGCGATCTCGTTCGGCCTCGAGCATTTCAGTCCGGGTGAGCTGAGCCTGGGACGGTTCTCGATCGCCTCAATCTGCTTCCTGATCCTGATGGCCGCGGGCGTTATCCGCCCGCCACCCCGCAAACACCTTCCGATGATCGCGCTGCTAGGTGCCATTGGCATCGCTGCTTACCAGCTGCTGCTTGGCATCGGGATGACCACCGTTACGGCTGGTGCTGCCAGCATCCTCATCGCCCTGTCCCCGGCCGTCACGGCTGCGCTTGCTGCCTGGCGACTGGGCGAACCGCTCACCAGGCGCATGCTCATCAGCCTGGGCATCGCACTCACTGGAGCAGTCACCGTCACTTTGGGTGCGGGGGAGACGGTGCGCTTCGAACCGCTGGCACTCCTGATCTTCGTGTCCGTGCTCTGCACCAGTTTCTACTTCGTCTTCCAGAAGCCGCTTCTGCGGGAGATGGTGTCGCTCGACTTCACTGCGGCCAGCATCATCGCCGGCACCATCGCGCTGATACCTTTCGGCCTCGGCTTGCCCGGCAAGCTGGTCACGGCCAGCAGCGCGCAGCTGCTGGCCGTGCTGTGGCTTGGCCTCGCGCCGTCGTTCATTGGTTACCTGCTGTGGAACCTGGCCCTCTCGAGGGCTCCGGCCGGCAAAGTGTCGATGTTCCTGTACGCGCAACCTGTCATTGCCGCGTCGATCGCCTGGGTCTGGCTGGGCCAGGTGCCCACGGTACTGACTGCGCTCGGCGGGGTCATCCTCATATTCGGGGTCATACTCGGAACGGCCACTGCCCGCAAGAAACGTGAAGAGCGGACTGCCAGCAGGTAATAATCACACCATGCACCGACTGGCCTTCATGGCGATCATGCTGTTCGCACTCATGGGCGTGCCGGTGGCAGTTGCGCAGTTCACTGACGTCGAGGACAGCAGGTACCGTTCCGCGATCTCATACCTGCATTCCCACGAGCTGATCGATGGATTCCCGGACGGCACCTTCAAGCCACGCCAGGCGATGACGCGCGCCGAGTTCCTGGCGCTCGTTCTGCGCGCCAGCGGCAACGCAGCAACACCCGCAGGCAGCGAGTGCCTTGCCGCCTTCACGCCAGGCAGCTGGTACGCAGCAGTCATGTGCACGGGCCTTGAGCTCGGACTGGTGTCAGGCGCGGCAGCAGACCTGCGGCCCGACAATACGGTCACCTATTCCGAAGCGCTGAAGATGCTGCTGAGCGCCTACGGTTTCGACGTGGCCGAAGCGACTGAAGGCCCCTGGTACGCGCCGTTCGTTACCTTCGCCTCCGAACGCGGCATAGTCTCGTCCCTCGCGTACCGGCCCAGTGATTTCGTCACGCGCGAGGTCGCTGCCAACATGCTGTACCGCACCATGGTCCTGGCCGGAGAGTTCCCCGCACTTGCCGCCCCCGCCGCCGCAGAAGAGGTGGTGATAGTGCCCGATCCCATCGAGCCACCTGCGCCTGATCCAACAGTGCCTGTCCCGCCAAAACCTGCTCCCGTTGCTTCATGCCCACTTGCCGTGCCTGTTGCGCCCACGACCCTGACGGTCAACGGCGTGCAGAGGAGCCTGCTCACTCACCTGCCCGCGGCAGTGCATGACGCCGAGCCCTTACCGCTGATCGTTGTTTTCCATGGCCGCACCAGCAGCAACGCTGACGTACGCAGTTACATGCGCTTGGAAGGTAACGGGGCAGACGCCATAATCGTCTATCCCGCCGGGCTGCCAGCCGGCGGGAACGCCCGCAACTGGAACGACCCCGGCGACAACCCCGCTGAACTGCGCGATTACGCACTGTTCGACGCAATCGTCGACCATTTCACTGCCAGCTACTGCATCGACCAGGAACGAATCTTCGTGGTGGGACATTCACTGGGCGCTTATTTCGCCAACAGTGTCGCCTGCTCGAGGCCGCAGACAGTGCGGGCTGTGGCGACGGTCGCCGGCGGCATCCAGCGCAGCGGCTGCCCCGGCGAAGTAGCGGCGCTGCTGTTCCACAACCCGAACGACACGCTCGTGGCAATCAGTGAAGGCGAACGCGCACGCGACACTTTCCTGGCAGCCAATCAGGTGAACTCTCACCAGCCCCAGCACCTGGGTGGCACGTTCAACTGCAGCGTTTACAACAGCAGCGACAGGGACCGCTCCGTCACCTGGTGCGTCCACAACATCGACAGGCCTTACGGTGGCCGCTACGATCCACACAGCTGGCCAGCTGCAATCGGACCTTACGTCATGGAATTTTTCGGGTCGTTCTAAGCTGACGGAACGTGAATTCCGTCTGTCACACAGTAGTCACACAAGCACTAACGGTACAGTCTGACACCATGCGGGAAACGCCCAGAGGGCCAAACACCCCTGTATGGAACACGCAATGCACCGTATATTGGGTTCAGGTCAGGTGCAACAGGTACCTGTGTTTCTCAGCCTCACTAAGGAGGAAACGTGAAGCAGTTATTCAGAATGGTGGCTTGCCTGTGTGTAACGGCGCTGCTGGCCACAGGCGTGACGTTCGCCCAGGACGCGGCGGAAAACAACCCGACGGACAGCCTGCTGGTCACCGCCCAGTCGCTGTTCAGTCCCATCCCCCAGCAACCGCCCGCTATCGATGGCAACCCGTACTCGGACGCGAAGGAACTGCTCGGACGCAACCTCTGGTTCGACGCGCGCCTGTCAGCCAGCTGGTTCGTCAGCTGCAACAGCTGCCACAACGTCGGAACTGCAGGCGTTGACCTGCAGCCGCTCTCGCTCGGGCACGCCTGGCAGCGCGGCGGCCGCAACTCACCCACCGTCTTCAACGCAGTGTTCAACGTAGCCCAGTTCTGGGACGGCCGCGCCGATGACCTTGCGCAGCAGGCGATGGGCCCCATTCAGGACGCGCTCGAGATGGCCAACACCCCCGAGCGCACCGTGCAGACACTCGAGAGCATGCCGGGTTACGTGGCGATGTTCGGAGCCGCCTTCCCTGAAGACGAAGACCCCGTGACCTTCGAGAACATGGCGCGTGCAATCGAGGTGTTCGAAAGCACCCTCATTACGCCCAACTCCCGTTTCGACCAGTTCCTGACGGGCAACACCGAGGTGTTCAGCGAGCAGGAACGCAACGGCCTGAACCTGTTCGTACGGCGCGGCTGCGTCTCCTGCCACCAGGGCGTGAACCTCGGCGGCCACGGCTACTACCCGTTCGGTGTGGTGGAACGCCCCGACGCGATGGTCTTGCCGATAGGCGACGTTGGTCGCTTCGGAGTCACCAACGTCGAGAGTGACCGCTACGCCTTCAAGTCGCCCACCCTGCGCAACATCGCACTCACCCCGCCGTACTTCCACTCCGGAGTCGTCTGGAACCTGGAGGACGCAGTGCGCATCATGGGCTCCGCCCAGCTCGGCGCGCAACTGACCGACGAGGAAGTCGCCGACATCACGGCTTTCCTGCACACGCTCACCGGTGATCAGCCGCAGGTGACAGTGCCGGAGATGCCTGCCCTCGGACCGAACACACCGCTGCCTCAGCCGATGATCCGCTGAGCTCAAACGCTCACCTTGACTGACACTGGTGGAACCCACGTTTACGGGTTCCACCAGTCTTCTTTTTAGCTGCTGGCGTGCATCTCGCGGATCAGCCTGACGAACTCGGGCACCAGGGCCGGGTCGAACTGCGTGCCGGACAGGCTGCTTATCTCCTGCAGTGCCTGCCCGACGCTCCAGGCTTCCTTGTACACCCGCTCGGATGTCAGCGCGTCGAACACGTCGACCACCGCGAACATGCGGGCGGCGAGCGGGATCTTCACACCACTGAGTTCGTCGGGGTAGCCGGTGCCGTCCCACCTCTCGTGGTGACTGCGCACTATCTGATGCGTTATCTGCGGCAGGAACGGGATGTCCCGGCACATCTCGGCGCCGACCAGGGTGTGCTTCTTCACCACGTTGAACTGCTCCTCAGTCAGCCTGCCGGGTTTGAGCAGGATCTGATCGGGGATGCTGAGCTTGCCGAGGTCGTGCAGGTAAGCTCCCCAGACCAGACCGTTGTGGAAGCGCTGCGGAACCGACAGCACCCTCGCGAATGACTGCATCAGTTTCGTGACCCGGTCGGTATGACCGCGCGTCTCGTAATCACGGTGTTCCAGTGCACGCCCCAGGGCGCGGAAGGTGGCGTCACGGGTCGACCTGATCTCGTTCAGGTAACTGACCCGCTGCAATGCACTCGCCAGGCGCTGCACGAACAGGCTGGCCAGTGACAGCTCGCCCTCGTTGAACTGACGGTCTTCATCAGCATGTGCGGCCAGCACCACGTACCTGACCTGATTTCCGTCAACCACTGGCAGGCCCATGGCGGACCTGATGCCGAACACCTTCAGGTGCTGCTGCGCGTCCGGAAGCTTCGAATAATCAGCGACCAGGACCGGCTCCCGGTCCTGAAGCATGAGCCTGTTCATGCCCTGGTTGAGGGGCAGCGGGCGCATGGCCAGATTCTGCTCTTCCACGTTCCTGGCTCCGAGTACGACCCGGGGTACGGCGTATTCGCCTTTCAGCTCGGCGAAGACGGCGAGGCGCAGGCCCAGCTGGTCGTAGAGGCTGTTCATCGCCTGCCCGATCAGATCGCTTGTCTCCGAGATGCCTTCCAGCTGATGCCCGAACCTGGCAAGTGCTTGCGAATCGGTGGCGATGCGCTCCAGCCGCTCGATCAGGTGCCTGGTGGCTACAGCCCCGGTAACGAAATCAGCAACAGTCTCCGTGTACGGACGCACGTCTGATTCCTGCGCAAGCTTGTAACGGAACAGAGCGATCGACACACCTTCCACACCTGACTTGCTGAACGGCATGACCTGCACGCTGTGGAAACCGAGCCGGGCCAGTGCCGTGAGTCCCGATTCGTCTGCGGTGTACAGGACCGCGCCCTTGCCTGTCGTGTGGGCACGGACCGCCAGGTGCCGGGTTTCCGTGTCCTGAGGGGAACCACGTGGGAACAAGGGCAGTTCGCTGTCAGCAGCCCGCCGCAGGCGGTCTTCGTTCTTCAGGAAAATCCGGGCAGCGACTTCACCGCCCGGCGTTACGACCGTCATTACCTGCTGGGTTATCTCGTCAAGTGTCAACCGGCCCCGGGCGGAGATGCGCGCGACCTTGTGCAGCCGGTCCAGCCGCTGCTCCCGCATCTCGAGTGTCGTCCGCACAGCCTCGAGGCTGGCTTCACGACTGGCCACAGCCTCGGCAGCCTGCTTCTCGTTCGTCACGTCCCGGTAGTTGAACACCAGCGCCCTGGTTCCGGGATCTTTCAGCCGGTTGGTGACGGTCGCCTCGATGAACCGGCAATCCTCAGGTGCAATCAGCAGCCTGAACCTGACCACCGAACTTTCACCCTGTTTCAGCTGCGCTACGGTCCGTTCGATGGCGTGCCAGTCACTGTCGGGCACACGGTGCCGGAACTGCAGCGCCCCCGGCACATCACCGGCGAAACCGGTGAACAGGCTCTGATGGAACTGCTCGCTGAAGTCTGCGTTCAGCAGCAGCAGCCCTTCACTGGAGTGCTTGAGCAATGCCCGCGTCCGGTAGTCCTGCTCAGCCGCGCTGCCAGCGTCACGCACGAACAGCATGAGTCCCTGCGGCAGCGGATGCACGCTCACTGAGTACCAGCGCATGTGCTCCTCGACGTACCCGTCGAACTTGACTACCCGTCCCGACGAGCTGGCTTCAGCAAAATGGCGGTCCATGGCCTGGGCGTCAGCCTCGGGCATCAACTGCCGGAAACTGCCACCTGAGGAGGGCACGGCAGGAAAAAGCTCCCGTATGCGTGCGTTCGCGAACAGTACCGCCTGGTTCTGATCAAGTACGAGGCAGCCATAACCGATGTGTTCAAGCCACTCGGTCTGCAAGCCAGCGCTTTTCTCAGCCATCTCCGGACCAGTCACGTGCAGGCACGTCCCCCTCGGTTACAGGATACGAAGCAACGGTACGATTCCGGTGTGACAACTCCGTCACGCGCCCCGTACGAACATGTCAGTACGCGAAAGGTGAGGAACTACCGCGCGCCTGCCGTCTGGCAGATGTCAGAGTGGTGATTACATGTACCGGCAACCCGAACGCTCTCAACCCGGCCAGCCATGCTTGAGCTGACGAACCTCAGCAAGAGCTTCGGCCGTACCATCGCGGTAAGGAACCTGAACCTGAACGTGAGGCCGGGCGAAGTACTCGCGCTGCTGGGACCCAACGGTGCAGGGAAGACCACCACGATCCGCTGCATCACCGGACTCGCCCGCGCCGACAGCGGCACCATCAAAGTAGCCGGTGCAGACCTGCTCGAAGATCCCCTGGCAGCCCGGACAGCGATCGGTTTCGTTCCCGACCGCGCCTGGTTCTACCCGAAAGTGACCGCCCGCGAGCTTCTCCGCTTCGTAGCCGGCGTCCGCAGGATCGCCGAGCCGGCCGCAAGGATCGACGCCCTGCTGCAACGCTTCGGATTGCTGAAGCACGCCAACCGCCTTACCGAAAGTTACAGCCACGGCATGCGCCAGCGACTCGCGTTTTGCGTAGCACTCCTGGGTGACCCGCGCCTGCTGATAACTGACGAACCGATGGTCGGCCTGGACGTGCACGGTCACCGCGAAGTCAAACTGCTGTTCCGCGAGTTCGCCGAAGCAGGCAAGACCGTCATCCTCACCACCCACACACTCAGCGTTGCCGAGGAGATCGCCGACCGCATCGCACTCATCGACGACGGCGAACTCGTCGCCCTCGGCACCGTAGCCGAACTGCGCGAACTCACGCAGCAGCAGGACGCCAGCCTCGAGGACCTGTTCCTGATGCTCACCCGCACCGAGCAGCTGGCATGACCCTGGCCGGCCTGCGACTGCGTGGCGCACTTCGCTCCCTCACCGCCCGGCCCGTCTGGCTCATCATCGCCGTGGGCATGCTGGCGGCACTGCTGTACTGGGGTTACCGCGCCGTTCACGCAGGCACGCTGTGGATACTCAACTACCCGCTCATCGACACCATCGCCCCGGCAGTCATCCAGCGCAGCCTGGAAGGCATGTTCCTCATGCTCATGGCCGCCGTGCTGTTCAGCGTGCTGATCGCAAGCATCGGCATCCTCTACGGCAGCCAGGACCTGGAGCTGCTGCTGGCCCAGCCGATAAACAGCGCGGCCGTCTTCAGCCTGAAAGTCACCGAGCTGTTCATCAATGCAGCCGGACTCCCGCTGCTGTTCACGCTGCCGTTCCTGCTGGGCGTAGGCACCGCGATGGAAGCCCACCCGCTCTACTACCTGGTAAGCATCGTGTCGGCACTCGCGCTGTTCGCGCTGCCCGTCACGGCCGGCGCCCTGCTGGCACTCGTACTGGTCCGCTACAGTCCCGCGGGTCGGGTGCGCGAGATCGCCACCGCCGTCAGCATCACCTTCGCCGCCGCCGCAGTCCTCGGCCTGCGCGCACTCAGGCCAGAACAGATCCTCAACCTCAACCCCGCCGATGCCGAAGCATTCGATACATTCCTGCGGGCGTTCACCAGCCTGGAACTCGGCTGGTTGCCTCCGGCCTGGGCGACCAACGCCAGCTGGGCAGCGATGGACGGCGGCATCCACGCCAGCTTCATCGTCCTGATCGCAGCCGGTGCCATAGGTCTCGCGGTGACCGGAGTCCTGGCCCACCTGGCTTACACGCGCGGCTGGGTGCGCAGCCTGGACACCAACCCACTCGGCCGCGACGGGCGCGAACGCTCCGAAACCAGGTTCGAACGCTGGTTCGTACGCCGCACCGGAACTGTCGGCGCCATCCTCGTCAAGGATTTCCGCAGCTTCACGCGCGACGTGCAGCAGTGGAGCCAGCTGATCGTCCTGGTCGCACTCGCAGTCGTGTACTTCGTCAGCCTCTCCGCCATTCCAGTACCCACCCAGCAGTTCAGGGACGCAGTCGGCGCACTCAACGTCGCCTTCATGGCATTCATTTCTGCGGGTGTCGGCGTCCGCATCGCTTTCCCCGCAGTGTCACTTGAAGGCGCAACTTTCTGGCTGCTGCAGGTGCAACCGGTCCGGCCGCGGCAGGTGGTCATCGCCAAGTTCCTTTTCGTACTGCCGATCATGCTGACCTTGGGCGCGGCACTGGGAATCGCAGCTGTGCGCCTGCTGGACATGAACCCACTGCTTGCCACCTCGTCCGTCATTTCGGCGCTGGCCGCTGCAATCGCAATGAGCGGCCTGGCGGTCGGCATCGGCGCCGCCCAGCCGCAGTTCAAGCACACAAACCCCAACGAACTGGCAATGACACCAGGCGCCATCACCTACATGGCTTTCGCGCTCCTGTACGCCGGCGTCATCACCATTCTGCTGGCACGGCCCGCATGGAGTGTCATCAGCAACCGGGCCGGCGCCGGCTACTGGCTGACTGGCGAAGGCGTACTCATCCTCCTCGCACTGGCACTCGTCACCACCGTCACCACTGCTTTACCGCTCATACACGGCAGCCGCCAACTGGCCCGCTACGAAGGCTGAGATGAATCAGGCAGCAGGCGTACTGATAATTGACCGCGATCGAGTGCTTCTTGTCCGGCACAACTACGGGCTCAGACGCTGGTCATTCCCGGGCGGCGTCGTGGAAGCCGGCGAGACGCCGGCCGAAGCGGCCAGGCGTGAAGCATTCGAGGAGATCGGCGTCGAAGTGCACCTGGGTGATCTGCAAGGCCGCTACCGGGTTCACGGCCTGGGTCGACCTGACATCGAAGTGCACATATTCACGGCGTCCGTGATCTCAGGCAACATCCGTATTGCTGATCCAGCGGAAATAGCCGACCTCGGCTGGTTCCACCCGTCAGCAGCACCGAACCCGCTGACGACCGACGCTCGGGGCGTCTTCGAGGACTTGACGAACGGGCGGACGGGCGTGAAGCGAGCGCTTGAGCGCCTGCTCTAAGTGGTAGCGTAGGCCAGTTCAAAAACTGGAGGTAAGTCAATGATTCGGGAAACCAGTATCCAGAAACCCCAACCCTTTGCATGCACATCTGGAGCACGAATTGACAATCAACTTCCGGCCGGCACAAGCAGGAGACTATCCGGCACTAATTGACCTGTACAACTCACAGAGTCCATTCAAGACGACTGCGGAGCGGCTGCTGGCGGCAGACGCCAGAAGCGCCACGCAAGACAGGCATTTCCGCCGCATCATCGCTGAGAACGCTGACCGAATGGTTGGCAGTGGCGAGATCCGCAGCCTCTGGGGCGACGCCGTGCAACCCGGACGCTACTGGGTCTCAGCACACCTGGACGAAACCGCGCGCAACCCCGAGCTGTTCTCCCGACTGCTCAATTACCTGACTGACGGCGTCATGGCTGAGGTAAGCGAGTTGGCCGCCTGCATTCGCGAGGACTACCTGCCGCATGCGGGTTTTCTGGAGGCGGGTGGCTTCGAGGAACGCTTCCGTTCCTGGGGCGCCCACCTTGACCTCACTAGCTTTGACCCTTCCCAGTTTGCTGAAACAATCAGTGAGCTGGAAGCAGAAGGGTTCCGGTTCATCCCGTTCTCGGAACTCAGCACGCTTGACAATATCGACAGGCTTCAGGCACTACAGGCTGCGGTCTCGGAGGACGTGCTGTCGTTCGAACCGATCGTGCCGAGTGGACTGCAGGATCTGCTGGAAGATGAGTACGTCCCTGAAGGGCTGATTGTTGCGGTCAGCCCCGACGGTCAGTTCATTGGGTTATCAACCCTTAAGAGAACCCCGCAGCCTGGCGCCATGGATACCGGTCTGACCGGCGTGATCCGTCGGTACCGGGGCCGCGGTATCGCCACGGCCGTGAAGGTGCGAGCGCTGTTGGCCGCCCAAAATCTCGGTGCCATAGAAATCGGAACCGGCGGAGGCGGAGTTGACTCCCCCATGAAACGCCTTAATCAGAAGCTCGGTTTCAACGTCGGACCCCAGTGGGTGACACTGATAAGCACCCGCTGAAAAGTGCAGGGGCCGCCCGGTTGACGGGCGGCCGACTCCTGGTACGCCACCTTCCGTGCGTACATGGTCTACCATCTGATATGAACAATTTGAGGAGAATGATCACGACGGCAGTGTTGCTGATGGTCGCCGGCATCAGCTTCGCTCAGGTTGATGAACGGGCCCGGGAGCTCCTGGAAGGCTGGGTTCCAGAAGCGGACATTGGTGAGATCCGGACCATGGAGCAGGTGATGACGATGCACATGCCGGAGCTGGATATGAGCACCACTACACGAACCGTGATTGATTTTGAGAATGAGCGCGCCGTCATGTTCACAGAGCCCACCGGAATGGTGGTCCGCTATGTCGATGGTGTTCTGTCGATGGAAGCGCAGGGAATGGAAATGCCCGTTCCACCCGAAGTGGCGGTTTCATTCACCGAGATTTTCAATGAAGCCAATTACGTCGGAGTGCTGGATTACGAAGACGTAACCGCCACCTACGATGGTGTGGTCAGTTATGCGGATGTCTTGACTGGCCACCAGGTTACCTATACGGGAGGTCGGCTGCAGAACCCGGCCTTCGGCGGCCTGGTTGATGCCGAGCTTCGTTACCTCTTTGACGATAGCGGCCGGATGATAGGCGTAGTCACCGAGACGGAAGGCGTATACATCGTATCCGTGTTAGTCGGCGAACCGGTCGTGACCGGAATGGTGCTGTTCAACGCGGATCTGTATGAGGTTGAAAACGACGTTGCCACGCCATTCGCTACCATGAGCTACGAGACGGTCAGCGTCAACGATCCAGTCGACGAAACGCTGTTCGACTAACTCCTGCTGGCCTCATACATCTGAACGAACTCATCCACTGTCAGGCGGCCGGCGGCCTGGGAGATCACTTCGACTGGGATGTCATCGGGCTTCCTGAAGCGCAGGCAGCTCTTGCCCATGTCAAGGCGCTTGCCGGCATCACGGAAGGATTCCTTAAGCCAGTTCTCTGCCTCGGCGTCGCCGTAGTGCGACATCAGGTAGAGCGACACGTAGTTCTTCTGGTTGCCGATCGAGATTATTGCCAGTGGCTGCTTGTTGTAGGTGTCCGGGAACCGTTCACTCGGCACGACGAAGCTGATCATGCCGTACTGCATCGTCTCCTGGAAACCAGCTGGCAGGCGCGACTTTACTGCTGAGCGCAACGTCTGAACCATCTCCTGCCGCTCCTCAGGCAGGGCCTGGATGTATTCCTCGACCGTCTTGGCGTCCTTGTTCATCCGCCAAGCATAGAACGCCCCGGCATCAGCGATTTCGGCTTCAGAAACGGACGAGACCCATCACGTACTCGTCGCCTGCAGCGTTGAAGTCCATGTTCTGTGTAAGTAACTTGCCCTGTTCAGCCAAGGAAACGAATCGTTCCGCCAGAATCGGGTCGAAGTGGGTGCCACCGCCCGCCTTGATGATCTCCAAAGCCTCGTGCGTGCTGATCGCGTGGTGATAAGGCCTGTCCGAAGTGACTGCCTCGAAAACGTCAGCTACCGCGAGGATCCGTGCCGAAAGTGGAATCTCCTCGCCCTCGAGGCCGTCGGGGTAACCGGTGCCATCCCAGCGCTCGTGATGCCAGCGGACGCCGGCGGCCACCGGCTCGAAAGCTTTTGAAAGTGAGGTAAGGAAGTCCGCGCCCAGTTTGGCGTGGCGCTTCACGATCTCGTACTCTTCGGCGGTGAGTGCTGCGGGTTTCTGCAATATCGCCTCGGGCACACCCAGTTTTCCCAGGTCGTGCAGCATGCCGGACCAGAACAGGCGGCTGAGCTCTAGGTCGCTCATGCCGAACTCGCGGCCAAGCAGGACACAGTTGTGTGCCACCCGCTCGCAGTGATCGGCGGTCTCCTTGTCGCGTTCACTGACCAGGCTGGCGAACAGCCTCAGATTGCGTGCGTAGAGGCGCTGGAGCTTGTCATGGTTGAACTCCGCACGCCGCCGTTGCCGCCTGATGCTCTCCCCGAACGAGCCGGACATAAGCGCCACCAGCACCAGGAAAGCAGACCGGTAAAGCACGCTAGGGAGATTCTGGAGCTCGCCAGCTGCAACATCCAGGGGCATCAGGGGGCCGAGCACCACAAGGCCGGCCACGAGTGCAGTCGCTACTCCACTGACGATGCCAAGTGCCAGGCTGGCGATGATCGTCGGCACGTACGCCAGATGCAACATCGGCTGGCCGGTGCCGTTGGTCAAGTAAACCACAAGCGCAGTCAGCACCAGCAACGCAGCGACGACCAGGGTGGTGACAAATGCAGAGCGGCCGCTCCGAACGGGGGCGTTGTCAGCAACTGTCTCGAAGAAGTTCACGAGCCGTTCCTTCAAGGTGGATCGGGGCCCACGATGACCGCCAGCATCAGGTCTCGCCCTGAATGTGCTCACAGCACAACCTCCTCCCGGATTATCGTTAACGACAAATATACGCTCTCCCATCGGCACGCGCCGTGATTAATGCACCATCTACATGTTTGGATGGAATCTTGCGCTCTTCATCAGCATCGGTATGCGGTAAACGTAAGGCGGCATTGGCAACGCCCGTCGCGGCTACGACATATTCGTGACTGCCGTTCGTGTACCTTCACGCTGACGGGCGGGCAGTTCACTTCGAACTGACTTCAGACGCCTGCCAGCGGGTCGGCCCCCACACGGCCCCTTAACGGGGAGCTACACATGAAAGCATTTGGATGGTTGATGGCGCTGTTGGGCCTGTTAACGGTCCTGAGCGTGGGTTCAGCTCAGACGACGCATGAGGTTGACCTGATCATAGAAGGTGTGGAAGGACGGCCGATCCCGGAGTTTTACTTTCAGCCGGTTGGCCTCTTCATCGAAGTGGGGGATACGGTGCGCTTCAATGCGGTCACACCCCACCACACGGTTACTGCGTATCACCCACAGCAGGGCAAGCCACAGCGGGTACCCGAAGGAGTTGAACCCTTCTCGTCCCCGGTCATACCGGTAGGAGAATCCTGGGAGTACACCTTCACCGTGCCAGGCATTTATGACGTGTGGTGCGCTCCGCACGAGAACTACGGCATGGCAATGCGCGTTGTCGTCGGCGAGGCATCCGGCCCGGCGGCAGAGGCTTCCGACGATTTCAGCCCTGGAGGTACCTACGGTGCAGCCGGAATGGTGCTCAACGATCCGGCCCTCGATCCTCAACGCATAATCGATGCCGGTTCGGTGCTGTGGGACGAGATCAGCGACGAAGCCAAGGCAATGCCCGAAGCGCCCGCGGGTGAAGCGGCCCATTAATCCGACATCGATCTGACACTTCGGAAAGACCGCCCGGACGTCCCTGCTCCGGGCGGTTCATGTTCCGTGTTCGCGAAACGATCCTGGCCAGCTGATCGACTGGTGGTTGTCAGCGGCGATCAGGCTGCCGGTTGTAAGCTTCGCTCTCGCCAGGGGGAATACTCAGGTAATGCCATTCGTCGCCGCGGAACTGTTTGCCGATCATGATCACCTGACCCACGTGACTGGCGAAGTGAGCGACGCTGCGGAGCAGCGCATCTTCCACTGATAGCGGTTTGCCACGGATGGTGATGGTCGCCGACAGGTCATCCGGACGCAGACTGGAAACAGTGTCATGCATGATCTGCCAGGCGTTCTCGAAATCCGCCATCACCTCGTTGCGGTCCTGCGCTGTGCTCTGGAACTCGCTTTCCCGGTCACGCCAGGGTTTCTCGCCGTCCGACGTGAGCAGATCGGTGAAGCGGCTGGTGAAGTTGCCACTCAGATGCCGGATTATCACTGCAACGCTGTTCGCCGTGCCACCCGGAGCGGCGAAGAACTCCTCGTCAGTTATCTGCTGCAGCGCTCCATCCAGGTCCCGGCGATACATCTCGTAGGTTTTAAGGTAATCAGGCATCAGATCCTCCTTGTTTGGGAGGATAGTACACCTGGAGGGTGATGGTGGGACCGAGGCGTGCCGTTCGGACTTGTCCTTCGCGAAAAGGGGCACCTTGACGTAGTCGCTGGCAGACCACGAGTATCAGGGCACGCGCTGCAGCTGTACTAAAAGCGCCCTGTGGTCACTGTCCTTGCCATCCAGCTCGGTAACTATCCGGTAGCCGCTGAACGCCCAGTTGTTGCTGGCCACGACATGGTCTATGGGGCTCCCCAGGAATATCGGCAATTGCGACGGCCAAGTGCCCAGTGCGCCACCACCCAGTGAGCGGGCAGCGTCATGGCAGTCACCTACATGAGCCCCCGGGGAACGCAAGCCGCTGAAGTGATCCAGGGTCGCGTTGAAATCGCCCAGAATCACAACATCGTCCTCATAACAGCGCTCTGCCAGCCACCGTAAGCCTGCAGCCCAGCGGCCCATCAGCCCGGGGAAGGGTGGGGCAGCGTGGCCTGCGACCAGCATCGGTCCGCTGCCGCTAAGTGGTCGGGCGACTACGGATGGCACACGCGGAGTTGAGCCAACTTCCTCGTCCTGAACGTAAAGGCCAAGACCCTCGCTGACTATCAGCGCGGTGTACCGGGGTAATTCGGGCTGGTGAAACGACAGTGTGAAAACCTGCATGGTTTGGCCGGCTTCTTGCAGCGCAGCCGCGATGCTGTCCACAGTGGCCTGCCCCACCTCCAGCAAAGTGATCACATCTACGTCATTGGCAATGGCGAAATCAGCAATGAGGGCAGGATCCGGCCCGTCACGAAACACGTTCCAGACGAACACCGTCAGATCAGCAGCTTGCGCAGGCTGGGCACTCGTCTCGAATCCGCGATCAGTCATAATCCAATAGTTTGCTGCTGCGACGATGACCAATCCAACTGTAAATACGACGGCGCTGCGTCGCCAGGATGCCGAACGCCATGCAAGCACACCGAGTATCGCTGCTCCCACCACACTGACCAGGACGAGCAATCCCCGCAGGGCAGTGAGCTGCGCAAGCAGAGGAGTCCGCTCCAGGGAAAGCAGTTGCGGCCAGGTAGCCAGCAGCAAAACCAGCACACATATGGCAGACAGCAGACGAATCTGGCGCGACTTATTCAACGGACCACGCGATTGACCGATGACCGGCTTAGACGGACTGCTCGGGCAGCTTCTGCTGAATGCGTTCCACGTTTCGCGCCAAAGATGATGTCCGGCTGTCCAGTACGAAGAGCAGCTGAATGAGCTCACCGGCCGCAATCAGGAGGATGCCTTGCAGAACTCCAGTGAGAGTCACCACGATGTTGCTGAAAAAGCCGGGTAGGCCTCCGGATGAAAAGATTGTGACAACGCCGACCGCGATTGCAGCGATAATCATCAGCCATCCAATGAACCGCAGTATCTTTACGGCCAGCTTCAGTGTGGGGTATTCGTTCACGCGTTCCTCCGACTTTATTAAGGTGCGGCCAGCGCCGATCGTGGAGTTGGAGTGTCAGTTCAAGTTGTCGTTCAAAGCACCATAACGCATGTCTGAATAGCGAGTACTCTGCCTTGGATCACGTCGCGGCCCGGAGTGCGCGATACCGCCGCAGGGCAAGGCGAAATCCTGAAATCAGTGAGTCTCAATAACTGTCAACAAACCTAGACTTGGCACTTGATAGCGCAAGCGTGGGTACTTGACGTCCAGATAGTCGGAGAACTTGCTGGGATCTTCAGTGTTGAACTCGAACATCCCGTAGTGGGTGGGAACCACCAGTCCAGGTTCCAGGCCGCCAGCCAGGTCGGCAGCCTCTTGGTAAGTCATGTTGCCCAGAACGTTGTCCCGGTAGCGGACTGCGTCGCGGCCGTTGATGGGCAGGAAGGCAACATCGAGTTGCCAGTTCCGAAGCCTCTGCTGCAGTCCCTCCCACCAGACGGTGTCGCCAGCATGGTAAACGGTCACACCATCTGACTCCAGAATGAGCCCCAGGAACTTGTGGTGGCCCTGCTCATCGGTCTCGAATGCCTCGTGCGCAGCCTTGATGCCTGTGATGGTCACGTCTCTGAACTGCACTGATTCCTGATCATCCAGCAGCAACAACCGGTCCTCGGGCACGCCCAGCTCGAGCATGCGCTGCCGACACGCCCGGGGAGCAAGGAAATTGCAATCCGTGGCCTGCGTCATACCCTCGATTGCCACCGGGTCCAGGTGGTCGATGTGGTCATGCGTGCAGCAGACCAGACTTACGATGCCGCGGGCAGCGCCGGGTTCGAACATTGGCGGCACCAGGCGGCCGGGAACTTCGGACAGGAACGGGTCGATCAGCACGACCTCAGAACCTATCGTCAGGATGAAGCTGTGCTGTCCCAGCCATGTGAAGGCCGGTTCCGGCCGACTTGCGTGGGTGTCGAACAGGGCGCGACCGGTCATGACCGGAATGGTAGCAGGTGTGAGTTCACGTACCCGGGCTCCGGCTTCATACCCGGAAGTCGAAGCGAATTGTCTTCGGCATTATGTGGATGGCCGTGAAATCGGGATTGCCTGCGACCTGATGCGCTTCATCTGCCGGAACTATGAAGGTGTCTCCGGCGCGCAGTTCGTAAGTGGTCCCGTCGAAGGTGATCGTGCAGACCCCATCGAGAATGACAAGTGCCGACTCCAGCGAGGCAGTGTGCTTCGGGAATGACGTGCCGGCCGTCCCTTCCATGCGCTTGGTCATGAGGGCGTCACCTTCCTTCAGCGAAACGGTTCTCTTCACGGATGCCTCCTTTGAACCCACGTTAAACGATGCCAATGAGTGCATGCGGAACGCTTCAGCCGGCAGCCGTAGCTTGTTCGTCGCGATACCTGTGTTCAGAGGTGCCGTAAGTACGCGTCCGGCTGTTCCAGGAACGATCGCAGCGTGCGTACGTGTTCCAGGTCGTCGAAGGCGGTGGGTATCATCTCGCCATCCTGCAGTTCGAGCAGAAGTGCACCGGGTGCCGCCATTACGATCGGTGCGTGGGTGGCGATGATGAACTGCGCACCACGCGCCACGGCGTCCCTAAGTAGGGCCAGGAAGGCGAGCTGCCGCGTGGGGCTGAGTGCGGCCTCGGGCTCGTCCAGCAGGTAGAGGCCCGGTCGCATCAGCCTGCTTTGGAAGAACGCCAGGAACGCCTCGCCGTGGCTGCGCTCGTCCAGGTCGCCCTGATAGCGCGCGGATCTGGTGGCCACGGGGCTCAGGTAGGGTCCCTGGATGCGCTTCAGTTCCAGCTCGGGCATGTCGGGGTTGTCAGCTCGCAGGCGGTCTGCGTCGGCCATCAGCTCGGCGTCGCGGGCATTCTGCTCACGCACGTAGCCCAGAAAATCTTCTGCGCGCAGGAACAAGCCGCGGCTGCTGCGGAAAGTCCATTCCAGGCGCATGCCTTCTGCTAACGGTTTGATCGGCTCCAGGCTCGGATCTTCTGACGGCCGGTCACGACTCCCTGCTGCCGGCAGATCTGCGGCGACGGCAAGCGCCTCAAGCAGCGTGCTCTTGCCGGTGCCATTCTCGCCCGCCAGGATCGTGATGGCTTCGGCGAACTCCACCCGCCGCGTTCGATGAACAAGTGGCATGTTCAGTGGCCAGGTGTCGGAGGGGTTGGGCAGGTTGGCGGCTTGCAGCATTCAGGCATGGTACCTGCTGCGGGATTCCGCACCTTCAACGGTTCCTGGTCTGCTCTATGGTGGGTGGAAACAGCTGTGGAAATGGGGTGAACCGTGAAGTTCCAAGGCAACCTGCTTTACGTGCGTGACCTGGAAGCGTCTGTACGCTTCTATCAGGAGGGCCTCGGCCTGACGGTCGTGGCGAGACCCGCACCCCACATGGCGATTCTGGCACTTGGCGACGGATTCGTGTTCCTGCATGTCGACCCCGCAGGCGTACCGGAGTGGATGCAGGAAGCACTGGACCGCAAAGTGCGGGGAATCGGCGTGCTCCCGCACATAGAGGTCCCAGACGTTTCGGCAGTCAAGGAGAGGCTGGAGCTTCATGGTTTCGAGGTTTCCGCGGGCCCCGTAGAAGAGCATGGTGACCTGCGGCTCTACGTGTACGATCCCAGCGGGTACAACCTGGTATTCGTAGAACGGCCAGCGTGAGCTGAACGGCAGTAACGGCAGTGGCAACGCACGGCATCAGCGCCGCGCTGACGCGTTGCCTGCATTGGGTGGCTCTGCATACTGACTGCTGTTGAACCACGCGGATACAATCCAGTACATCTGAAAGGCGGTACGCAATGCTGACGATTCGCTACCTGAAACTGGCAATACCAACAGGACCCGTTCGCTGATGCGTTCCCTCAGGCTCGACCCAATCCGGCACCTCGCGGTCCCCGCGGCTTTACTGGCAATGATCGCGTTCAACATCCTGGCCGTCACCCTGCCACTGGGCGGACGTGACACGGGAGAGGTTTCAGCACTGTACGAGAACCTCTTCACGCCCGCCGGCTTCACGTTCTCCATCTGGTCAGTCATATACATAGGCCTGACGGCATTCACTGTTTACCAGTTCCTGCCATCCCAGGCGAACAATGCGGTCGTACAGCGCGTGGCCGTGCTGTTCATCGTGTCATGCCTGCTGAACCTCAGCTGGCTGCTCGCCTGGCACTTCCTGTGGATCGGAACGAGCGTCGTGATCATGGTGCTCCTGCTTCTGACACTCATCCTCATCTACCAGCACGTCACGAGACGAAGCAGCGAGAACACGCCGACGTACCGGTTCATGGTGGCACTCCCGTTCCGCATCTACCTCGGTTGGATCTCGGTAGCGACGATCGCGAACATCAGTGCCTACCTGACATCGGTTGGCTGGGACGGTGGTCCGATCAGCGGAATCGGCTGGACTCTGATCATGATCGCCGCGACGGTCGTGCTGGGGCTTCTTTCCCTGTGGACCCGGCGCGATTATTTCTACCCCCTGGTACTCGTCTGGGGTCTGTCCGGAATCGCGGCAGGGCAGACGCAGGAACCGGCCGTAATGATCGGCGGAATCATCGGCGCGCTGCTGCTACTCGCGGCGATCGTGTACACCTTCATGCGAAGCCGGCCGCAAGACCGCGCCTCAGCAGAAGGTCATATTCCCGTACCTGCAGGCCGCTGAAAGCGGGTTCCTCATCGTTTTACGAGAGTGCAAAATCCGGTCAAATCACACTCGTGCAGGCGTTGTCCAAGGAATGGTCCAAGTGCAGCGTCAGGAGTGGGTCGCTCCTGTCTGACTTCACAGAGCGAATCGGTTAAGCCGTTTCAGCCTGTGCATCACGTAAAGCCTTGACGGCGACATCCACGAGTTCAACTCGCTGAAGCTCACCTACTTCTTCCAGCGGAATCCATTCGGCCCTGTCGGTGGAACCATCCGGTTCGTTCCTCAGGGTTCCGCCGGTGATCCGCGCGGTGTAGATGATGCGCAGGGATACCAGGGCGCGGTCGCGGTCGTCGGGATTCAGTCTCTCGTGGGGCTGAACAGTGAAGCTGTCGACGGCGAGCAAGTCGTCCAGTTCCACGTCGAGTCCGGTTTCCTCAAGCATCTCCCGCCTGGCTGTTTGGCCCGGAGTCTCGTCGGGCTCCATCCCGCCACCTGGTAAGGTCCAGCCAAGATCTGCGCCGAACCAGCCCTCGCGCACGTGCGCGAGCAGAATCCGGTCGTGGTCCACCACCACGCAGTAAGCACCAACACGCGTATCGAAGTCGAGTGGCATCCGATGAATTTATCATCAGGGCAGTCGGCGTCGCTGGGGATGCGCCGTTCCTTCTCTACTCACAGAGTCGGTGCCGGGCAGAGGCCATCGGCACGAAGGCTGCCCATAAGGGTCTAAGCTGGCATTACCAGGGAGGCAAAAAGCAATGCACGAACAGTCGCACAACACACCTGAACATGTCCTTAATTTCCGGATGCCGGGGCTGGCCTGCTGGCTCGGGCTGCTGATCACCTTGGTGCTCGCGGCATGGCCGTCAGCTTACGCACAGGAGTCTGAGGCAGCTTTGAATCTTGGGCGGGAACTCACCGAGCAGTTCTACGCAGGCGAAATCAGCGAACTCTTCACGCAGTTCAGCGACGAACTCGCCGAGGCCATCGGCGGTGAACCCGGGTTGCGCGCTTTCCGCGACGGATTCCTGGCGGAAGTCGGCGCTGAAAGTGAAGTCCGGGCCGAAGAGGTCGTTCACCGCCTGGGTGCGCAGGTGTACCAGCGCACCGTGGTGTTCGAGCCGTCAGGGGTTGCGGCGGTCATCGAGTGGGCGCTGGACGAGCAAGGCACCGTCATCGGCTTTTTCATCGGACCGGCGGGTGAAGTCCAGGAAGCACCGACCGAATTCCTGAACTACGAGACGCAAGCAGATCTCCGTCTGCCGTTCGAGGATGAATGGCTGGTCGTGTGGGGTGGCCGGACTGTGGGGGAGAATTACCACGCGGCTTACCCGGATCAGCGCTTCGCCTACGACTTCGTGGTTGTCCGGGACGGCGCTACTCACACTTCAACCGGTGAGTCCAACGAGGATTACTACTGCTTCGGCCTGCCGCTTGTGGCCCCTGGCGCCGGGACGGTCGTGGCGGCCGTTGGCAGTGAACCGGACCGGACCCCTGGCGAACTGATCGATGAACAGCCGCTGGGCAATCACGTGATCATCGACCATGGCAACGGCGAGTTCTCTTTCCTCGCTCACTTCAGGCAGGATTCGGTTGTGGTCACCGCGGGTCAGCAGGTTGAAGCCGGTGACCTGCTCGGTGAGTGCGGCAACAGTGGGCGCAGCTCCGAACCGCATCTGCACTACCACCTGCAGACCACACCGGATTTCGGTCAGGGCGAGGGGCTTCCAGCCCAGTTCAACTCGTACGAAGCTGACGGCGAGGCCGTCGAACGGGGCGAACCCGTGCAGGGCCAGCTGGTGCGGCACATCGACTGAGTCTCCAAGGCTCATTAACAGGCATGGTCATCCTGGCCGGCTGAGGCTGAGCAGGATGACCACGCTCGTTTTTGGGCTGATCAGCTGCGCAGTGACGGGTCAAGCAGGTCGCGAAGGCCGTCACCGAACAGGTTGAATCCGAACGAGGCCAGCAGGATTGCGAAGCCGGAGAACACGCTTGGCCAGGGTGACAGCAGCATCGTGTCGCGGCTGTCGGACAGCATCAGTCCCAGTGAAGGCGTGGGCGGTTGTGTGCCGAGCCCCAGGAATGACAGTGAAGCTTCCACCAGAATCGCTGTCGAGAGAGACAGGGTGAGTTGCACCAGCATGGGCGCCGCAATGTTCGGCAGGACGTGCTGCGCCAGGATCCTGGCGCCCGGTGCCCCGAGCGCGCGGGCGGCAGAAACGTAATCCCACGACAGGATGGTCAGCGCTGGCCCGCGTGCCATGCGGGCGAAGATCGGCAGGTAGACGATGCCGATTGCGAGCGCCCAGGATGAGGGAGAGCCGCAGCCGGGCGGGGT
>CALDPK010000197.1 GCA_937911855.1 uncultured Trueperaceae bacterium | reverse complement strand
AGCTCGGGGAGCCGCTCGCGGAGCATGGCGCTGTTGGCGGCCGTGGGCGCGCCGGTGCTGCGCAAGGTCGAGCCGCCGGCGCTGCGTCGGGACATCAGCTGGGAACGTCCCTACGACACGGCAGCCTCCCAGGTGATCGCGCAGGCATGGGCGCGCAGTGCCGATCCCTTCACCTTCGCACGCGAGTTGATCAGCGATTTCAGTGACAGCCGACAGGGCGAGAATGCGCGCCTGCTGCTCACCCAGTTCGACCGCAGCCCGCTGCTGGTGCGCCTGCTCAACCAGGCCGGGGTCCAGGCGCGAGAGGTGAACGGGCTGCTGCTGGAGGACCGCCGGCGGCGCCAGAGTCTTTCCAGCTGGGTGCAGGTATTCGACGGCGACCGCTGGGCGCTGTTCAACCCGACCAGCGGCGAACAGGGGCGTCCCGAGAACCTGCTGCTCTGGGAGTCCGCGGGGCAGGCGGTCCTGGAGGTTCAGGGCGGCACCAGCTCTCAGGTCAGCTTCTCGATGCTGACCCATAACCAGCCTGCGACCGCCGTGCGTAACCAGCGGGTCGACGATACCCTGCTCAACTTCTCGATCCACAGCCTGCCGCTCGAGGAGCAGGTGGAGGGGGTGCGGATCGTCCGGGCTCCGGTCCGGTTCCGGCTCAGCAAGGGCGTGATCATGGCGGGCTTGGGCCGGATCGCGGACGAGCTTCTCGCCGAACACGAACCCTGCGACGCACAGCACCTTGCCGTCCTCCTCGACCGCCGCGAGAAAGTCCTCTTCGGACTGATCCTCGTGGGCAGCCTCGGAGGAGCGCTGCTCGAGATGGCGAGCGTGGGCCCGGTCGCGCAGCTCCTCAAGCCGTTCTGGTTTGGACATGTTCGCTGACTCAGCGGGATAATCGAGCAGGACGTCAGCAGCAATATCAGTCATGGACACCATCGTACCGCCCGCCTCACCGCCGGTGGTACCCTGCGGCCACATGCGATTTGTCGCCATCAGGTTAGGCCTCCTCCTCGCTTTCGCCGCACTCACTGCCCTGATCCTCACCGCGACAACGGGCGCCCGGTTCTCCCTGGCCCTCACACCGCAACTGTCGGCTTTCTACTTCATCCCCGTGAACATCATCGGGCTCTGGCTTCTGGTCAGGCACGGACGCAGCACCGGCCAGAGCCTCAGCGACATGCTGAACTTCGACAGCACCCGCATCGGCCGGGACTTCCTGATGGGCCTGCTCTGGCTCTTCGTACTGTTCATCCCGTTCACCATCACCATCAACCTGGTGATGGTGCTTCTGTACGGCCCGGCCAATCTGTTTGCCGGTTTCGAAACGGTATTCGCACCGGATCCGTCTCAACTCGTTGCCCTGCCCGCCTGGTTCGCGTGGAGCGCGGCCATCCTGACCGCACTGCTGTTTCCGCTCACCAACGCCCCCGCAGAAGAACTTATCTACCGCGGTCACGCCCAGACACGGCTGAAGCGCCACGGCCACCCCGCCTGGACTGCCATTGCCATCTCGGCAGCGGCGTTCGGCTTGCAGCACATACTTCTGGCACCGTCAGCGCCAGCCATGCTCGTCTATGGTGCTGCCTTCACCGTCTGGGGTGCTGGTGCCGGGATCATCTACAACCGCACCGGCCGGCTCATGCCGCTGGTGTTCGCGCATTTCGTCACCAACTTCATGTTCGGCGTCGTGCCGGTCATCCTGCTTGCCTTCGGGATCGCCTGAATCCCCGCGCCACACTGCGTGGGACGGGCGCGCCGTGGTAGCATTCTCCGCACTATGCGCATCCTTGTAAGCAATGACGACGGCATATTCAGCCCCGGCCTCAGGGTCCTGGCAAATGCCGCGAAGGAGTTCGGCCACGTCCGCGTAGTCGCTCCAGATGTAGAACAGTCCGCGATGAGCCACGCCATCACCATCCGCCGTCCCCTCCACTACCACAAGGTCCAGCTCGACGACCTTGAAGCCTACCGGGTCGACGGCACGCCCGCCGACTGCGTGGCACTGGGCGCCTACCAGTGGGACGAAGTAGACCTGGTCCTCACCGGCATCAACCTGGGCCTGAACATCGGCCACAACATCTGGCACTCCGGCACCGTCGCAGCAGCCAAACAGGCCGCGTTCCTGGGAATCCCGGCAATCGCCTTCAGCGCCCCATTCAACGTCGGCGCAGAAGAGTACGCGCCGTACATGCCCTACATCAGCCAGGTCATCAAGGACTTCATGAACGCCCCGGACATAAAACTGCTCAACGTGAACTTCCCCGAGAAACCACGGGGAATCACCTGGGCCCGGCAGTCAGTCAGGAACTACGAAGGAATCGTCCTTCCTGACACCGACCCGATGGGCAGGGAACACTTCTGGTTCTCTGAACGTGCCAAAGGCAGCCCCGAGAAAGGCACTGACCGCTGGGGCATCGAGAACCAGCTGGTCACGCTCACCCCACTGACGCTCGACCTGACAGAACACGGGCTGCTCGAGGCGGCCGAGAAGAGCGTTCCGCACGACTGAACGCTGACAGAAACGTTTCGTATTTACAGGCCGGTATCCCCGGCCTGAACTTTTTGGCAGTGTACGCAGCAGAAAGCCCGCGGCCTTCACTACGTACCCTCCGGATATACTGACTCCCGTAGAACAATTTATTAGGAGGCAGGCCATGAAGCGTTTGATCGTTGGCATACTTGTTTCATTGTTCGTTGGAGGCGCCGGCGCAGCATTTGCGCAGGAGACCGTCCAGATTGGCGTAATCACAAGCGTCACCGGCAGGTTCGCTGAGTTCGGTGAACAGCACCGCGCCGGACTTCAGGCCGCGCTCGAGGACGTGAACGCCGCAGGCGGCGTCAACGGCGCCATGGTCGAACTCGTCATCGAAGACGACATCTCCGAAGTGAACGCAGCCCTGGCAGCCGGCGAGAAACTCGTCAATCAGGGTGTGCCCATCGTCATGGGCGCCTACTCATCCTCGATCACCAACCCGCTTGCCCAGTACTTCACCCGTCAGCAGCGCCCATTCGTGGTGTTCACCAGCGCTGACGACTCGATCACCCGCCCGGGTTCCGACTGGGTGTTCCGCCTCAACCAGCCTTCGTTCGCCTACGCTGACGTGCTCTTCCAGGTGTTCAGCGCCATCAACGAAGAACACGGCGCCGACTCACTCCGCACCATCGCCCTCATCCACGGCAACGGCGCCTTCGAAAGCGCAGTCGCCGACGCCGTCGTCGAACTGGCTGCCGAGCAGGGCTTCGAAGTTGTCGAACAGCAGGAGTACGACCAGAGCGGTGCTGACTTCCGCCCGATCCTCAACCGCTTCGCCGCGCACAACCCCGACATCGTGTTCATGGTCTCCTACGCAGCTGACTCCGTGGCCCTCATGCGCCAGATCCAGGAAGTCGGTCTGAGCGCCAAGGTTTACGCCGGTGGCGCCGCAGGCTTCGCACTGCCCGGCTTCGTATCCGGTGCCGGCCCGTCGGCCGAGTACGTCTTCACCGCAACCAGCTGGACCGGCGACGTTCCGTTCCCCGGCGCTTCAGAACTCAACGAACGCCTGACCGAGATCCTCGGCCGCGTACCGTCCTATCACGCTGCCCAAGGCTACATCTCACTCGTGACCGCAGTCGACGTACTCAACCGCGCCGCTTCCTTCGATCCTTCCGACGTCCAGCAGGCGCTGCTCGAGACCGACCTGCAGGACAACCCTTACGGCCCCATCCACTTCGAGGACTACCAGGGCTACAAGAACCAGAACCCGCTGGCGATGGTCGTCCAGCAGATCAAGAATGGTGAATTCGAAACAGTGTTCGTGCACGGTGAGGTCGTCGGTGACATCGACTTCCCCACGCCCGGGTGGAACGAGCGCTAAACGTTGGACCCATTCACGTCCTTCCTGCAGAACCTCTCAGGTGGCCTGCTGATCGGCGGCATCTACGCCCTCATGGGCGTGGGCCTGGCCCTGATCTTCGGCGTCATGCGCATCATCAACTTCGCCCACGGCGAGTTCGTGGCGGTAGGCATGTACGCAGCCATCTTCCTGTTCCAGGTTTACGGACTCGACCCTTACGTTTCCATGCTCATCGCACTCCCGGCAGGTTTCCTGCTGGGGGTGCTACTGGAACGAGTGGTCCTGAGCCGCCTGGTTGACTCGGACGCAGACAGTACCCTGTTGGCCACACTTGGCCTCGGACTCGTACTGTCCAACACGCTGTTCCTTATCTTCGGAGCTGAACCGGAATCGATATATCTTCCATACGCCACCACCTCCATCAACCTCGCCGGCGTACGCCTTCCCATAGCGCAGCTGCTGGCGGCCGGGGTGACGCTGCTGGTGATGGTCATCCTTTACGTGTTCCTCAACCGCACTGAACTCGGTCGCGCCATCCGCGCCACCGCACAGAACCGCATCGGTGCTGAACTCGTCGGCGTCAACACGCGGCGCATCCACGGCCTCGTGTTCGGCATCGGCGTCGTACTCGCCATGACTGCAGGCATGGTCCTGAGCCCGCTGCTGTTCGCCATCCCCACCATCGGTCACACCTACACGCTCAAAGCGTTCGTGGTGATCGTCCTCGGCGGCATGGGCAGCATCCCCGGCGCGATCGCCGGCGGCCTGCTCCTGGGCGTCGTCGAGTTCCTCGGCGCGTCGTACTTCTCCAGCGGCTACCGGGACGCCTACGGACTGGTAGCGTTCCTGCTCATACTGCTGCTCAGGCCACAGGGCCTGTTCGGAAGGGCCGTGAGGCGCGTATGAAGCTGCTTGCATCACCATGGTTCAGGCTCTTCCTCGTCGCCGTACTGTTCCTCTGCTGGTACCTCTTCTTCCCGCAGTACCTGAGCATCGGTATCGCCCTCATGCTGCTCGCCGGCTGGGCCACAGCCTGGGACCTGCTGGGTGGCTGGACCGGCCAGGTAAGCCTGGGCCACGCTGCCTTCGTGGGCCTCGGCGCATACACCATCGCCGTGCTCACCAGCAACTACGGCACACTCTCATGGGTGTCCCTGCTCGTCGCCATGGCACTCGCCATGATCCTGGCGTTCCTGTGGGGCCGCCTCACCTTCCGCCTCAAAGGCTCTTACTTCACGCTCTCGACGATCGCCATAGCCGAGATACTCCGGCTCATCGCAATCAACGAACGCCAGCTCACCGGCGGCGCAGTAGGCATATTCATCTTCAGCATGGACGAACCGTTCGGACTGGACCTGTTCAACCGGCACGTCGAGTTCCACATGTCACTCGTCTACCTGCTCATAGTCATCGCCGTGGTCATCCTCGTCACGCGCGGCAGGTTCGGCTACCAGATGCGCGCCGTACGCGAAGACGAAAACTCCGCAATGGCCGCAGGCATCAACCCGACGAACGTGAAGGTGAAAGCCTTCATGCTCTCAGCAGCCCTCACAGCCGCCGGCGGAGTCATCTACGGCCTGTTCCTCAGCGCACTGCAGCCGCAACCGATGTTCGAGCTGCCCCTCTCAGTCCGCATAGCCCTGGTAGCGATCATCGGCGGTCGCGGCACCATCTTCGGACCCCTCATCGGC
>CALDPK010000196.1 GCA_937911855.1 uncultured Trueperaceae bacterium | reverse complement strand
GCCGAGGGGGACGGCGTCGGTGGCGGCGGCGGCAATGCGGTGAACCGGATGATCGCGGAGGATCTCGACGGTGTCGATTTCCTGAGCGTGAACACGGACGCGCAGGCGCTCAAGCTGTCGAGCGCTCAGCTCAAGATTCAGATCGGCAAGAAGCTGACGCGCGGTCTGGGTGCGGGCGCGCGGCCGGAGATCGGTCGTCAGGCGATCGAGGAGAGCCATGAAGAGGTCAGGGCGGCGCTCGAGGGTGCGGACCTCGTGTTCGTGACGGCTGGCATGGGCGGTGGCACCGGTACGGGCGCGGCGCCGGTGATCGCGGAGATCGCGCGTGAGATGGGCGCTCTCACGATCGGCATCGTGACGCAGCCGTTCATGTTCGAGGGCAAGAAGCGCATGCGGCAGGCGGAGATGGGACTCGCCGAACTGAAGCGCTGTGCCGATACAGTCATTGTGGTGCCCAACGAACGGCTGCTGAGTGTGGTCGGGAAGGGAACTTCTTTCCGGGATGCGCTAAAAAAGGCGGACGAAGTCCTGCTGCACGCGACGCAGGGGATCAGCGATCTCATCCATGTCACGGGTGAGGTAAACGTTGACTTTGCTGACGTTAGGACGGTCATGATGAGCCGAGGGCCGGCTCTGATGGGGACGGGTTTCGGTACAGGCGAGAATCGTGCAATGGAAGCGGCACAGGAAGCGATCTCGAGCCCGCTGCTGGACAACGTGACGATCGAGGGTGCCGCCGGCGTCCTGATCAACATCACGGGCGGCATGGACCTCACCATTGACGAGGTCACGACGATCGCGTCCATTATCCAGGAAGCCGCGGGCGACGACGCCGAGATCATCTTTGGTGCGGTACACGATGCCTCGATGGAGGGATCGGTCCGTGTCACTGCGATTGCCACAGGTCTCGAGAAGGTGGAAGAGCCGCCCGTGCGCGATAATCTCGTCCGTCCGAACTTCGGCAACACGCGCACGGTCATGCCGGCAACACCGCGGCAGCAGCAGTCCGTGCCGGTCGAGCCGGCCTATGCACGTCAGGCGCAGCCTGCGGTAGCGAGTGCGGGCGGCGGCCGGGTGATGATGGCGGAAGCGATGCCGTTCCCGCGGCCGCCGCAGAGTCCGATCGCACGGCATCAGGTAGCGGACCTGGATATTCCGACGTTCATCCGTCGTCAGATGGATTGACAGCGTAACCGTAAACGCTCGCGCAAAGGAACGCCGGTTCGATGCCGAACCTCTATAAAACAGTGATGCTGCTGCTGATCGCCGGGGTCAGCCTGGGTGCCGTATCGATGTTCCACCCGGAAGACCCCGGGATCCCGCGCGAGCGGGCACGTGTGGTCGGCCCGCTCTACGCGGTGCCGGTCGAGCGTGTCGAGACGCATGTGCTGGGCTCGGGCGAGACGCTGAGTCAGCTCTTCGCGCAGGCGTCGATCGCCGGCCGCGAGTTCGCCGACATGCTGATGGCGCTGCGGGAGTACCAGAGCCCGCGGCGTCTGTCGGTCGGCACGGAGATCACGATCCGCCGCTGGATCGAGACCGACGAGCCGCGCGCCGTCGACATCCGCATCAATGCCGACTCGACGATCCGCCTCGCGCGGGGCGAAGTCGGCTGGCAGGGCTCGGTCCGACTGACGCCGGTCGAACTGGACACGGTCTATGTTGCGGGCGTCATCGAACAGGGTCGAACGCTGTACGAGGCGATCGTTCGTGACGAGACGTCCAACCTGCCGCCAGGCGAGCGCATCCAGCTCGTCTCCGAACTTCTTGCCGAGATGGGCTTCCGCGATGACCTGCCGATCCTGGTGGTCCTGGGTCGCGAAGGTGCCGACCCGGAAGCTGTAACTACCTTCCTGGCTGCAATGCAGGAAGCAATCCAGCTGATGCGCGAAGATTCCGATGACGGAATCTGGCAGAGCATCCTGGATCACGAGCTGTACAGTCTGCCTGATCCGAGCGTGTTCCCCGCAGTGCGTGCCCGCTGGGAAGCCGGCATTCCTGAGGAATGGAACCAGGACATGATTGACGGACTCGTTGAACTGGTCGACCAGCTCGTAGCTGTCGCCGGTTCTGACGTCGTCGGTGTTGAGAGCCTCGATGCCGATGCGTTCACCACTGAGTACAACCCTGAATAAAAGCATCGCCAGCAGGCTTGCCAGTCCGGTTTTCCGGCTGGCAGGCCTGCTTTCACTTTTCATCGGCTGGCTGGTTCTGAGCGAAGTCGTGGGCCGTCAGACCATTCCCGGTCCGGTGGCCACTTTTGAGTTCATCGTCCGCGAGTTCGAACGCGGCGCCATGCAGCGCCATCTCACGGCAACCATCTACCGGGTCATCATCGCCTTCGCCATCGCGATGGGCCTGGGCGTCTTAACCGGCACCCTCATGGGCATCTATCGCCGCGTGGATGAACTGCTTGAAGCGTGGGTGATCGCCGGGCTGAGCATCCCCCGGCTCGTACTGTTCGTTGCCGCATATCTTACTTTGGGTCTTAACGACCGGGCCGCCATATTGGCCCTCACCATCTCAGTTCTGCCTACCGTAATCGTGCAGGTCCGCGAAGGCACCCGAGCCGTCGACCGCAAACTGGTCGAGATGGCAGTTGCCTTCCGCCGCTCGCGCATGTCGATCTGGCGGCGGGTAATCCTGCCGCAGCTCATGCCTTACATCATCGGTACCGCCCGCACGACACTGTCACTGGCCTGGAAGATGGTCATCCTGGCCGAACTCACCGGCCGCACCAGCGGCGTGGGTTACCAGATCAGCTTCTACTATCAGATGTTCAACATGCCCGGCATCCTCGCCTACGGCATCACCATGATGATCCTGCTGGCTGTCATCGACATCGTGATCATGGGCGGGATTCAGCGCTGGGCGTTCCGCTGGCGCAAGCCGGTGGGAGGCATCGCGTGAGCGGGCTGGTACTCCAGGGCGTGACGCGCGACTACCCCGTCAAGGACGGGCTGCGGCCTTCGCTGCTGCCCATCGACCTGGAAGTCGCTCCGGGCGAGTTTGTCTGCATCATCGGCCCGTCCGGATCCGGCAAGACGACGCTGCTGAACATAATGTCAGGCCTGGACAAGGAGCACGGCGGCACCGTCCGGTACGGTGACCCGGCTGCGGTGACCAGTTACATGTTCCAGGAATCCAGGCTCCTGCCCTGGCTGTCCGTGCGGGACAACCTTGCTTTCGTCATGGATGGGCCGGAACGTGCCAAGGAGGGCGAGATCGACGACTGGCTCGCCGCGCCGACTACAGGCTGAGGCCGACGAGGAC
>CALDPK010000195.1 GCA_937911855.1 uncultured Trueperaceae bacterium | reverse complement strand
TCGATGAGGCCACGAGCGGCTTGGACGTGATGGCACGGCGGGCCGTGCTCGACTTCGTGCGTGACTACCCGTCGAACAACCGCGCGGTGATCTATTCCACCCACGTGATGAGCGAGGTCGAGGAACTGTGCGACCGCATCGCCATCATCGACCGCGGCAGGGTGATCGCCGAGGGCACGGTAGCTGAACTGGCCGGACGCACCGGCGCGGACAACCTCGAAGGCGCGTTCTTCAGGCTCGTCCGGGATGCGGTGAACGCGTGATGCGCTGGCCCGTCGTCTGGCACCTCGCCCGGAAAGAGATACTGAGCACCTGGCGTGACCGGCGCGCGCTCATCTCGAACATCCTCATTCCCCTGATTCTCATGCCTGTCATGATGCTCGGCCTCCCCTACCTGCTGGGCGGCATATTCGAAGGTCAGGCCGTGAGCATGACGCCCGTAGCCGTGAACGGCTCCGAACACCTGCCTGACGGGCTGCGTACGCTGCTCGACGCCAGCCTGGTGGAGCTGACCGAAGTCGATGACGTCGAAGCCGCCGTCCGTGACACAGACGCCCAGGCCGGCCTCGTCGTGCCGGAAGGTTTCGGCGACCTGATCGACGCTGGTGAGGTTCCCCGCCTGTCGCTGTACACGATGGTCGGCAACATGCAGAGCGACCTGGCGTTGAGCAAGCTGCAGACCAGCCTGAACATGTACAGGCAGCAGCTCACCCGCGAAAGCCTCATCGCTGCCGGCGTCGACCCTGGCGTGCTGGAGCCCATCACCTTCGAGGTGCTCGACGCCTCGACCGAACAGCAGCGCTCGAGCGGCTTCCTGGGCTGGATGATCCCGTTCTTCATCGCCATGTGGGCGCTCATGGGCGGCCAGATGGTCGCGATCGACGCGACCGCCGGCGAGAAGGAGCGCGGCACGATGGAGTCGCTCCTCGTCAGCCCCATCAGCCGATTCGAGGTCGTCATGGGCAAGTGGTTCTCGACGATGCTGTTCGGCCTGTTCGCCGCGGTAGCTGCCATAACCGGTTACCTGGTGGGCGCGGGGATCATGCGTGGCGTGAGCACCGGCAGTGAGTCGGGAGCGATGGACAGCTTCGCGGAAGTGATGGGCGGCACCATGACCTTAAGTCCGCAGGTCCTCATCGAGCTGCTCGTGAGCGCCGTCCTGCTCACCGGCTTCCTGGCAGCGCTGGTGATGACCATCTCGATGTTCGCGCGTTCGTTCAAGGAAGCGCAGAGCTACCTGGGTCCGCTGTCGTTCCTGCTGGTCGTCCCGGCGATCTCGCTGCAGTTCCGTGATTTCTTCGACCTGGGAATGGTGCAGTACGTGATCCCGGTGCTGAACGCGCTGATCGTCATGTTCGATTCGATCCGCGGGGCGACCGACCCGCTGGGCATCACCCTCACCTGGCTGTCGATGGCGCTCTACACGGTGGTTCTGCTGATAATCGCGCACCGCAACTTCCAGCGTGAGGACGTGATCTTCAGGACTTAAGCCGCGTCCGCCGGCAGGCGGCCGTAGACGAGGCTCAGGTCCCGCAGCACCGGTGCCGCCCAGTTACCGGGCTGTTCCCAGTCGAAACGCCAGCTCCAGTTGCCCCCGGCCACGCCGGGGGTGTTCATTCTGGCTTCCGAGTCCAGGCTGAGCACGTCCTGCAGCGGCACCAGCGCCATGTCGGCAACCGATGCGAACGCGCAGCGCAAGAGCAGCCACGGCACGTGCTCATCGGTCGTACCCAGGTAGCGGCGCGCCAGGTCGCGTTCCTTCTCGCTGGCGCTCTGGTACCAGCCGACGGTGGTGTCGTTGTCGTGCGTGCCGGTGTAGACGAGGCTGTTGGGCACGTGGTTGTGCGGCAGGTACGGGTCGCGCGGGTTGCCGCCGAAAGCGAACTGCAGCACCCGCATGCCGGGCAGCGAGTTCCGGTCGCGCAACTCCTCCACCTCGGGCGTGATGATGCCCAGGTCCTCAGCAATCAGGGGCAGCTCACCCAGGGCAGAAGCGAGGGCGGTGAACAGTTCCTGCCCGGGACCTTTGATCCACTGGCCACGGACAGCCGTCGGTTCACTGGCGGGGATGCTGTAATACGCTTCGAAACCGCGGAAGTGATCGACGCGCAGCCGGTCGAACAGCTGCAGGCTCTGCCTCACCCGCCGGATCCACCAGGCGTAGCCGTCAGCGCGGTGACGGTCCCACAGGTAGAGCGGGTTGCCCCAGCGCTGGCCGGTGGCACTGAAGTAATCAGGTGGCACGCCGGCAACGTTGTTGGGCTGCGAGTCCTCGTCCAGGTCGAACAGCTGCTGGGCGGCCCAGGTGTCAGCGGAGTCGAGCGCCACGAAGATGGGCAGGTCGCCGATGATCAGGATGTCCCGCTCGGCGGCGTAGCTGCGCAGCTTCTGCCACTGGCTGAAGAACCAGAACTGCTGGACGTGCAGCTCGTCCATCGCCGCCCTGTTGCGCTCGCGGGCAGCGTCAAGGGCAGCCGGGTCACGGCCACGCTCGAGTGCGGGCCAGTCGGTCCATACGCCCCCGCCGTGCTCGGCCTTGAGCGCCATGAACAGCACGAAATCCTCGAGCCAGTCTGCCTGCTCTGAGACGAACCGCCTGAACCCGTCGCTGCCGCCTGCCTGCAGGAACCGGCGGGCAGCCAGCTGCAGAAGCCTTGTTTTCTCAGGGATGAGCTGGCCGAAGTCCACCCGCTCGCGCGGCAGCGCCTCGAGCGCCGCCAGTTCGGCCGCCTCGAGCCAGCCTTCCCGGGCGAGCAGTTCGCTGCTGATGAGCAGCGGATTGCCGGCGAACGAACTGAACGACTGGTAAGGGCTGTCGCCGTAGCCGGTGGGACCCAGGGGCAGCACCTGCCACAGGCGCTGCCCGGCGGCTTTGAGGAAATCCAGCCAGCGGTACGCGTCGCTGCCCAGCTCGCCGATGCCGTACCTGCCGGGCAGTGAGGTGGGGTGCAGCAGGATGCCGCTGCGCCGGTTGTCGCCCGTCAGGAAGTTGCTGCGGCCGTCTGCCTCAACCATTGGGCGTTATCCCTTCCTGAACGGTGAACCAAGTGCCTTGGGTGCTGCGGAGCGGCCGATGAAGCCGGCGAGCACCAGCAGGGTGAGCACGTACGGCATCGCCTGGACGACCGTTGGTGGCAGCAGCGTGCCGCCGCCGAGTGCGCTGGCTGCAGCCTGGAACGCGCCGAACAGCAACGTGGCGCCGAACACGCCCAGCGGATGCCATTTGCCGAAGATCAGTGCAGCCAGGGCGATGAAGCCACGTCCGCCGGACAT
>CALDPK010000194.1 GCA_937911855.1 uncultured Trueperaceae bacterium | reverse complement strand
TGGCGGGAGTTAGGCCGCTGATGAATCGCTCGACGTGGTGTCGCCCGGCACCGTGCTGCACGAGGACCTCCACCGGAACCTGCGCGGCCACGGCGTCGAGGCGGGCCTGCACCTCACCGTCAATACTGATGCCCAGCTTCGAGATCACGTTCTCGGTAGTGGTGCGCACCAGCGTGGACGAAACTGCTGGCACTTCGAAGCTGACCTGCTCGCCCTGCGGGAAGCGCGGTCCGCTGAACGCCAGCGTGACGCGATAACCGGAATCGCTTAAGGAGATGGCGCCACTTATGAGCGCGTCCGCGTTGAACAGCCGCACGACGGTGCCGGTCAGGTCATCGACCAGGCCGGACGCGCGGCTGGAAACCAGTGCGCCGTCGCCGACCGGAGGTACGAACACGCCTTCCAGCGTGTTGAGGCCACGCTGCAGGCCGACTGCCAGTCCGAGCCCGAGATTCTCAGCGGCTTCGCTGGCGTCAAACGGCAGTACCAGTACACGGACGGGCGCCTGAGCGAGTGCCAGCGAACCCAGAAGGCAGATCAGAAGGATTGCAAATCTTTTGAATATCATCAGCGGGAGTATACCCCCTGACGGTGAGAATCAAGATCGTGACGCGCGCGCCTTATGCCACGGATTCGGCGTAGTCGAACGCCAGTGGAAGCAGCTCCTCAACGCTCGTCCGGATGACCTGGCCGTCCGCGTTGACGAGCCAGACGGCTGCGTTGCGGGCGAACTCGGCCAGCACCTGACGGCAGGCGCCACACGGGCTGGCCGGCGGACTTGCCTTCGTGTACACGACCAGTTCCGAGAAGGTCCGGCCGCCCGAAGTGACGAGCGCCTGCACTGCGCTCTGCTCGGCGCAGCGGGTGAGCCCGAAGGAACCGTTCTCGACGTTGGCTCCCGCGAAGATTGCACCGTCAGACGCCCTGAGTGCAGCGCCTACGTGGAAGCTTGAGTAGGGGACGTAGGCGTTGTGCCAGGCAGCCTTGGCGGCCTCCAGCAGATCAGCGGGTGGTTGTGGTTCGTTCATCAGTTCACCAGTCCTGTAAGTTGAAGCAGTGGCGGCAGCAGCACCCAGGCGTTGACGAGTGCCGTCGTGACTGCGGTGACGAGCACCGCCGCTGCACTGACGTCCTTGGCCAGGCCTGCCAGCTTGCTGTAATCGGGAGAGATCAGGTCGACGACCAGTTCAACTGCGGTGTTCATGACTTCGAAGGCCACGACGAGTCCCCAGCTGAAGATGAGTGGCACCAGGTTGACCCGCAGGAGCAGGCCAAGCGTCAGGCTGACTGCCATGAGCACCAGTTCCATGCGCAGGTTGGGATGGTGCCGGAACACGTGAGCAAGACCGTTCCAGGCGTAACCCAGGCTGCGCCTGAATCTTGGGATCAGCCAGGCTCCTGACGGTCCAGTTCCAGGATCCTCGCCTGCGCTGTCTCGAACACCTTCCACTCTTCCTCCGTCTGGTGATCATACCCGAGCAGGTGGGTCACGCCGTGAGCGGCCAGCACCAGAAGTTCGTCCAGAAGCCCGTGCCCGGCAGTATCTGCCTGGCGGGCAGCAGTGTCTACGCTTATGAAGACGTCCCCCAGGAACGGGATGACCGGGAAGCCGTCATCATCAGGCTCGTGCGCGGGATACGACAGTACGTCAGTAGCGTCATCTACCTGCCGGTCGCGCAGGTTGAGCTCATGTATCTGCGGGTCGTCAAGCAGTACCAGGGTCACGACGGGCATGTCGCCGTCGTTCTCGACGAGCGGCTGTTCGCTGAGCCAGCTGGTCAGTACGCTCTCGAGCCGCTCCAGCTGCCCGGCTTCCAGGCTGTCAGTCTCGTCGATGAGCGAGATCATGGTTCCGCCCGTTGTGGCACGCCCAGTGGCAGCGGTGCGGCAGCGCCGTCGCTCACGTTGGGCGTGCCGCGCTTGAGTCTGCCGATCTCTTCAGGCGTGGGGTAGGAGACGCGCCGGTGCAGGATCGCCGACAGCAGCCGCTCGAAGGTAGCCTTGATCTTCTCGAGGTCATCGAAATGAAGGTCGCTGTCCGACAGCTGGCCGTCGCGCAGGCGCTGGTCGACCAGGCGGTCGATCAGGGCGCGGATCTCGCCCTGGTTGGCGTCACGGAGCGTGCGTGACGCTGATTCGACCGCGTCGGCCAGCATCAGCACGGCAGTCTCCCGGCTCCTGGGTCTGGGACCCGGGTAGCGGAAATTCAGTTCATCCAGACTGGGCGTGGCCTCGAGCGCCCGCTTGTAGAAGTACGTCAGGATGGTCGTCCCGTGGTGCTCCTGCGCGAAGGCGATCAGCTCCTGCGGCAGCCGGTATTCCTTCATCAGCTCCACGCCGTCGCGCACGTGGGCGGTGATTATCAGGTAACTGAGGTGGGGACTGAGCTTGTCGTGCGGGTTCTCACCGGCGAACTGGTTCTCGACGAAGAAACCGGGCCGCTTGAGCTTGCCCACGTCGTGATACAGCGAGCCGACCCGCGCCAGCAGGGCGTTGCCACCGATCTTCTCGACCGCCTGACCCACCATGTTGGAGATGACCAGGCTGTGCTGGTAGGTGCCGGGCGCCTCGAGCAGCAGCCGCTGCAGGAGCGGTGCACCCGGGTTGGACAGCTCCAGCAGCCTGAAGTCGGTGAGGAACCCGAACTGGTTCTCTGCCAGCGGGAGCAGCGCGATGCTCAGCAGGCCCGCTGCGGCACCACCGGCGATGAGCCAGGCGGAACCCGACAAGGTTGCCAGCAGCGTGTAACCGCCAAGTACGAGTGCCATGGAGACGAGTGCCAGGACGGCCAGACCGGCGCTCAGTGCGCCGGCCAGCAGCAGGAAGATGACAATGAACACGTAGGCGACCGGCGTGGCGAAATAGCTGGCCAGCTCGCGGCGGAAGATTGCGACGGTCGGACTCATGCGCGCACCTGTACGGCGGGTGTGGTGATCTGACGGAACACTTCATCGAGGCGGCCGCGTTCCAGTTGCAGCTCGGAGAACGCGACCTGCTGCGCGCGCAGATGCTCGGCGACGCGCTCGAAGATGCCCTGCCCCGGCCGCGGGAATGCGGTGATGCGGCCGTCCTGCGGGTCGATCTCGACCGCGGCAACGCCGTCAACGCGTGACAGGCCATCCTTCACTGCGACCGGATTCGGCGCGGTCAGCGACACCGCCTGGTGGAAGCGCGATCGCGCTTCCAGCTCGGCTGGCGTGGCATCGGCCAGTACCCGTCCGGCTGCGATGATCACTGCGCGACCGCAGACCGCATGCACCTCTTCGAGGATGTGGGTCGAGATGACGATGATCTTGTCGGCGGCCATCGACTGGATCAGCGCACGCACCTCGTGCTTCTGGTTCGGATCAAGGCCGTCGGTGGGCTCGTCGAGGATCAGCACGCTGGGGTCGTGCAGGATCGCCTGGGCCAGTCCGACACGGCGACGGAAGCCCTTCGACAGCGTGTCGATCGGTTGATCGAGCACCGCTTCGAGCTGCAGGCGACCGACCACCTCGTCGATGCGCCGGCGGGTGGTGTCGGCATCCATGCCGCGAACGTCGGCAATGAATCCCAGGAAGCCGCGGGCGGTCATCTCGCCGTAGCTCGGC
>CALDPK010000193.1 GCA_937911855.1 uncultured Trueperaceae bacterium | reverse complement strand
TGCGCCACACCGACCGGTATCGCGCTGCTCGGTGCCCTGGCCCGGGAGGTGGTGGCGCCACAGACTCCCGGCCTGGCCGCCGTCGTCGACGACCTTCACGGCCAGGACCAGATCCAGGAACTCGGTGTCCCAGTCCTCAGCCGAGGCCGGAGCAGCATCCTTCAGATGCCGTGCTGCCCGTTCATCCGCACGCAGCTCCACACCGTCAGCCTGAAGCCGGCTGCCGAGGGCGGGCAGGAGCTGCGCCGCGACGCCTTCGTGCACGAGCAGCGTCTCCACGGCGTTGCACACGCCGGGACGCTGGACCTTCGCGTTCTGCACGATGTCCTGCGCAGCCTGCAGGTCAGCCGACGCGTCAACGAAGATGTGGCAGTTTCCCACACCGGTTTCAATGACCGGTACTTTCGCGTTCTCGACGACGTGGGAGATGAGGGAGTTTCCGCCGCGCGGCACTACCAGGTCCACCTTGCCGCGAGCGGTCAGCAGTTCGGTGACCAGTTCACGGTCAGGGGAGTCGATGAGCTGCACGGCGTCCGCAGGCAGGCCCGCCTGTTCCAGGGCGCGGCGCATGCTGGCCACGAGCTGGCGGTTGGAGTTCAGCGCGTTCGAGGAACCACGGAGCACCACGGCACTGCCGGCCTTGATCACCAGGCTGGCGGCGTCCACCGTCACGTTCGGTCGTGATTCGTAGATCATGCCGATCACGCCGAACGGAACGGTCACCTGAGTCAGCTCGAGGCCGTTGGCCAGCCGCTTGCCGCCCAGCACCCGGTTGATGGGATCAGGCATCGCCGCGATCTGCCGCACCGCCCTCGCCATCGCTTCCAGGCGTTCGGGAGTGAGCCGCAGCCGGTCGATCAGCGCCGCAGCGGTACCGCGCTCTTCCTCTGCCGCCACGTCCTCGGCGTTCGCAGCCAGGATCGCTGCACTGTCACCGAGCAGGTTCGCCGCGATGGCCTCCAGACCGCCGTTGCGGTCGGCTGACAGCAGCTGTCTGGCTGCTGCACGGGCGTTCTTGAGCATTCCGTCCAGCCTGCCCTCAGTCATGCACTTTCTCCTTCCAGTACGCCGGCATCATAGGTCACCGTGCCGGCCTTCACCGTCTGAACCACACTCAGGCCGTCCAGGGAATCGTACGGATCGCCTGACAGAACGACCAGGTCGGCGTCGAAACCGGCTGCCAGCTGACCGCTCGAGGTCTCGCGGCTGATCGCCCAGGCTGCGCCCCGCGTGTAGGCATGCAGCGCCTCGTCAACCGTCAGCGCTTCCTGCGGCTCGAAGTGGCTGCCGTCCAGGCCCAGGCGCTGCACGGCGGCCTGCAGTCCCGCGATGACGCCGGGCGGTGCCACGGGCGTATCAGAGCCGAACGCCAGTGGCACCCGCTGTTCCCTGAACTGCCGGAACGCGAACGACTGGGGCGCCCTGTTGCCGAGCAGCCTGTGCAGGTGCAGCGCGTCGAAGGTCAGGTGGATGGGCTGCATCGACGCGATGATGCCCAGCGCGGCCATGCGGGTGATGTCCTGCCGGGTGATGTGCTGGGCATGCTCGATCCGCGGCCTTAAGTCCTGCGGTTTCCACAGGTCGCGGCTGGCTTCGAGCGCGTTCAGCGTCTCGTGCACGGCGGCGTCACCGATGGCGTGGATGACGGGTGCCAGGCCGGCGGCCGCTGCCTGGGCCATCCGTTCGAAGAACACTTCCGATTCGAACATGGCGACGCCGTGGTCTGTGGTGTCCTCATAAGGCTGCAGCATCCAGGCTGTGGCGCTGCCCAGGGCACCGTCAGCGAAGAACTTGGCGCCGCCGATTACGAAGTTGTCGCCGCCCTGTCCTGTCGCCAGGCCGATGGCGGCTGCCGCCTCAAGCTCTTCCTGCGGCACGCACGCCCACACCCGCAGCGGGTAATCAGCGCGGCTGGCACTGTCGGCAGTGGCCCGCCACCACTCGGTGGGCTCGGCAGACATGTGGTGGACGCTGGTGATGCCGAGTTCGGCCAGCGAACTGGCGGCAGCGGCGAGGGCTGCACGCAGGCTCTGCGCGTCGGGCTGGGGCACGCGGCTGAGCGCCTGAGTCGCTGCAGCTTCGAACAGCAGCCCGGTCGGCCTGCCGCGTTCGTCCCGCTGGATGCGCCCGCCCGCAGGGTCTGTCATGTCAGGACCGATGCCCGTCAGTTGCATGGCGCGGCTGTTCAGCCAGGCAGAGTGGTGATCCTGGCTGCGCAGCGCGACCGGCCGGTCCGGCCAGATGGCGTCGAGGGCCGCGGCGGTGAGCTTGTCCGCGCCCCACTGGGCGACCGAGAAGCCGGCGCCGAGCAGCCAGTCGCCGGGCGGTGCGTCGCGGATCAGTTCAAGGGCTTCCGGCACGCTGCGCGCGCCGGTCAGGTCCAGGCGGTCTAAGTTCATGCCGTGACCGGCCAGGTGCACGTGGGCGTCATGGAAGCCTGGCAGTACGGTGGCGCCGTCCAGGTCAACGAGCCGGGTGTCCTGGCGCCGGAAACGGCCGAGTTCCTCAAGGCTGCCTGTGGCAAGGACCTTGCCGGCGCGGATGGCGATCGCGTCCGTGACGCGACGGTCGTCGGTCATGCCTCGCACGGTGCCGTTGTGATAGATCAGATCCGCCATTGTCGTTACCTTTCAGAGCGCCGCTACAGGCGCTGTCGATACAGGAATTACTGTCCTTTGAGCGGCCGGGTGGACAGCTCCAGGATCAGTTCAAAATTGTCGGGGTGGTTCGCGTCGTCCAGCGCCGCCTTGTTGCGTCGTTCCATGCCGCACTTGCGGCAGCGGCTGACTATGGTCCAGCCGTGCCGGGCCGACTGGGCGACGCCGACGGGTTCGAGGATGCCGCCGCAGTCACTCAGCCGGTCGCCAGGGTTCACGTCCACGTGCAGTGAGTGCAGGCACTCAGGGCAGTGGTTGCGGCAACCGGTACCTGCGACCGGCGGCACCTCGGTGCCGCAGTTCAGGCAGGTGAAGCCTGTGTTGCGCCCCTGGGCGGTGAATCTGCGCACGTCGCATTGTACGCTTCAGCCGTGGAGCATCTGGTCACACGCGGGCTTGTACTGTGGCGGTCCGGCGAGCGGCTGCTGGGGCCGATCGACCTGAGCCTGCAGGCCGGCATGCGCGTGGCCCTGACCGGGCGCTCCGGCAGCGGCACCAGCCGTCTGCTGCACACGCTGGCGCTGCTGCTGCCGCCTGACGAGGGCACGGTCACGCCGGCTCCGGGCGTCACGGTGGCCCTGGCCCGCCAGGACGTGCGGGCAGCAGCCGCTGATACCGTCAGGACCTACGCGCTCAAGGGGCTGAGCCGTCTGCGCCAGCTGGAAGCCGAGCTGCGCCGCGCCGAACTGAAGCTGGATTCCGAAGCGGCACTGCAGCGCTACGGCGACCTGGCAACTGCTTTCGAACAGGCTGGCGGTTACACCGCTGAGGCTGGCCTGCGCGAGCTGCTCGCAGCCTTCGGGCTGGGGCCCGAGCGTCACGACCAGCCAGTCGCGAGCCTCTCAGGCGGCGAACGCAGGCGGCTGGAGCTGGCCCGCACCCTGGCGGCCCGCCCCGACGTACTGCTGCTGGACAGTCCGGAGGCGGGCCTGGACGCGGAGCTGCGCGACCAGCTTGCAGCCCGCCTGGCCGCCTGGTCCGGCTCGCTGGTGTTCTCGAGTCACGACAGGCATTTCATCAACCGGGTCGCCACCCACACCGCCGAGCTGAAAGACGGCGCGTTCCACCTGCGCCGCGGTGGCTTCCCGCTCAGGCGCACACTGCGCAGGCCGGCTGCCGCGGGCGGCAGCCGCCGGGAGCTGCTCGGCACTGAAGGAATCACCGTGCCGCTCGGCAACGGTTCGCTGGTCCGTTCCGGTGACCTGCGTGTCCACACCGGTGACCGCATCGTGCTGGTCGGAGAAAACGGCAGCGGCAAGTCCACGCTGCTTGATTTCATCGCCACCGATTTGCACTACGGCCAGGGTGATTCAGGCCTCAGCTGGGCCGAGCGGACTTCACTCACTTATATCGATCAGCAGCATTCCGGCCTTGACCCTGCGGTTTCAGCCCTTGAGAACCTGACCCGCCGCATGAGCCGTGAACGGGCCCGGCAGCTGCTTGGTTTCGTGCACCTGCCTTCCGAACGCTGGGACGAGGCGGCTTCCCTGCTGACCCGGGCCGAACGCGCCCGGGCGGGACTTGCTTTGCTGCTGGCGGACGAATCGGAACTGTTACTGCTGGACGAGGCGGAGGCAGGCCTGGACCTGCCGGCAACCCTGCTCCTGGAGAACGCCGTGCTGGAGCGGCCCGGTGCAGTCATCATGGTGACTCACGACCGGCAACTGGCCGACAACGTCGCCAGCCGGGTGTGGAGTCTGTCGCAAGGTGAACTGCAGGACTGGCGGGGCGGCATGGACGGTTTCAGGGCCGGCCGCCTGCGCCGCGAGGAACAGCTCGCTCCCGCCCCGCGAGCCACTGGCGCGCAGCCGGAACCGACGGGACCGGACATCGAGGGCTTGGAAGACAGCCTCCGGGCCATCGACGAACGCCTGGATGAACGGCAGTGGCTGCCTGAACGGCACGTGCAGCGGCTCACGCGGCAGCGTCAGGAACTCATGGCCGAGCTGATGGAGGCGTACGACAGCCAGTTCCCGGAGCCCGCTCCCCGTTTCCGGGTGCGCGAGGGCGGCATCGTCTTCGAAGCTGACCTGGCTGAGTCCGGCAGTGATCTGCAGTTCACACCGGTTGGGGGCGCCAAGCCCGAACTGCGCGTGCAGGCGGGCATAGCGCACCTGCGCCTCGAGGTCCCTGCAGACCGCTGCCTTCTGCCCCGCGTCAGACGAGCGATGCTCAATGCGGCCGTCCGGCTGGCGTTCTACGCGCTCAGCGTCCGCGTGGTGCAGTACTTCGACAGGAACGCGCCAGGTGGACTGCTGCTCGAGCCGGCCGGCTCCGGCTGGTTCGCACTCTCCAGACCTCGCTTCGAGCAGCTGGAAGGCTGGTCCGCGCCCGTGCGCACACGGTCGCAGCGGCGCCGGCGAACCACGCGCTTTCCCGAATCATGAGGTGGCTCATCCCCGCCGGGCTACTCCTGCTCCTTGCTCTTCTGGCCAGCGGGCGCCCGCGTGCGTTCGTGGACACCTGGCTGCAGGGCATCTGGCCGACGCTGTTCAGCTTCTGGCAGTCCGTCCAGCAGGCGTCGCCGTTCCCCGTCGTCAGCGTGCTGGCACCCCTCATCGCCGTGGCGCTGCTCGTGCTGCCGCTGCTGGCGTGGCTCAAGAATTCGCAGCCGGCAGACGGCGCGTTCGTTCTGGTGCTGGCCGTGACCGTCCTGCTCGCCTGGATCCAGCTGGGCTGGGGACTCAACTATCACCGTGAGCCCGTGGCGGAGCAGCTTCAGCTGACGGGCTCGACCACATTGCAACAGCGCCGCGAGCTCGGGGAGTATCTGCTTGCTGTCGTTACTGAAACTGCCGGCTCGCCTGCGGACGTGCAACAGGCCACCCGGGCGGCTGCCGCCGAACTGTCAGAGCTGCTCCGCCCCCTCGGTTATCCGGGCCCGCTGCAGGTTGACCCGGTAGAGGTGCCCGCCGGTCTGTTCCTGACGTTCGACGTGGCCGGCTCGCTGTTCCCGCCCAGCCTGGAAGGCCTGATCGACGGGGGCATGAGCGACTGGCAGCAGGTGGCGGTCGGAGTGCATGAGCTGACGCACGTGGCGGGCGTGGCCCGCGAGGACGACGCTACCCTGCTGGCTGCACTGGCAGGCCTGCGCAGCAGCGACGGTTTCGCCCGTTACGCGCTGGCGCTGGATTCGTTCATCCGGCTGGAACTGCCGCCGGGCGAGCTTGAACTGCTGCGCGCCGCCCTGCCGACACGGGCGCATGCCGACCTGGCTGCTGCTGCTGAAGTGTCCGGCAGGTACCGGTCGGTGCCGCTGTCACGCCTGCAGACGGCCGTGTTCGGCGTGTGGCTGCGCCTGCAGGGCAGCGAGGGCGGGGTTGCAGATTACTCGGCCGGTGCTTCCAGGTTGCCGCTGGCGCTGGAAGCCGGCTTGCTGCCCTGAGCTCCCAGGTTGCGGGCGATGAGTGCATCGACCTGCGGTGGCCGGCCCATGAAGCGGCGGTACAGTTCGTTGGGGTCTTCGGAATCGCCGGTTGCCAGGATCGTGTCACGGAACGCGCGGCCGGTCTCGGGGTTGAAGATGCCCTCGTTCTGGAAGCGGGTGAACGCATCCGCCTCGAGCACTTCACTCCACTTGTACGAGTAATAGGCAGCTGCGTAAGCCCCGGAGAACAGGTGAGTGAAGCCGCACAGGAACGCATCATCGGCATGCTCGGGCCGGAGCAGGTACCTGACGCGGACCTTGTTTCCGAACTCGATAGGGTCCTGGCCGGAAGCCGGGTCGAAATCGGTGTGCAAAGCCAGGTCCACGCCGCCGAACGACAGCTGGCGCATCTGCGCCTGCGCGCCCAGGAACGTGCTGGCTGCCTTGAGTTTGGCGAGCAGTTCGACCGGGAGGGGCTCGCCCGTCACCGCGTGGCTGGCGAACAGTTCCAGGGCGTCTGCCTCGGTCGTCCAGTTCTCCATTATCTGGCTGGGTACTTCCACCCAGTCCCACAGCACCTGGGTTCCGCCAAGCGCCCGCTCGGTTACCCGTGACAGGCAGTGGTGCAGCAGGTGCCCGAACTCGTGGAAGATCGTCTGCACCTCACGGTGCGTGAACTGCGCCGGCTGGCCGTCAACCGGCGGGGTCAGGTTGCCCATGATGATCCCCAGGTGCGGGTCGAAACCGCCGTCTTCCCTGGGCCCACCGGTAACGAAACTGTTCATCCAGGCGCCGCCGCGCTTGCCTGCCCGCGGGAACCAGTCGGCGTAGAACGACGCGAGGTGCACCCCGTCCTCGTCACGTATCTCGTAGAACAGCACGTCCTCATGCCACACCTGGTCGTTGTCGACCTGGCTGATGCTGACGCCGAACAGGCGCTCGGCCAGCCTGAACAGGCCGGTCATGACGGGCTCGTGACTGAAGTACGGGCGCAGCTCTTCCGAATCGAAGTCCAGCCTCTCCTGGCGCAACTTCTCGCTCACCCAGGCGGTGTCCCAGGCTTGCAGCGTGTCCAGGCCTAGCTTCCTGGCGAACTCCTCAAGCTCTGCGGACTCCTGCTCGAAGAAGGGCACGGTGCGCTCATACAGGTCGTTGACGAAGTTCACGGCGTTCTGTCCTGAGCCGACCATGTTCACTTCCAGGCGGTAATCAGCGAAGTTGCTGAAGCCCATCAGTTCGGCTACTTCGGCACGGAGCTCGAGGATCCTGCCTATGAGCGGCCGGTTGTCGCGCTCGCCTGCGCTGGCACGGTTCACGTACGCCTGCTGGACCGTCCTGCGTAGATCGCGGTTGTCAGCGAACTGCAGGAACGGCATTGCGCTCGGCTGGTGCAGGGTGATGACCCAGCCGTCCTTGCCGCGTTCTTGTGCGGCAGCCCGCGCGGCGTCGCGGGCGCTGTCGGGCAGGCCGGCCAGGTCGGCTTCCGATTCCAGGTGCAGTTCGAAGTCGGCGGTCTCGTCGAGCACGTTCTCGCTGAAACGGTTCTGCAGTTCACTCAGTTCGGTGAGTATCGCCTGCAGGCGGGTGCGTTCAGCTTCGGGCAGGTCGGCCCCGCGCCGGCGGAACTCGCGCAGCAGGTTATCCAGCCGGCGGCGGCGCACGGGCGGCAGCGCTGCAGCTTCTGCGCTCTCGCCGTATTCCTTCAGGCGGGCCCACAGTTCCTGGTTGGCGCGCAGGCCGTTGCTGAACGCGGAGTAAAGCGGCAGAACCTGCTTGAAGGCAGTCCGGATCTCGGGCGTGCTCACTACCGAATTGAGGTGCGAGCAGACGGTGATTATCCTGTCCAGCCGAGCTTCCATCAGGTCGAAGCCGCCCAGGAGCGCGTCGTATGTGAGGGGTTCAGGCAGCCTGATCAGGTAGGCAACCTGCTCCTCTGCCAGCCTGATCGCCTGCTGAACCGCCGGCACGATGTGGGCGGGTTCAATCTCGGCGAACGGGATGAGGAACTCGTCAGTCAGGAGCGGGTTGGATTGGGACTGCTCTGAACTTTGCACAGGGAATTGTATCGCAGGCCGCAATACAGGCCTGTGTCAGGCCTTCAGGGGTAGTCCTGAAGGGCAAAATCCGCAGCTGCGATGGTAATATCGGGTCAGTGACGGAGGGAATCGTGAGCGACAGAACCACAGTTGAAACAGACGTTGTAATCGTCGGAGGGGGCCCGGCAGGACTGACGGCAGGCATCTACGCCAGCCGTGGTCAGCTGGACACCCTGATCCTGGAGAAAGGTCTGCCCGGCGGGCAGATCGCCCAGACGGAAGACGTCGAGAACTACCCCGGTTTCCCGGAAGCGATTTCCGGTCCGGAACTCTCGCAGCGGATGGTGCAACAGGCGGAGAAATTCGGCGCTCGCATCCTGATGGAAGAAGTGACCTCGCTGGCCAGGCGGCCTGACGGCCGCTTCCAGGTCCGGGGCTACGAACAGGATTACGTCGCCCGCGCCGTCATCCTGGCGGTCGGGGCCAACCCCCGCAAGCTGGGCGTGCCGGGCGAAGACGAGTTCTTCGGCCGGGGCGTATCCACCTGCGCGACGTGTGACGCGTTCTTCTACCGCGGCAGGAACGTCGTGGTGGTCGGCGGCGGTGACGCAGCCATCGAAGAAGGCCTGTTCCTCACCAAGTTCGCGGACAAGGTGACGGTCATCCACCGCCGCGACGAGCTGCGCGCCAACAAGGTCGCGCAGGAACGCGCCTTCGCCAGCGACAAGATGCACTTCGAATGGAACAAGGTAGTCGATGAGGTACTCGGCCAGGACGGCCAGGTCACCGGCGTGCGCGTCCATGACACGGTCACGGGCGAGGAACGCGTGATCGAAGCCGACGGCGTCTTCGTCTACATCGGCCACATCCCCAACACCGACTGGCTCAAGGACACCGTGGAACTGGGACCGACCGGTTACGTGGCGGTGAAAGACGAGATCTACACGAACGTCCCGGGCATATTCGCCGCGGGTGACGTGGCTGATGAGGTTTACCGCCAGCTGGGTACCAGCATCGGTGCCGGCACGCGCGCGGCGATGTCAGTCGAACGCTGGCTTGCCGAGAACGAGGTCGCCCAGCCGGCCGTTGCGGTGGCTGCCGGGGACTGAACCGGGCAGCATTACTGTCTGCTTACGAAGTCGTAAAGAAGGAAGCGCCCCTCGTGGCGGGCCAGCACGAAAGTGCCGTCCGTCCAGAGGGGCGCTCCCACTGCAGCACGCCAGCTGCGGTTCGCAGCGGGGGTCGACTGCAGCATGAACTGGCCGTCAGCCTCCAGCGTCCAGTCCTCTGTCTCGAGCCGGTCCACGGCCTCGAGGTCGCTGCTCACTTCAAGCACGACGCTGGCTGTCGCTTCGGGCGCGTCCTCGTCACCCAGCAGGCCGCCCTGCCACGGGCCGGAATACGCGGCTCCCGGCACGGTGACGGCCAGCAGCTGGCCTATCTCGAGGCTCAGCCACGGGTTGAAGCGCTCCAGGACGACCAGGACGGGCACGCCACCGCGGTCACGCACCGCGGCTGCCAGCTCATCTTCGTCCACACCAAGGCGGGCTGCCAGGAAATCCAGTTGCGTCTGCGCCTCGAGTTCGAGTGCTGACTCGTCCAGGTCAGCCCAGTCCGGGGGCCAGAGCGGCAGGTCACGGTACCTGAGCACCAGGCCGCTGCCGTCAGGCCACGCCCTCCAGGCGTCGAACTCGACCGAGCTGCCTTCCAGCAGCAGCGTGTAGCGGCGCGGCGCGGCCGGGTCGGGTCGTACCTGCAGCGCCAGCGAACCGTCCCAGTCAAGCAGCGTGAACCCGGCAAGGTCAGTGTCCAGAAGCAGGCGCGGTTCGAGCGGCATTATGCCGGTGGGGATGTTGTCAGCCAGTGCCGGCAGCGGCCGGTTGCCGGGACTCGGGAAGTCAGGCATCGTCTCCGCGTACAGCAGGGCGGCGGCGCGGTTGGCGAAGCCACCGACGCGGACCCGGACCACGTCACCCTGCTCGGTGGTCGCCCGGGTTGCGTAGGCGGGGAAATTGTCCATGCCCAGGTCGCGGATCAGGCTGAACGCCTGCGACTGGTCGGACACCGCCACCACCTGCACCGTGTAGGCGATCGACTGGGCCAGGCCACAGCTGCCCAGCAGCAGTGCAAGCAGTGCAGCCAGGGGGAACCTCATCAGAAATCCTTCCGCTCGAACGTGGCTACTGCCAGCAGCGCAAAGGTTATCGAGTACACGGTTATCAGGATAAGCGGGGTGACGAGCTGCTGGCTGGTAGCCAGATATGCGTTCAGCTGCGTCGTCGGCAGGAAGGTGCTGAGCCACGAGAACACGACGAGCAGGCCGCTCAGGATAAGTATGCCCAGCGTGGCCAGCGCGCCGCTGGCGGCGTTCATGAAGATGACCGTCAGGAACAGAGCCAGCAGGCTGACGGGCACCAGGCTGTAGGCGGCGACCAGGTAGGCGCGCAGCAGCTCGGTCAGCGCCTGGCCGGCGCCGGTCATGCCCTGACCCACCAGGCCGCCTGCACCAAGTCCGGTGCCGCCGACGAAGTCGCCGTAGCCGTAGAACAACCCGGCCAGCAGTGACACCAGCAGGACGAAGCCCAGCAGGACGAACGGCAGCAGGGCTGCCACCACCAGCTTGGCCAGGAGCCACTGCGCTCGGGTGACAGGCCTGAGCAGGGTGGCGCGCAGCGTGCCCAGGCTGATCTCGGTTCCGAGCAGTTCTGAACTTATGATCGCGACCAGCAGCGGGAACAGGAACTCCATGCCAGACAGCAGGCTGAGGGCCGGGACCTGGAAGCCCGAGACGATGAAAACCCCGTACACGTCGAAGATGCCGGGTGCATAAGCCCACAGGACGGGCAGCAGTACGAGCAGCACCAGGCTGAACCGCACGCTGGCCAGGCGGAATACCTTGCCCAGTTCCTGTCGCAGCAGGGTGAGCATCACGGGCGGACTACCTCCTGGGTTTCGAAGGGCCGCTTGCCGCGCGAGCCGGCCATCCGCTCGTAGTAGTAACCCCGCAGGTTGAAGACGTCGGGGCTCAGTTCGAACAGTTCGATGTCGGCGGCGCCCAGGACGACGGACACCCGACCAAGCCGCTCCTTGTCGGTCACGTTGAAGACGACTTCCTGGTCGCGGGCGCGCGCGTCCTCAACGAACGGCTGCACCTGCAGGGCCACCACCGCGGCGTGAACGTCGGACACGCGGGCGCGGTAACGCTGGCCTCGCTGTTTCAGGTTCACTTCGTCCACCAGCACGCCGGCTTCCATGATGCCCACCCGCGAGCAGTAGTGGACAACTTCCTCGAGGTGATGGGTGGAGATGAGCACCGCTGCTCCGTCGCGGGCGGCGTCGCGCAGCACGCGGTGGACCAGGTGCAGGCTTAGCGGATCCATGCCGCTGGCCGGTTCATCGAGGATGAGCATCTTCGGGTTGGTCATTATGGCGGCGGCCACGCCGAGCCGCTGGCGCATACCAAGGCTGTAGACGCCCACCTTGCGCTCTGCGGCCGGGCCGAGTTCCATCATGTTCAGGACTTCGCTGATCCGCTCTTCACTGACGCCGCCGGCCAGGCTGGCCTGCAGCTGCAGGTTGGCGCGGCCCGTCAGGTACGGGTAGAAAGCTGCGGGTGCCTCGACCATCGCTCCCAGGCCGGCGCGGACCTTGGGGTCGCGGTGCGGGTCGCCGCCCAGCAGCTTCACTTCGCCGCTGGTCGGGAAGGCGAGTCCGGATACGAGCCGGATGACCGTCGTCTTGCCCGCCCCGTTGGGGCCCACGAGGGCGTAGACCTCGCCGGGTGAGACGTGGAAATCAAGGTTACGCACGACCGGGCGGCCGCGGTACTGTTTCGTCAGGGAAGTGGTTTTCAGTGCCGGTTCAGGCATCATGCTCCTTGACCACAGTCTAGAACACGTGGCGGCTGAATCGGGGTGGCTTTTCTGGCTACCCCGACTGCTCGCTGCCCCGGTGTTCGATGTTGTTCAGGCGCGACGCGAACAGGCTGCCGAGCACGTGGTGGAGCGCAGCTTCGACCGCGTCGTCCGCATCGGTGGCGTCGATGACCGGCACCCCGTCATGTTCGGCCTGTTCGATCAGGTATTGCTGAAGGATTCGTACTTCGCGGAAGTGTTCTGCGTAATATTTCTGCATACGTTTCGAGGACGTCTGGCGCTCGCGGACCGCGAAATGGTCCAGGTGGCTTTCTTCGCTGCGCACCACCAGCAGCACGGGGATGACCTGGGCGTCGCCGAAGTCCTGGTTGTCCATGGACATGGTTGCGCCCGGCACCAGGTGCACGCCCTCGAGGACGATGGATGACGCTTCGTCGAAGGTGCGGCTGATGATCCCGTTGATGGCTGGACCGAGCATGCGTACCTGTGCCATGAAGCCGCGAATGACCTGGCCGGGCGCCGGTTCCATGCCCGCGCCTTCGGCCGGCAGCAGGTCCGCTTTCCACGCGTTGAAGGTGCTGGCGTGCAGCACGGGGCTCAGTTCCTTGCTTATGAGCGAGCGCAGCGCCTCGCGGATCGAGTCAGTCGACACGAGCCGGCCGATGCCCAGCCGGTAGGCGAGTTCCGCGGCGATGGTGCTCTTCCCCACCCCCGGCGCGCCGCCCACCAGGACGATGGTCGGCCGGCTGGAATCCCTGAAGCTGTGCAGCAGGTCGTAGCGGCGCGCGAACTGCTCGCCGGCTTCCTCGCGCAGTTTCTCGGTGACGAGCCTGCGGATCTCTGACCTCGGCACGCGCTGCTCCTGCCGGGTCCACAGCCCGTTCTCTATGGCGTCCGCCAGCCGGTAGCTCATCTCGGGTCCCAGTCCGACGGCCATCATCGACCGTGACACCACACCGCGGGAGAACGGCAGCGCGCTGCCGTCAGGCTCGATGATATAGATCTCTGCCGGCCTGCCGAGCGTCGCCTCGAAACGGGCGCGCACTTCCCGGCCGTAGCTTGCTTCGAGCGCGATGGCCACAAGGTGCGACACGACGACCGACGGCACCGTTTCCCGGCCCTGCGTCCGCAGGGTCTGCTCCACCTGACGGGCGATACCGTTGGCGGCCTTGAACTTCAGGCCGATCGACTCAAGCGAACGGGCGAGCTTCCTGACGCTGAGCTTCTCGGTAGTGTCGCCGGACCTGACTTTCAGGGGGACGAACGGTGGCGTCTGCTTGGCGAACCGCCCTGCTATCTGGGGGTTGACGCGCTCCGCGATGAGCTTTTCCAGCCGTTTGACGAGTTCCTCGAGGCTGATCCTGGATTCGGGCCTGGCGAGCAGCTGAGTCTCAAGCGTGCGCGCGATGCCCAGGGCCGCGTCGGTCAGGACGCCAGCCCCCTGGAGTGCCTCGACGATCTCGCCGGTCGACCAGGTGTAGCGTTCCTTGCCGCGCGTGACTTTCAGGTCCTTGCGTTTCAACCGGCCACCGCCACGGGATCGGCGCGCCTGATCAGGCCCAGCAGCTGGTGCAGGACGTTGCCAGTCAGGCCCCAGATCTGCATGCCCTGCCAGTCGTACGAGTGAAGGAGCCGGTTCCAGCCCTGGTGGTGGACGAGCTGGCTGCTGGGGGTTATCTGCAGCAGCTCGGCCAGCGGCACGGTGAAGGTGCTTTCCACCTCGTCTTCACTCAGGGTCAGTTCACTGGGCCAGCTGACCGTAGCCACGAACGGCGTGGCACAGCTGCCGGACGGTGACGGGTGGGAATCCAGCCGGCCGAGTACGTTGCGTTCAGCCACATGAAGGCCGACTTCCTCCATGGTTTCCCGCAAAGCGGCCTGCAGGAGCGTCTCGCCGGGGTCCACGTGACCGCCGGGGAAGGCGATCTGGCCCGGGTGGCGCCTCAAGTTGCTGGAGCGGACGGTGAACAGCAGTTCAGGGCCGGTCTCGGACTCGAGGACCGGTACGAGTATCCCGGCACGGGCCTTGCTGTCACCGGGGCAGTCTTCGGTCTGGCGTTCGGCCAGCAGTTCGCGCAGCCTCTGCCAGTCCATCACGTGTCCTGCAGTCTGGCGCGGATCTCGTCGCGCACGGCGAGTTCCAGATCGATGCCCTGTTCACTGGCGAGCAGCGCCAGGTCGACGATGTGGCGCGCCAGGCCGGCAGCGTCAGAGGAGCCTGCTGGCAATGCGGTGCCTTCTCTGGCTTTGAGGCCGGCTTTCTCGTGGGCTTCCTTGACCTGCATGAACACGGGCAGGCTGACCGAGATGCTGGCGGCAGCGTCTTCGGTTTCACCGCGTTCACGGCGTTCCTCTTCTTTTATCTGCAGCCAGTTGGCACGTACGTCGTCGGCGCCTGACACCTTGACGTCCCCGAAGACGTGGGGGTGGCGCCGCACGAGTTTGCTGACGATCGCCTCTTCGACGTCGCCGTAAGTGAAGGTGCCTTCCTGTTCGCCGATGACCGCGTGAAACGCTATCTGCAGGAGCACGTCGCCCAGTTCCGAGACGAACTCCTGCCGGGTGCCCCATTCCAGTGCGTCAGTCGCTTCGGCGGCTTCCTCGAGAAGGTAAGGTCTCAGGCTTTCGTGAGTCTGTTCCTGATCCCAGGGGCAGCCGTCGGGTGCCCGCAGCCGCCGCATTGTGTCCAGCAGTCGATCCATGGCCCACATTAACCGCTGGCAGCCGTCTTCTCAGTGACCTGCAGTGTTTACTTTGGGCTGATTCAGCTGCTGCCAGCGGCTGAATCGATCAGTTCCAGCTTGCGTCTGCGCGGCAGTTTCTTGATCTGCAGCTCGCGCTTCAGCGCCTGCGAACGGCCGTCCGCCGGTTCGCTGTAGAGCAGGGTCACTGGCAGGCGCGCCCGCGTGTACGCCGCGCCGGTTCCGCCGTTGTGGGCCAGCAGACGCCGGTCCAGGTCGGTCGTCACGCCCGTGTACAGGCTGTCATCAGCGCAGCGCAGGACGTAGACGAACCAGTCAGGCATATTGGGGTCAGTAGAAGCGGGACTTGAGCGTCAGGCCGGGCTGCTCCAGCACCCACTCGGTAACCGCGTGTACGGCTCCGCGCACGGTTGCTGTCACGATCGGGTCGCCGAACGATTCCAGCCGTACTATCAGTTCGCCGCCCTGGCGGGGCTGGACGACCACGACGACCTGCTGGCGCAGGTCGGG
>CALDPK010000192.1 GCA_937911855.1 uncultured Trueperaceae bacterium | reverse complement strand
GCCACCATGTAAACCAGGATGTAGCCGGCGGTGCCGAGCACCTTGCCGTCAATCCAAGCCTGTGGTGACACGGCGCTCACGATCTGTTCGGTCACCCGGTTGGTCTTCTCGCCGGTTATCGCCGTGAAGAGCGTGCCGGTGCCCAGGAAGATGATGAACACCATCAGGCCGGCGACTATCAGAACGATGGTCGTGTTGCCCGGCCCGTCACTTTCCGGTTCGGTCAGCTGCACCTGCAGGTCCACGGGCGCAACCAGTGCCTCGAACGCAGCGGGTTCGACGCCCGCTGCAGCGAGCCGCGCGTCAAGTGCCACGCCGATCAGGTGTTCATTAAGGGAACTGATCCAGCCGCTTTCGGACTCTACGGTCAGGACGGGCGCTTCAGGTTCGCTTGCGTCGATGATCCCGTCGACCTCTTCCGCTGCGAGTGCCGCCTCGGCTTCTGCGGGCTGCAACTGCCGGAACTCGAACAGCTCGCTGTCGGCGACCGGGCTACCGCCCGTCTGGGCCAGAGTGACGACTTCGTCTTCGCCGGTGAAAACGCCGATCAGGAATGGGATGCCCACGCCGAAGGCAACGGTGATCAGGACCATGGTGAAGAGGTCGCTGAACCGCAGGAAGCGGCGGAACTCCCAGGCGGTGATGAGCCTGACGGCCTTACCGTGGGTCATGCTGCACCTCCGCTGACGGTATCAAGGTAGATCTCACGCAGCGAGGGAGTGTCACTGGCCACGTCCACGACTTCAGCGCGGCCCGTGAGTTCGTGCAGGACACTGCCCACCACGGCACCGGCGCTCAAAGCCAGTCGCGCTGTACTGCTGGTCTGGTTGAGTACCTGCTCTACGCCGGGCAGGCTGGCCAGATCCAGGTCGGCCGAGTCGCCACCGAAGGTGACGTTGAGCCGCTGGCCGATCCCGGAACCGGCCCGGATCTCTGACATCGTGCCGCGCAGCACGCCGCGGCCCTGATGCATGAGCAGGATGTAATCGGCCAGGTTCTCGACCAGGTCCATGTGGTGGGCGCTGAGAACTATCGTCATGCCGGCCTCGCGCAGTTCGCGGATGATGGTGCTGACGAGGTCCTGGTTGACAGGATCGAAGCCGGAGAAAGGCTCGTCCAGGATGGCAATCTTCGGTTCGTGGAGCACGCTGGCTATGAACTGGATCTTCTGCTGGTTTCCCTTGGACAGCTCGTTGACCTTCGCCTGGGCGCGTTCAGCCAGCCCGAAGCGCTCAAGCCACTGCATGGCGCGGCTTTTGGCCGTGTCCCGGTCCACGCCGCGCAGCTGCGCCAGGTAGACGAGCGTGCGCAGGAGGGCCTGATCCTGGTACAGGCCGCGTTCCTCCGGAAGGTAACCGAGCATGTGCGGTTTCGCCCGCGCAGTCACGCCGTCAGTGCCGTTGACGCGGAAGGTAAGCCTGCCCGTGTCCGGCTGGGTGATGCCGGCGATCATGCGGACGGTGGTTGATTTGCCGGCACCGTTGGGGCCGAGCAGGGCGTATATCTCGCCCCGGCGGACTTCGAAGCTCAGTGAGTCAACCGCGAGGACGCTCGTGAAGCGTTTGGTTACGTTATCTACGGAAAGCAATGGGTATGTATTCACGGTCGGAGGTGAGTTTAACAACCGTTTATAAGCATCCTGTAATAAGGTAAACCGGCTCTAGCCCGCCAGAGCCCTGAAGAACCGGTCGCGCCTGTCCAGTTCCTCACGGCTGAAATGCTCGCGCAGCAGATCGTCCTTGAACGTCTGGGCGTCCACGTCGTCCGGAACCCTGATCTCGCTGATCGGGTTGAATGGCATCTTCATGTCCCGGCCGGGCGTCCAGTCCGGATTGACGGGAACACCGTGTGCTGCGGCTTCAAGCGGCCAGGTGGCGTCGACAATCTCGGGCAGCCGCAGGTAGTTGTGCACATCGGGCACCGGGCCTTCGCGCAGTATCTCAGCCAGCTCGGCCGGCAGTGAATCAGGGTTGGCCTCAACGTAAGCGGTGCAGGCCATCAGGTCCGACTTCGTGCCGAGCTCGTCGAGTACGGCCTGCAGCAGGTAATGCTTGCCTGAACAGGTGCCGCGCCACTCGCGGATGGTCGTCTCGGGTTTCCGGTCGCTGGCTCTCCTGTAAGGCATGTCACGGACCAGGGCGAATGCGCTCGCCGGATCAAGCGGCCTGTCCCCGTGCAGTCCGCGCTTCCTGGCCTCGGCGGTCAACAGATCGCTGAGTCTGCTCATAGTGGCAGCATGCTAACACCGCCGTTTGCGGTCAGAGTGTCGGGTTGCGCGGCCCCTTGCGCAGTTTGACCGGCTGGCGCTCAGGCTTGTTCACGGAGGTGGCGCGCAGGTTCAGTACCTCCACCAGCACCGAGAACGCCATCGCGAAGTAGATATAACCCTTGGGGATGTGCTGCCCGAACGCTTCTGCCACGAGCGAAACTCCGATCAGCAGCAGGAAGCTGAGTGCCAGCATCTTCACGGTCGGGTGGCGTTCAACGAAGTTGGATATCGGCGTGGCACCAAGCATCATGACGATGACGGCGATGATGACGGCGGTGACCATCACCCACAGCTGGTCGGCCATGCCGACGGCGGTGATGACCGAGTCGAGCGAGAACACCACGTCCAGCAGCAGGATCTGCACGATGACGGCACCGAACGTCGGCGCGACTGCGACGTTGTCCGTGTCGTCCTTGTCGCCTTCCAGCCGGTGGTGAATCTCGGTTGTGGCTTTCCACAGCAGGAACAGGCCGCCGCCCAGCAGGATCAGGTCCCTGCCGGAGACTTCCATGCCGAAAACGCTGAACAGCGGTGCGGTCAGGCCGATAACCCAGCTGATCGCGAACAGCAGCGCGATGCGTGAAACCATCGCCGCGCCCAGACCGATGACCCTGGCCCGTGGTCGCTGTTCCTCGGGCAGTTTGCCGGTGAGGATGGAGATGAAGACGATATTGTCGATCCCGAGCACGATCTCCATCACCGTCAGGGTGAGGAGTGCGACCAGCGCGTCCGCCGTGAAGATTTCAAGCATGAGTCATATTACGGAAATAACAGGCTGACGATATGCGCGAAAGTACAATTACCGGCAGGTGCAGCAATAAGAAAGGGCAGGGCGCCGTCCGTATGCGGCGCCCTGCCCGGTTTGAGTCAGTACCGGCTTGGCTTAAGCTTCGGCCGGGCTGTCAGGAGCAGCAGCTGCTTCGGCAGCCTGCTGCTCGGCGACTTTGGCGTGGACTTCTTCCATGTCCAGTTCACGGACGGCTTCGATCACCTGATCGAGCTGGCCGCCGTTCAGTGCGCCGGGCTGCGAGAAGACCAGTACGTTCTCGCGGAACGCCATGAGTGTGGGGATCGAGCGGATCTGGAATGCTGCTGCCAGTTCCTGCTGCGCTTCCGTATCGATCTTGCCGAACACAACGTCGGAGTTGGTTTCGGCAGCCTTCTCGAACACCGGGGCGAACATCTTGCACGGTCCGCACCAGTCAGCCCAGAAGTCGAGGAACACGATGTCGTTGTCCTCGATAGTGGAGTTGAAGTTGTCGACGGTCACTTCGGTGGTAGCCATGCGCGACAGGATACACGCGGGTCGCAACATTTTATGTACCGGAAGGTCATTTTTCCGGCGATCGGGCAGGCTGGCGGGAGTTCCTGAGTCCGCGACTGCTTGCTATCCTGACGCATGAACTTAAGCCGTTTCGCCCGCAGAACGTACACGCCGTCACCGACGCCGCTGGAAGCCATGGAGCACCTGAGCCGGCAACTCGGTGGTCCGGAACTGTTCATCAAGCGCGATGACCTGCTCGGCCTGGCCGCCGGCGGCAACAAGACCCGCAAACTCGAGTTCCTGGTTGCCGACGCCCTGGCCCAGGGGGCCGACACGCTCGTGACCGTCGGAGCAGTTCAGTCAAACCACTGCCGGTTGACCCTGGCCGCGGCCGTTAAAGAAGGCCTGAAGTGCCGCCTCATCCTCGAGGAACGCGTGCCCGGCAGCTACCGCGCTGACGCCAGCGGCAACAACTTCCTGTACCACCTGCTGGGTGCCGAGAAGATCGAAGTCGTACCAGGCGGAAGCGACCTGGCAGCCGCCATGCAGGCCGAACTCGACGACCTGGCCAGCTCGGGGCGCGAAGGCTACGCGATTCCCGGCGGTGGCTCGAACCCGCTTGGCGCTCTGGGTTACGTCGCATGCGGCCTGGAGATCATGCAGCAATCGTTCGAACAGGGACTGCCGTTCGACCACATCGTCACCGCCAGCGGCTCGGGTGGCACTCACGCCGGCCTGGTGGCCGCGACCGCCGGCGCAAACACCGGAGTTCCGATCACGGGCATCAGCGTCCGTCAGCCACGCGAACGGCAGGAAGCGCACATCACCGACCTGGCAGCAAGGACCCTGGAGTTGCTCGGCACCAAAGCCGACCTTGACGGGCAGGTGCGCGTCTTCGACGAGTACGTGGGCGGCGGTTACTCCGTGCCAACCGACTCGATGATCGAAGCCGTCAAGTCGTTCGCGCAGACTGAGGGCATCCTGCTGGACAGCGTCTACACCGGCAAGGCTGCTGCGGGACTCATCGACCTGGTCCGCACCGGTCACTTCAAGCCCGGCGAGCGGGTCCTGTTCCTGCACACCGGTGGGGCGCCAGTGCTGTATCACGACCGTGAACTCTTCACCGGGTAACCGGACGCTGGGTGTCATCGGCGGGCTGGGTCCGGCGGCCACCCTGGATTTCCATGCCAAACTGCTGCAGTTCAGCGAGGCAGTCACCGATCAGGACCACATCCGCATTCTGATCGACAGCAACCCGGCCGTCCCCGACCGGAACGCGGCCCTGGCAGGAACCGGCGAATCACCGGGTCCGCACCTGGCGAAGATGGCTGCCGGACTGGAACAGGCGGGCGCCGGACTCATCGTCATGGCCTGCAACGCCGCGCACGCCTGGCAGGCCGAGATCGAAGCTGCCATGAGCGTGCCGTTCCTGAGCATGATCGACGCGGTGGTTGCGGAGACGATGCAGCACCGGCCTCGCAGGGTCGGGCTGCTGGCCGCGAACGCCACCCTGGACGCGCAGCTTTACCAGACAGCTTTCGCTGGCCACGGCGTGGAAGTGATCCACCCGGACCGCGAAGAGTTCATGGCGCTGCTGTACCGGATCAAGTCTGGAGATACCGGCGACGAGGTGCGGTCGCGCATGCGGCAGCTGGCTGTTTCCCTTGAGGGCATCGATGTCCTTGTAGCCGGCTGTACGGAGGTGCCGCTCGTTCTCACGTCGTTCGAGACGCCGGTGATCGATTCAGCTGCTGCGCTGGCTCGGGCTGCGTTGGCGGAGTTGAATCAGCCGGCTGCCTAACCGACCAGGTAATCGAAGGTGGCGCTGTCGACCGGTTGCTTGAGTTCCAGGTGCATGGTGACGACGGGCAATTCCTTGCCGTTCTTGTCTGGCATGGTGGTTTGCACTGCGTTCGACGGGCGCGGTGAGCCCAGGTATATGAAGTCAGTTCCTTCGATATCGTCTTTCTTGACAAACAAATGCAGCGGGACTTCTTCGTTAACGATGGCTTTGACCTCGCCGCTTGCCAGGGTCCGTTTGCTGCGCGTGTACCAAAGCATCGTCAGCTGGTCGATGAACTCGTCACCGTATCTCGTGCTTTCAGAAACGTCGTCTGCCTTGTGATACGTGACGAAGATCGGGCACGTGTGTGACTCGCGGTCCACCTTGTAACCGTACATGGTGGCTTGTTCGTTCCGCTGCCAGTTGAGCAGCCGGCACACGTCCTTGCGGGTATACCGCTCCCCGACTTGGAGTGAATCCACGAAGCCGAAGCGGTTTTCTGAGAGGTACAGACCTGTCTCGATGACGTCCAGCGCGTACGCCCGGAAGCTCTCGAAGGCAGTCCAGGCCGCTTGCCAGCGCGGGCTCAGGTGATAGCAAGCGCCATCGAAAGTAACGAGTGGTTCACTGCCGTATTTGGTGCGCTCAGCGTCCGTAAACCATTCCAGGGTCAGGATGCGTTTCACGGAAGCCAGGACAGCCTGTGAAGAATCGAGTGTGCGGTCAGCGAGCTTGGCTCGGAACTCGGTTTCAGTAACCGGTCTGCCGGTACAGACAAGCTCGTGCAGCAGGAACAGTTCTTGCGGCCGCTTGCCGTTCAGAAACTCCCGGCTCAGCATGGTCAGCATCCCGTGCGCGCTTCTGTCGAACGGCTGGAATGCAGTATCTTCGACGCGCTTCACGAAATCCGCGTAATGGTCGAATTTGGTGGCGATCACTTCAGGGTCGATCGCGTCGTGCCGGGCGAAGTCGAGCAACATGGGTACGCGTCCCAGCCGGTTCTTCATGCGGCTGAATTCCTGTTTGAGGCTGGCAACCGAGTCAAGCTTGGCGCTTGCGAGTGACGCGAAGACGCGATCTTTGGAAATCTGGTCGAAGTTGATGCTGGAAACTCCAGCGATGATGTGATCGTTGCTGGCATCGATGATGCGCCGGCGGATCTGGTCCTTGTTGAGCGACGTGTCGCCGAAGAGCGCTGTGGGTATCAGGTAGTTGTTGGTGTAGTTGCCGATGAAGTCGATGACTACGACGTAGTCCTTGTGTTCGTGCCTGCGCAGTCCACGGCCCAGTTGCTGGGTAAAGACGACGCTGGACTGCGTCTGCCGCATCATCACGACCTGATTGAGGCTGGGAATGTCGATGCCCTCGTTGAACACGTCCACGCTGAGGAGGTAGTCGAGTTCGCCCGCCTCGAGCCTTCTCACTGCCGCTTCCCGGTACTCGATCGAGTCAGCGCCGGACAGCGCCAAGGTGCGCAGAGGGAAGCCGTGAAGCCTGCGCTGGTTGAGCAAGGCTGAGAGTTCCTTGGCTTCGGCGTTGCGACTGCAGAAAATCAGTCCTCGAGGCGGTTCTCCCGCCTGCCCGTACTGCGACAGTTTCTCCACCAGATAGTCGGCACGCTCAGCGGAAACCAGGTGCCGCAAGTCACTGAGTTCATGGACGGTTTCCCCGGTTTCGGTGGTGTAGTCGGTGACGCCGAAATAATGGAAGGGGGCGAGCATCTTCTCTTCAAGCGCTTCCTGGAGCCGGATCTCGTAAGCCAGGTTGTAATGGAAAAGCTCGAAGACGTTGAAACCATCAGTGCGTTCCGGTGTCGCAGTCATCCCCAGCAAGAAATCCGGTCGCAAGAAGTCGATTATTTCCAGGTACGTGCGGGCACCAGCCCTGTGCACCTCGTCGATCAGTGCGTAATCAAAAGCGCGGCTGTCTATCAAGCCTTGGCGGATGGCGTTGACGAACGAGGACGTCGTGGCGAACAGGTATTTCGTCTGAGGCCCCAGATCCCGGCTTGAGCCCGATAGTTTGCCGAACTGGTTGACTGGTGCTCCGAGAGCGAGTTTGAACTCACTCATGGCCTTGTCCAGTATCTGCTCGCGGTGCGCCAGGAAAACGAACCTTTCCGGAGCGTAGTTCTTGACGTCGAGAGCCGAGAGCATCGTCTTGCCGGTTCCGGTAGCTGATACGACCAGTGCGCGACCAGCGCCCTCAGCTCGCAATGCAGACAATGCGGCCAGCGCACTTTGCTGCATCCGATTCGGCGTGATGACAGGACGTGAACGCGCCAGATCCCTCTGCGCAACTACCGGCGAGCTGGTTGTGCCGAACAGATTCCCCTGCTGCGAAGGGCCGGGGAGCAGCGGAACACCTAAATCCGTCACCACAGGTACTGGCGGCTCGCCCGCTAGGGGGCGGAACTGTTCTCCTCGCGGAATCGGAACGTAATTGCGTTCGAACCGCTCCACCCATTGCTCGTCAATCTTCTCGGCGATCAGCTTCTGAAGCTCGATAGCGTCTTCGAGCTGCGCCACCACATGACCCTCGTTGGCTGCTGAGAAACGCAAGTTCCATTCGTGATTGCTCGAGAGTGCGCTGATGGTCAGGTTGGAGCTGCCAACAATCGCCGTAGTTCTGCCCGGCCTCCGAAAAACGTAGCCTTTGGCATGGAAACCTGCCGAGGCTGGAACCACGCGCACGTCCAGGCCCGGGATGTTCAGTAGTTCGCGGTAAACACGGGGCGTGTTGAACCCCAGATAGTTCGACGTGATGATCAGCCCGCTGCCACGGAAATCAAGCAGGTCCTGCTTCAGGGCGGTTACTGCAGCCGGGGTAACGAACGCGACGGAAAACACGAAACTATCAGCGTCACGGAGTTCAGCGCTGATGGTTCGGCTCATGGTCGACGAGTTGTGATTGTTGATCAGCAGCGGCGCCAACCGCGACGAGGCGTGCAGCTCACGGTCCAGGAAACCGTGCTGCAGCGCCTTGCCGAGGTCGGAGTTGCTCATTGCAGTGCCGTCAGGTGGGTCAGCAGTTCGACTGCCGGGATGTCAGCAGGGGCCCATTCGACATCGAAAAGCTCGGACTTGCTCAACCAGCGGATTTCGACGTGCTCGGTCAGCACCGGGTCGGATGAGGTCAGCTCCACGTAATAGGTCGCCAGGGAGACTGTTCCGAAATCGTATTCATAATCAGTGGTTGTCAGGTAGTCGCCGACCTCAACGTCGACTCTCAGTTCTTCCGCCAGTTCGCGGCGCAACGCGTCAGCAGGATTCTCGCCCGGTTCGATCTTGCCGCCGGGAAATTCCCACATGCCAGGCAGCGCCTTGTCGGGTCCGCGTTTCGCGGCCAGTACCTTGCCATCCCTTATGAAAACTGCGCCTACAACTTCGATTCGTTTAGCCATGGATCTGAAGTAATTGTACACGTTACCTGGCGGATTTCGCGATCCAGCGCGGATCAGCTGCCGTTATGCTGCTGGCTCACTCCGCCTGATCACCAGATGCGGCAACTCCGCCGCTACCCGTAACCAGCGGCTGATGGCTTCAAGCTCTGAAACCGTGCAGCCCAGGAACACTTTCAGTTCGGCGTCGCGCTTGTAAGGGTCGACCGTGCAGGCGACGGCCGTGACCTTGCGGGAACCGGAAGTTCCGAGCCAGACGTCAATCTCGGCGCCATCGCCGCCACTCGTGCCGCGCAGGAACCCGTAGTCGTACGGGTAGATCAGTTCCGGGAAGTCCGGGTGCGGCTGGCCGGCTGGCCGGGCGGTGACGATCTCGCAGGTAGCAGCCAGGTGGTCGAGTTCGCGCCAGAAATCAGGGTCGTCCGTGAACATGCTCAACCAATCCCGATACTGACGGAATCGCCGAACACACCGAGTGTCTCCAGGGCCTGCATGAGCATGTAGAAGCCGACTATGCCGAACACCCACAGCATCGTCTCGCGTGCGCCGTGGCTGAGGCGTTTCTGCAGTTTCTCGCCGCCCCGTTCGCCCAGCCAGCGGTAACCGAAGGTCAGAAGCAGCGGCGGCAGGACGAAGATGACGTTGTAGATGAGGATGAGCGGCAACCACACGGCAGGGCCGACGTCAGCCGAGGTGAGCAGGCCGACGGCGCCGAGCAGCGGCAGTGCAGTAGGCAGCTCCATCACGGTCACGGTGACGCCAAGCAGCACCAGGCCGCTCACCGAGGTCGAGGTCAGTCTGAACGGTCGCGGCGGCGGTGCGTTCTTCGGGTTGCGGGAGAACAGGGCGTAGGCGAGCAGTCCGGCGCCCAGTACGGCCAGGCCGATGTTGGCGACCTTCGTCTCGAAGAAGGCGCTCAGCGGGTCGATCACGGCCGTGAGTCCAAGTATCAGCAGGATGCTGACGGTCAGGTAGGCGCCGAACACGGAAGCGATGTAAGTCAGGATCGCTCCGACTGGCGCCCGCCGGCTGAGCAGCTGCAGCGTCACGACCAGGGCCGACGGGTTGATGCTGTCGACCAGAGCGATGATGAAGAACGTTACGAGAGCTCCGGCTGTCACTCCCGAAATATGACATGCCCGGCTGCCACGCGCTACTCGGTGGCACGTGTCCGAGTTTGCGCATCCATGTGTCGCGCGGGTGCTAACCTGAGGCATGCAGGACAGAGAGTCCATGGAAGCATCACCCGCGGCGCTGGCTGACACCATCACGGAAGAGAACATCACGACCATGGTGTACACGTTCTACGCCCGCATCCGCCGCCATGAAACCCTGGGGCCAGTGTTCAACAACCGGCTGGAAGGCCGCTGGAAGCTGCACCAGGAGAACATGGTCGATTTCTGGTCGAACGTGCTGCTGCGCACCGGCCGTTACTTCGGCAACCCGCTGGTGAAACACCGTAACGTGAGTGCCATCCAGCGCGGCCACTTCGACGAATGGCTGGAGCTGTTCCGGGAAACGCTCGAGGAAATCTACACGCCGGAAACGGTCGACAAAATCCACCTGGCTGCGCAGCGAATGGCCGGTGGGCTGACCCACGGCCTGTTCGGCCCCATCCGGCCCGATGAGATTCACGTCACAGGCAAACCGGACTGATCACTGTGGTTCCTGAAGTTCGCTGAAGCCTGACCGGAACCACGCCAGCCGCTCAGAACCGCCCGGCACCAGTATCCGCGATACCGCCCTGAAGCCTGCGGGCAGGGCAGCTCCCGCTACCTGTTGGCTGAGTACGCCGTCAGAGAACTCGAGCTCCACGCTGCTGCCCTGAGTACGACTGTCCAGGCGGCTCACGCCGTCATCCCAGGTGAGGCGGCCTTTGAAACTGCCCTGCGAATCGGGGAACGCGATCCACTCAACTTCGCTGGAATCCGTGAAACGCGGATCGTCGTACTGCGGCTCCTTGACGACCGCAAATGGCACGGCCCTGCCCTCCCGCAGCAGCAGGGGTGGCCAGCCGGGTTCAGCGCTCAGCTTGACCAGCCGGTCACCTTCATGAACGAGCCCGGTCTGCAGTTCCAGCCAGCGGCCCGGCGGCAACCTGAGCTCACGCGACGCTGAACCCGCTTCCAGGGCAGGCGCAACGAGCAGCGCGTCGCCCAGCATGTACGCGAACGACTCCTCCCATCCGGCCACCCACTCCTGGAACGCGTACACGAACGGCCGGGTCAGCGGGATGCCATCCCAGACGGAATCATGCAGCAGCGTGTACAGGTACGGGATCAGCGCGTCACGGAAGTTGAGCAGGCGCCGGATGTCCGGCAGCACCTCCGGGTGGCTCCACGGTTCGGTAGTGCTGCGGTCGTCGTTCCACGAGTGCACGCAGAAGCGAGGCTGCATCACGCCGGCTTCGACCCAGCGCAGCAGCAGTTCCGCGTCCGGCATGGGGCCAGCGAAGCCGCCCACGTCGTGACCGTGGTTCGCCCAGCCGCTGAGCGACATGCCCAGGCCCATCGGCAGGTTGTAGCGGAGCGTGCGCCAGCTCGTGTAGTTGTCGCCTGACCAGGTGGCCGCCAGCCGCTGCATGCCCAGCCCGCCGCTGCGGGTCAGCTGGTAATCGCGCGCTTCCGGGTTGACTGCGCGCTGCGCGTCGCGGCTCGCCATGTTCATCAGCAGCGTCAGCGTCGGCCGCAGGTCACCTGCCTCACCTGCGTTCAGGCGCGCCTCCTCGTCGGCGATCTGGAACTCGTTGTTGTCGTTCCAGGTGGCGTCGATGCCGTACGCCAGGATCTGCGTGGCAACCTGCTCCTGCCACCACGCGTAAGCGTGCGGGTTGGTGAAATCCAGGTGCGCGCCAGGGCCGCCCCAGAACATGCCGGTGTAAGGCCCTTCAGCGCTCGAGGACTCAACGAAGGCGCCCAGCTCAGCCAGCGCGGCGAACCGGGGGTGGCTCGTCAGCAGTGCCGGCTTGATGTTGGCGAGCGTGTGCACCCCGGCGTCGCGCAGCGCCTGCGTCATCGCCGCAGGGTCGGGCACGCGCCGCCGGTTCCACTCAAACACGTAACGCAAGCCGTCATCACTCAGCGAGTAACCACTGGAAAGGTTGAACCCGCCGCAGTGGACGCGTTCGTCACGCAGCCTGCCCACGAAGCCGGCCAGTGCCGAGGTGGGGTCATCTGAATCGGTGTAGCTCATCGTCGAGCCCTGATAGGCGAGTGTCCAGCGGGGCGGGAGCTTCGCGAAGCCAGTCAGCTCCTGGATGCGCCTCGTGACTGTGCTTACTTCGGGGCCGATCAGGACGTAATAGTCCAGCTCCCGCGCCGCGAACTCGGCATACCGGTAGAAACCCTCGTAGTTGTCGACCTCGCGGCCGAAGTCGAAGCTTGCCTCTGCGCCCGTGTCGTAAAGCAGGCCCACGGCGTGGCCGGCGGGCGTGAGCGTCAGGTAGCTGGGGATGTGCTTGTACAGCGGGTCTGCGTTCTCGGCGTCGTAACCGAGCGCGTCACAAGGACGCAGCCGGTAGCGCCGGTGGTGCCTGTTCAGCGGGCCGCTCACTTCTCCCAGGCCCAGGTACAGCTCGCTCATGTGGCGCCTGAGGGTGTGGCGGATGCCGCGCGACCCGGAGGTGCTGACCGTCCGGTAGGCCTTGGCGTCATGATCGGCAAGTAGCTGCGAACCATCAGGCAGGCTGATGCTCAGCGCAGCAGAAGACAGGTCGAGGCTCAGCCGGAACTCCCGGTCGTGAAGCTCGAAACGGCCGTCAGCCAGCCAAGTCTTCTCCGGCGCTGGGCAACCGAACACGCTCAGATCCTCGCGGTCGCGGCCTTCGGGACCCGTGTCGCCGGCCTGGCCCACCACCGACCAGGTGCGCGTAACCGCAGCGAGACCCAGGGGCTGCACCTGCACCCGCAACACCCCGTGTTCAACCAGCGTGACGATGAAGCGTGCCTGGCCGCCTGTTTCGCGGAAGATCCAGCGCGGTCCGTCCTGACCCGTGAACTCGAGTGCTGCCAGGGTGCGCCACGGTTCAGCCATGAGCATTCCCGTGAACAGCAGGCGCTTTCACTGAAAAATTACCGTAATCCCGGCCGGTAGAAACGGAAGTGAAGCGCGGGCTATACTTCACGCCGAACCCTGCGCCATGAAATTCAGACCGGAACGTCACTGTGATGTGCCGGCCGCAGGGACTCCTGAATCTGGAAGGGGAATACATGCGAAGCATCCGTAAGACAAGCCTACGCTGGATAGCAACCACCTTGCTTGTTGCCGTGATTGGCGCCGGTATGGCTCAGACAGAACTCCGGATCACCTGGTACGACGACGGAAACGAAGGACAGGTCTTCCGCGACCTGCTCGACCGTTTCGAAGAGGAACACCCTGACATCACCGTTGTGATGGACACCGTGCCGTACGCATCGGGCATCCTGCAGTCCCTGCCGCTGCAGCTTGCCTCCGGTGACGGTCCCGACATCGCCCGCGTCACCGACCTGGGCGGTATCTCCGAGTACTTCCTGGACATGAGCGAGTACGTGGACACCGAGTACTGGGAAACCAACTTCGGTCCGTTCCTCGACTGGATGCGCGACGACGGATCTGACGCCATCCCCGGCTTCATGACCCAGCTGACCGTCACCGGTCCGTTCGTGAACAAGACCCTCTTCGACCAGGCCGGCATCGAACTGCCGGAGGGTGACACCACCTGGGCAGAGTGGGCTGACCTTACCCGCCAGGTAGCCGAAGCAACCGGCACCCCGTACGCCATGGCGATGGACCGCACCGGCCACCGTCTTGCCGGCCCGGCCATCAGCCACGGTGCACAGTTCTTTGACGCTGACGGCAACGTCGTCATCGACGACGAAGGCATGCGCGAGATGGCCCAGATGATGATCGACTGGCACGCCGACGGCACCATGAACCCTGACGTGTGGATCGGCTCGGGCGGCGGCTACGCAGCCGGCAACGAGTTCTTCGTCAACGGCCAGGTCGTCCTGTACATGTCCGGCAGCTGGCAGGTCGGCCAGTTCGAAGAGCTGATCGGCGACGCGTTCGACTGGGTGGTCGTGCCCAACCCGTGCGGACCCGTAGCCTGCACCGGCATGCCCGGCGGCGCAGCCATCGTGGGCATCGCCGACACCGAACACCCCGAAGAAGTAGCGACGCTCATGGAATGGCTCGCCAGCGAAGAAGTCCTGGCTGAGTTCTACGCCCGCACTCTGTTCATCCCCGGCCACCTTGGCCTGGCCGAGTCCGGCATCGACTTCCAGACCGACAGCGAGCATGCAGCTGATGCGCTCGGCGTCTTCTCCGCTGAGGTACCCAAGCTGCACCAGACCGCGTACGACCTGCAGGCGTACCCCATGAACCGCTTCATCTTCGACGCGCTTCGTGACCGCCTCACCCAGGTTTACGTGGGCGAACTCACCCTGGATGAAGCTTTCGAGCGCATGCAGGTGGACATAGACGAAGGCATCCGCGAGGCCAGCCAGTAACGGCCTGACGACTTCAACCAGCTGCAGCCAGCCGCAGGAACCGAAGGAGCGGCTGGCTGCAGCTGCTGAGCAGTTCCAGGAGAAACAACCCGGTGCAGTCAAGCAGATTCCGTCCCGGCGAAAGGATCTCGCAGGTGTTCATGGGCATCTACAGCCTGCTCATGAACGCGGTCGGGTTCGTCCTCGAGCCCCTGCAGAGGCTGGTGGGTGCGAAACGCATGCCCTGGTTCTTCCTGCTGCCGAACCTCCTTATCTTCAGTCTCTTCATTCTTTTCCCCATGCTCCTCAATTTCTATTACGCGTTCACGGGTGGCACGCAACTGTTCCCTGCTGACCGTCCTTTCGTGGGCCTGGACAATTTCGACCGGCTTTTCGACTGCCGCAACTTCCTTGATCCCAACACCTGCACCGAAGACCGCTTCTGGCGCTCGGTGCGCAACACCGGCGTGTTCGTCCTGGGCCAGGTCGGCGGGATCGTGGTGCTGTCACTCATCACCTCACTCATCCTGAACAGGCGCATCCGCTTCCTGGGCTTCTTCCGCAGCGTGTTCTTCTACCCGGTCCTCCTCTCGCCCGTCGTCGTGGCGCTCATCTGGAAGTGGATCCTGCAGCGCGACGGCGTGCTTAACGCCATGCTCGTCAGCATGGGCATGGACCCCATCCTGTTCCTTCTGGACGGTGACTGGGCGATGTTCTGGGCAATAACTGTGAGTGTCTGGGCAAACATGGGCTTCTACACCCTCATCCTGCTGGCTGGCCTGCAGAGCATCCCCGGCGAGCTTTACGACGCAGCCGCCATCGACGGCGCGGACTCCCTGCAGACGTTCCGCAGCGTCACAATGCCGCTGCTAATGCCGACGATGATGGTCGTGCTGATCCTGGCGCTCATCCGGGCCGTGCAGATGTTCGATGAGGTGTACGTGCTCACCGGCGGCGGACCCGGTACGGCGACGATGCTGATCATCCAGTACATCTATCAGACCGGCTTCGCGACCCAGGTGCAGCGCTTCGGCCTTGCGGCCGCAGCCAGCGTCGTACTGGGCATGATCCTGCTCATAGCCACCCTGATTCAGCTGCGGCTCGGACGCGGCAGTGAAAGGCACCTGTCATGAACCGCACCGGCGATTTCCTGCTGCGCCAGCGGGGCAAACGGCGCCCCGGCGTCACGGACATCCTGACCTACCTGTACCTGCTCGCAGGCGTGCTGGTCATGTTCGGCCCGGTCGCCTGGCTGGTCCTTTCTTCATTCAAGACGCCTGCGGCACTGCTCGAGTTCCCGCCCGGGCTGCTGCCCATGGCTCCGGTCATGGCTGAAGTGGATGGTTACGACGAGCCGCTACAGCTGTTCGACGTGACGCTCGAGGACGGGACGGTGACGCAGCTGGCTCAGGTGCGGCGCATCGGCCTTCAGGCGCAGATGGTCGACCCGGCCGACCCGGGCGAGATCATCCCGGTGCCCATCGACCAGCGCGAGGAAGTCAGGGAGTTCCGCCTGGCGTGGGAGAACTACCTGGTCCCGCTGCAGCAGTTCAACTTCACGACCTTCCTGGGCAACAGCGTGTTCGTGACGGTCGTGGCGACGCTCATCACGCTCGTCATCAACAGCATGGCCGCGTTCGCGCTCAGCAAGTACAGGTTCAAGGGCCGCAACAGCGTGTTCCTGGTGATGATCGCAACCCTCATGATCCCGCTGAGCGTGATCCTCGTTCCGGTGTACCTGGTCATCAGCGAGATCGGCTGGGTCAACAACCTGTGGGGCGTCATCATCCCCGGTGCCGCCACACCCACGGGCGTGTTCCTGCTGCGTCAGTACATGCTCACGATCCCCGATGAACTGCTCGACGCTGCGCGCATCGATGGTTCTTCGGAATGGCGCATCTTCTGGCAGCTGATCGTGCCGCTCTCCGCCCCAGCGCTGGCCGTGCTGGCCATCTTCTCGGTCATGTGGCGCTGGAACGACTTCCTGTGGCCGCTCATCGTGCTGACCCGCAGTGAGAACTTCACGCTTCAGGTCGGCCTGAACGCGTTCCAGGGGGAACTGAACGTGCAGTGGCACTACGTGCTGGCCATGACCGTACTGACGCTCATCCCGATCACGGTCGTGTTCTCATTCCTGCAGCGGTTCATCACGACCGGCATCGCCAGCACGGGAGTAAAAGGCTGAAGGCCCGGCACATTGTCCGCTGCTCCCCGGCCAGTAAAGAGGTACAAAGGTCCGGTTTTCTCTCAGCCCCGCTACGATGGGAAATCGTAGCGGCGGCCACATTACATGTATAAAGTACAGCGACCGGAAGCCGTCACATTATGTATCCGTTGTGATAGGTTTCTGGCAAGAGATGGTGTTTTATCATTCCCACCACTCTGAACCAGAGTAGGCAGCCCGCTCAGCGGGTCATGCCTGAGCTGTACCGGGAGGAACCATGAAACGAGTTCGCATGTCCCTGGGCGGAGCCATAGCTGCCCTGACCCTGTTCGTAGGCTCGCACGCGCTGGCCCAGAACGACACCTTCATCATCGGAGTGGGTTCTGAAGTCCAGAACCTGGATCCCCGCCTTGCCACCGACGTTGCTTCGGCCATGCGCACCAGCGTAATGATCGAGCCACTGGTTGCCTTCAACCGCAGCCTTGGCCTGGAACCCCGCCTGGCAACTGACTGGGAACTGGCAGACGACCTGCTCAGCCTCACGTTCCAGCTCCGCGAGGATGTCACCTTCCACAACGGCCAGCCGTTCACCTCAGCTGACGTGCGTTACACGTTCGAGACCGTCCTTGATGAAGACTTCGGCGCCCGTAACCGCGCGCTTTACTCCGCCATCGAATCCATCGATACGCCTGACGACCACACCGTGGTCTTCAACCTCGCCGCACCGAACGTCTTCCTCATCAACAACCTGGCACGCATGCCAATCCTGCCGAACGACGACTCGCTCAACCACGAGATGCACCCCATCGGCACGGGCCCGTACAAGTTCGTGTCCCAGTCGCGCGACAACCGCCTCGTCATGGAGCGTTTCGACGACTACTGGGGCGGCACCGGTGAGATCCAGACCATCGAGTTCCGCGTGATGCCCGAGAACAGCACGCGCCTCCTGTCGTTCGAGGCCGGCGAGATCGACGCCACCCAGAGCATCATCCCCGCCACCGAACTGCCGCGCCTGGAAGAGGACGACCGCTTCATCATCGAGCGCACCGCCGGCACGGGTTACACGTACCTGGCGTTCAACTCCAACGTTGAAGGGCTCGACAACCCCACCTTCCGCCAGGCACTCAGCTACATGGTTCCGCGTGAAGCCATCGTGGAGCGCGTGCTCAACGGCAACGGCTTCCTGGGTATCAGCATGTTGCTGCCGTCCATGCAGTGGTTCAACCCGGACGTGACCATCTACGACTACAACCCCGAGCGCGCAGCAGAACTCCTCGCCGAGTCCGGCTTCGACATGGACCGCACGCTGCGCCTGACCACCAGCGAAGATGCTGCCCGCATGCAGATCGCCGAGATCCTCGCCTTCGAATTCGGCCAGCTCGGCGTGGACGTCGAGGTCGAGATCATGGAAGCAGCCAGCTTCCTGACCCGCATCCAGCAGACCGATGATTACGACCTGATCATCAGCGGCTGGTCCGGTCAGCTTGACCCGGACCGTGCCAGCATCCGCCAGTTCCACTCGGATCCTGCTTACGGCACCGCCAACTACGCGAACTACTCCAACCCCCGCGTCGACGAGCTGCTCCTCCAGGGTGCCGCCACCGACCCGACCAGTCAGGAGTCGATCGACATCTACCGCGAAGTGCAGCAGATCGTGGTTGACGAAGCCCCGATGGCGTTCATCTACTACGTCGAGGAAGTCGCCCTTTACCACCCGTGGATCGAAGGCTGGTCCATCCACCCGTACAGCCCCAACACCTTCCAGAACGCTCACCTGATCACGAAGAACCGCTGATCGTTTCATCCGGCACCCGGGTGCCTTGAACCTGTGCGGCGGGCTCCTCTTCGGGGGGACCCCGCCGCACCTGTAATCAGGCGCGGCCAGCCGGCTATTTTGCGGAAATCCAAGTACCGAGGTCAAGAACTTGCTGCAGTACATAATCAAACGGATCATCTCGCTCGCCCTCATCCTGGTTGGCGTGTCGATCCTCGTGTTCATGCTGATGCAGATAACACCGGGTGATCCGGTCAGCCTGATGCTCGGCGAGGACGCCACGCAATCCGAGATCGACAACCTGAACCGGATCTACGGCTTCGACCAGTCGCCACCGGTCCAGTACTGGCGCTGGATGAGCCTGGCGCTCCAGGGTGATCTGGGCATGTCCGTCCGGCAGAACATCCCGGTCAGCCAGCTGATCTGGGAGCGCATGCCCGCGACGTTCGAACTGACCATGTGGTCGCTGATCATAGCGATCGGGGTCGGCGTGCCGCTGGGGGTCCTGGCTGCCGTGCGGCGCAACTCGTGGCTTGACATCGGTTCCATGTCACTGGCCCTCGTCGGCGTGGCAGCGCCCAACTTCTGGGTCGGTCTTCTGCTGCTGTCGCAGCTGGCACTGCACGTTTCGTGGCTGCCGATCGGCGGCCGCGGTCCCGGCTTCGGCGAAGCCCTCACGGCGATCTTCACCCAGTTCGATTTCACGCTGCTCTGGCATCACTTCCGGCACGCACTTCTGCCGGCAATCGCGCTCGGCACGTCCATCATGGCGATCATCATGCGCCTGACCCGGTCGAGCCTGCTCGAGACGCTCACCGCAGATTTCGTACGCACGGCACGAGCGAAAGGAAACCTGGGCCTGAACGTCGTCTACAAACACGCGCTCCGCAACGCCCTGCTGCCGGTCATCACGGTGGTCGGCGTGCAGTTCGGCTCACTGCTCGGCGGTGCCATAGTCATCGAATCCGTGTTCTCGTGGCCCGGGGTCGGCCGGCTCATCCTGAACGGCATCAGCCAGCGGGACTTTCCCGTCGTGCAGGGCTCCGTCCTGATGTTCTCCGCGATATTCGCCATCGTCAACCTGCTCGTCGACCTGAGCTACGGCCTGGTCGATCCGAGGATCCGTTATGCCTGAGAGTCCAGCTGCAACAGTCACCGTGAGGCAGACGGTCCGCAGGCCTTCCACGCTGCGCCGGATGCTGCGCAACAAGAACGTGCTGTTCGGTTCCCTGATAATCCTGTTGCTGATCCTCACCGCGGTGTTCGCACCGTGGATCGTGCCGATGGACCCCCAGCAGCAGAACGTCTGGGAACGTTACGCGCCGCCGCAGGGGTTCTGGGTGGACGGCAGCCTGAACTTCGAGTACGCCCTCGGAGCCGATGAACTCGGTCGCGACGTGCTGTCCCGGCTCATTGAGGGTGCGCGGGTTTCACTGGTCGTCGGTCTGGTGGCCACCGGCATATCGCTGCTGTTCGGCGTGGTGCTCGGTGCCATCGCCGGTTACGTGGGCGGACAGCTCGATAACGTCATCATGCGCGTCATGGACGTGCTGCTGGCCATGCCGGGCATCCTGCTGGCGATCGCCATCGTCGCTGCCCTGGGACCGAGCATCGTGAACGCGATGATCGCCATCGCCATCGTCCGGATACCGATCATGGCGCGCGTCGTGCGCTCGGACGTACTGTCACTGCGGGAGAAGGAGTTCGTCGAAGCAGCCCGCGCGCTCGGCCAGAACCACATCATCATGCTGTTCCGGCACATCCTGATAAACGCCTGGGCGCCCGCCCTCGTGCTGGCCACGCTGGGAATGGGTACCGCCATCGTGGCGGAAGCGTCCCTGTCGTTCCTTGGCCTGGGCACGCAGCCACCACAGATCTCCTGGGGGCGGATGCTGTCCGTCGGCCGCGAGGCCATCCGCGCCGCGCCGCACGTGACGCTTTACCCCGGCATCGCCATAACCATCACGGTCCTCGGCTTCAGCCTGCTAGGTGACGGCCTGCGTGACGTATTCGACCGGCGCATCAAGGACAACTGACGTCCTGAGCTGATCAGCCCTCCGTTGCGCCGGACGCGATTCCTTCAGCAGGTCGCGTCCGGCGCGGTCACGGGTTCAGCTGCAGTTAAGTTCGCCGAGTTCCACGGTGAACTGGCGGGCGCCGACCATCGGCAGTGCGTCCGGATCGGCGGGCACGTCCACGATGGTCACGGCAAGCGTGCAGGTGCCGCCTGACACCAGGAACGAATCAACATCCACGTACTGGACGGATTCGATCAGCTGTCCCTGTGCGGTGAACAGCTCGATGAGCCCTTGATGCTGGACGATCGCAGCCAGTTCGGCTGCACGCTGGAACTGGGGTGGCAAGGCGGCGAGTGCGCCCGATGTGGTGACGATGAGCAGGGCTGCCAGTACGTTCTTGAATCGTTTCATGACCGTTATTCTCCATCTGGGCGCGGGTTGCGCGGGACAGTCATTCATGGGCCTGGCTGCTGTACCCCCATGCTTCCGGGTCATGAACCGTGCGGTCATTGTACGGCGCCCTGTGCTGTGCAGCGGCCAATCCGACACACGGCGGCAACTGGGCAGTTACTCATCGCGGGGTGGCAGAATCTCAGGTGGGGGAGATACACGGACCATGTCTGGCACAGTGACAAGTTTTCAGTTTCTGGGTACTCCGGCCCTTTCTGTGGACGGTGAACTGACTGAGCTGCCCGATACCGTGCCCGCCCGGCTGGTGGCCGTACTGGCGCTGCGCGGGACGGCCATGAGCCGCGGCGAGCTTGCCGGGATCCTGTATCCCGAAGAACCCGAAGACGTGGCCCGCCAGCGGATACGTCTGCAGCTCAGCCGCGCCCGGAAACTGCATCCTGACCTGCCACTGCGTACCAGCACCCACTATGCCAGCTGCATAGCAGCAACTGACGTGCACGACCTGCTCCGCGAAGTTGCCGAGCAGGACTGGGATTCAGCCAGCGCCCGGTCAGCCCCGCAGCTGCTGGGAACCTGGGAACTCCAGCCTGGCCTGGAGCAGGAACTGCAGTCACTTGCTGATCAGCTTACGGAAGCCTGGCTGCTGTCGCTACGGAGGCAAGCCCAGAGCCTGTTGGCAAACAACGAGCCTCAGGCGGCTTTCGCCCTGCTGAGCCGGGCAATTGCCGAGGATCCCACCGCGGAGGACGCGCTGCAACTGCTCTTGCAGGTCGCCGGTCCGGCCGGACGGCAACGTGCCGCGCAGGCCGCCTTCCGGGACTTCCGGGAAGCGATCGCTCCCCTCGAACCACTGCCGGAAACTATCGGCCTTTTTGACCAGCTGCTTGCGGGTGAAGTGTCCCTCCGTCCCGACCGGGAACGGGTCATGCAGGCTGCGGCGGTCCTGGGCGAGCACGCTTCGGTGGAGACGATGGCTGAAGTGATCAACGCGCCGGTGACCGGCGTGGTGCAGGTGCTGAGTGAACTCGAGGCGGAAGGGCTTCTGGATCCGGATGGCAGGCTGAAGGATCCGGCGGCCACGCTGGCAGGACTGACGCAAGTGACGAAGCGGTTCCTGCACGCTCAGGCGGCCCGGGCGCTCCGTCATGCAGAACTGCCGTTCGCTGAAGGCGAGCACTGGCTGCTGGCCGGCGACCACGAGCGGGCCGTGGCGGCCTGGTTCCCGGCCACGACCAGGCTGTTCAGCCGCGAACTGGGGCGGCAGGAAGAAGCGCTGCAGTTTTACGAGCGCATCCTGGCGCTGCCCGTCCGCTCGGACGCCTGGTATGCCGCCAGCGCCTACTACGCGATGCATCAACTGCAGTCGGACAGCCACGAAGCGGCCATGGCGCGTGTGGACGAGGTCCTTATCGAATCAACCGACACGGTCGCGCGCACGTTCGCGCTGATGGTGCGTACACAGGTGCAGCTGCTCGAGGGAAAACTGTCAGCCGCCGCTGAATCCAGCCGGTTGGCAGAGCTCCAGGCTCGCGGTACCGATTCACTGGGCCTGCAGCGCGACGTGCTGCATTACCGGATCACCCTGCTGGCCAGACAGGGTCAGGCGACGACTGCGCTGAAGCTCGCCAATGACCTGATCGAAAGCCTGCGGCTGGAGCCGCCTCGCTACGCCCTGCTGAACAGTCTGGGTACGCAGGCTTCGCTGCTGTGCGACCTCGGCAGGTTCGAGGATGCCCTGACCAGCTACCGGGAACAGCTGCAGCTTGCCCGTCTGATCGGTTACCCCCGTGACGAGGTCCGCGTCGTCGCCGACATCCTGGCGACCCTCAATGACATGGGACGGGCCGGGGAAGAGATCGAACTCGGCCTGGGTGCCCTGGAGCTCGGCGAGTTCGATGTCACGTGGCCGCTCCGCTTCAACCTGGCCGAGGCCTTCGCGGGGCTGGGCCGCGATGCCGAGGCTCTCGACCAGCTGGACGCGATCTGGGCCGGACACGCGAGTGTGTCGACACAAGGTCACGCCCTTGCGCTCAGGCTGCGCCTTGCCGGACCGGTACCCGACACGCTGGAACGCGCGCTCCAGCTGGCAGGCAGTACCGACCTGGTACCGGTGCGGGTCGCCATCGCCGCGGCACTCGCCCGACTGGGATCTGCGGTGCCGTTCGAGAAGATCGTCCACATCCTGGCTGACATCACGGAGGATCAGGTTCCCGCCTGGCAATCGGCCGACTGGCAGGTTCTGCAGGATCTGAGCGAACGGCAACTGATACGCCGCTGATACGCATGGCGATGCAACGTGGTTGCCATGAAACGATTCCTGTGGATCACCGCCACTATCGGCCTGACCCTGCTGCTTGCGGCCTGCGGCTCGACGACACCCCCGGGAAACGGCAACCCCGACCCCGGCGATCCTGATCCAACCGATCCGCCCCCGAGCAGTGCTGAATGCCGGGTCACGGTCAACTCGCACGTGACCGTCCCCACCCTGTTTGAGAACGGACCCGAGGAGTGTGACTACTTCTTCCCCGGCGGCACGACGTACCGGGTCACGGCAGATATTCAGATCGAGCCGGGTACGGTTCTGCGGTTCGGACGGGATTCACTCATGTACGTGGACGACCTGGGCAGCATCCAGGCCGTGGGTACGGATGACGAACGAATCCGATTTGAAGGTGCCCTCAATACGACCGGGTACTGGTACGGCCTGTGCTTCGCTGAGAACCGCGAGAGCCGGCTCGAGAACGTGGACGTGGTCTGGGCCGGTAAGGTCTGGTCCAGCCTCAACAGCAGTTGCCGGGGCGGCATATCCGGGGCAATCGGTGACAGTGAACCGGTGCACATCGTGAGAACGCGCGTCTTCGGTTCCCACACGAACGGGCTGAACGTGAAGAACCTGATCCTGGGAGAATTCGCCGGCAACGCCTTCGGAGGCAACCTGGACTTCGGGGTGGCTGCCGACGCTTCGCAGGTCCACCGTCTGGACGCAGCATCCGACTACCTCGGGGTCAGCCTGGGGGAGACTAATGGACGCCCGTACGTCCATGCGGCTGGATTCATCAACGAGCCCGGCACCAGGCATGTCTGGCATGCACTCAACGCGCCGTACATTGTCAGTGATTACTCGATTAGTTACGCGAGCGCCCTGTCCGTCGATGACGGCGGTGAGCTGCTCCTGCTCCCGGGGGTTCACATCTACTTCGGCGAGGACAGTGCGCTTTATCTCTGGGATAATTCCGGGTTGTGGGCGATCGGTGAACCGGATGCGCCTGTCGTGTTGAGCGGAGTGAACGCGACGCGCGGTTCCTGGCGGGGCGTATCGGTAAGTTCGTCCGTGGTCGAGTTCCAGAACGTGGTGATCCGCTGGGGCGGCGACTCCGCCCGCTACCGAGAGGCCGGCCTCATGATTTACGGCGTTTATGACAGCCAGCCGAAGTACCTGGACGGCGTACACATAGAAGGTTCAGCCGGCTGCGGACTCCGGATTGATCATGACGATACGGAACTGTTCCTGGACATCAAGAACATCACGTTCGCAAACAACCAGCAGGACTACTGCGGTCCGCCCCACCCAGGCCTGCCATGAAGCGCCGAGGCGGACGCTGCCACGCTCCTGATACGCCTTTTGCACGACTATCGTGCATGAACAGGCTCAAGCTGCCAACATTACTGGCCGGTGCGGTGCTGCTGCTCTCCGCCTGCGGAGGCACCAGCGCCGGACCAGACGTACCGGGACCGGACCCCGGCGGCCCCATCGATGTGGATCCTGTCGCGTGCAGGGTTACCGTGAATCGCGACCTGACCGTGCCCACGCTTCTCGCGAACGGCCCGGAGGCCTGCGATTACTGGTTCCCTGGCACAGCCGGCTCCCACACCGCATACCGGATTGCATCTGATGTCCTTATAGAACCAGGCACTGTGCTGCTCTTCGGTCAGGACACACACCTTTACGTGGAGGACAGCGGCAGGCTGACCGCAATCGGTACGGAGGATGAACGCATCGTTTTCCAGGGCGCTGAGCCTGTTCATGGCTACTGGTACGGAATCTGTTTCGAAGACAGCAGGGAGAGCCGCCTTGAATTCGTCGATATCCGTTGGGGCGGCAAGGTCTGGACCAGCATGGGCAGCAACTGCAGGGGAGGGATTGCCGGAGCCTGGCCTGGCTCGACTGAGCCGCTGCATATCACCAACAGCACGGTCTCCGGCTCGTACGTCAGTGGCTTAAGTGTTCACGACCTGATCCTTGGTGACTTCGCGAACAATGCGTTCTACAACAACCTCGAGTACGGCGTGGCAGCCGACGCGTCGCAGGTCAGGAACCTGGATGCGGCCAGCGATTACCTCGGGACGGATTTCGGCGCGACCAACGGCAAGCCTTACGTGTACGCAGGGGGAGTCTTCACCGATCCGGGCGAAAACCACATCTGGTCGAACCTGAACGCGCCCTATTTCGTAGCGGAAAGCGAGCGGTACGTTTACACGCCTGACATCGAAATTTATGGCCCGACAAACCTGATACTGGAAGCGGGAACTACCATCGTCTTCGACGGTGACTCGGAACTGTACGTCCGGGGTGGTGCGGGCATAGGTATGGGCGGCACTACGGCCAGCCCCGTGGTGCTGACCGGCCTGCGGCCGGAGCGTGGTTCCTGGAACGGAGTGCACATCGACAGTTCTGCAGCAATCCTGCAGAACGTGGAGATCCACTGGGCCGGCCGGGACACGCCCTTCTTCACGGGCAGCCTGGTCCTCGTTGACGTCGTTGACAACCCTGCTGTCAACAGTGTTGACAACGTATTCATCGACGGCAGCGAGAACTGTGCGGTTGTCCTCTGGGACAGCGCTGAGAGTCAGTTCGACACGTTTGACGTCAGATACGGTTCCAACAACGAACAGAACCTCTGCCGGCGCTAGACAGGTCATGAATCATCAAGCGGCGCGGTGCTCAGGGTTGTTCCCTTGAGCACCGCGCCCCTTCAGTTTCCGGTTAAGGCTCAGCTGCCGCCGAAGCTCACGTCCGCAACGGCGATGCTTGGCGCGCCCATGATGCCGGCGAAACCGGGTTTCCATTCGAAGTCGTTGCCGACCTCCTCGACCCGCTCGAGCAGTTTGAACAGGTTGAAGGAGATCGCGAAGTTGTCAACCGGGTTGAGTTCGTCGCCACTGACTTCCAGGCCCATCGCCTGTACGCTAACGTCGCCCGTGATCGGGTTCGCGCCGGCATGCACACCCATCACGTCGGTGACGACGATGGTGCCGTCCTGTTTCGTGACGGGCTCGGAGCCGGGCTGCAGGAGCAGGTTGCTGGGGGCAACCGACAGTGTCGACCGGTAGGTGCGGCTGGCGTGCGCGGTGTTGGCCTGGCCGGTGCGCGCGGCCGTATCGGAGTTGTGCATGAACGAACGGAACACGCCCCTGTCGATGATGACGAGCTTCTCGCTGGGCGTGCCTTCGGAGTCGAACGGCCGGTTGGCCAGGCCGTCCGCGATGAACGGGTCGTCGATCAGGGTGATCGCCTCGGAAGCGATCTTCTGGCCGATCTTGCCGGCCAGCAGGCTCTTGCCCTCGGCAAGGCTCTTGCCGGACAGGGACATGCTGAGCAGTGTCAGCAGGGTCGCGGTGATGTCGGGCTCGAAGATCGCGCGGCGCCGGCCGGTAGCGAGCGGTCTGGCTCCCAGGTGACGGCTGATCGTGGCCACGTGCTCCAGCGCGGTGCGGCCGGGTTCAAGCTGATGGAAGTCACGTTTGATGTCGACACCGTAACCCTGCTTCACGCTGTCACCGTCGCGCAGAACGACCGCGCTCATGAGCAGGCCGTGGCCCGTGCGGAACGCGCCGGCTGCACCCTGGGTGGAGCCGATCTCGACTTCCGACTGTGATTCGCTGTAACGCGCTGTCTGCAGTGCCTGTAGACGTGGTTCGACGCTGATGGCGCTTTCGTATTCGATTGCGGCGTTCTTCTTGTCGTCAAGCGGGGCGGACAGGCCTTCGTCGAGCAGGTCGTGCCGGCCGAGTGACTGGCCCACCGGAAGGGCTGCCGTGCTGCCTTCTTCCTGCAGTTCGGCGTTGCCGGTGGCTTCGTCGAGCGCCCAGTTCAGCGATTCCTCGCTGAGCTCTTCGGTCCACGCGTAGCCCATACGGCCGTCCTTCACGACCCTCAGCCCCACGCCGCCGCTGGTCGACATGCTTACATCAGAAGGCTTGCCAGCGCGGGACTCGACGGTGAGTTTCCGCTCGCTGGTGCCCAGCACCTCCAGGTCGATGCCTCGTTCTTTGGCGCGTTCCAGCAGCCAGGTGCGTGCCTCACTCGTGTTCATGCCTCGCCTCCCACGACAAGTTCGCTGACCAGCAGGTGCGGCTGGCCGATCTCCACGGGGATCGAACCGGACATGGAGCCGCACATGCCGGGCTCGTTGTTCAGGTCGTCCGAGACGGCAACGATCTTCTTGATCGAATCCGGGCCTTTGCCCAGCAGCATGGCGCCGCGGACCGGTTCGGCGATCTCGCCGTTTCGGATGAGGAAACCTTCCGTCACGGCGAAGTTGTACTCGCCGGAGCCCGGCTTGACCTGGCCGCCGCCGAGCGAGCTGGCGTACAGGCCGTACTCGATGCCTTCGAACAGCTTCTCGCGGGGTGTGTCGCCGCGCTCCACGATCGTGTTGCGCATGCGCGAGGTGGGCGCGTAGGTGTAATCCTGGCGGCGGCCTGAGCCGGTTGGCCGGTAACCGGTGACGAGCGAGCCCCAGCGGTCGACCATGTAGCTTTCGAGCACGCCGTTGCGGATGAGGACGGTGCTTTCTGTGGGCGCGCCCTCGTCATCGAAGCGCGAGGAGCCCCAGCCGTGCGGGGAGAGGCCTTCGTCCACGTAAGTGACGACAGGGCTGGCGACCTGCTGGCCGATCATGTCCGTGAGCGCCGAGGCGTTGCGGGCGACCGAGGTGGTCTCCAGCAGGTGGCCGAGCGCTTCGTGGAAGATGACGCCCCCGAAGCCGGAACCCATCACGACAGGCATGGTGCCGGCAGGGACGGGCGTCGCCTTCAGGTTGTTCATGGCCATCTCGGCGGCGCGGCGGCCGATGTCTTCGGGACGGAACGCCTCGAGGAACTCCAGTCCCATCGACTTGCCCGGGCCGCTGAGCCCGGTCTGGGTGCTGCTGCCATCGCTGGCGATGGCCTGGCCGACCAGACGGGTGCGCACGCGCCGGTCTTCAGCGAAGGTGCCTTCGGAGTTGGCTACCCACACGTCCTGTTCCCACTCCAGCAGCTGGCCTTCGACCTGACGGATCTCCGGGGCGATGCGGGCGCCGGCATCGAGTTCCTTCAGGCGCTCCAGCCGCCACCTCTTGTCGTGGGTCTCGAAAGTGACGCGCGGTGCGTGTATGTCAGCTCCCGCGTCAACCTTGCGCAGGTCGATGCCGCCGCGGCCACTTGCGTCCGGCCGGCCTTCGCTGCCGCCCTTCAGCTGCGCGAGGCTGGCGACAAGTTCGGACAGCGCTTCCTCGGTCAGGTCGTTCGTATAACCGTAGATGACGTCCTGTCCGAAGAACAGGCGAACGCCTGCCCCCAGCTGAATGCCGCTGGTGGCTTCGGCCACTTTGGCATCGACGGTGCGCAGGTGACGGCGACGCCAGCGCTCTACATAAATCTCGGCAAAATCTGCACCGGCCTGCTTGCCTTGGGCGAGCAGGGATGCGTATACGTCGGTATGAAGCATGGGCGCATCGTAGCAGAGCAGCACTCTTTCACCGTGTAAACTGCGTCATGTGTGGACGTTATGCCACGGCCCTGAATCAGGCTGAATGGTCCGGATTGTTCCCGGTCGGACCGGGCTCGCTGGACATTCCCGAGCCGCGCTACAACCTGGCTCCCACCCAGGGTGTCCCGGTCATCCGGGACCTTGCCGGCGAGCGCCGGCTGGACCAGATCCGCTGGGGCCTCGTGCCCGCCTGGGCCAAGAGCCTGACCGACGTGAAGCACAACCTGTTCAACGCCCGGGCCGAGACCGCTGCCGAGAAACCATCGTTCCGGTCGGCCTTCAAGTCGCGCCGCTGCCTCATGCCGGCCAGCGGTTTCTACGAGTGGCGCACCGTTGACGGGGTGAAGCAGCCGTACTACATCAGTCGTGCCGACGGCGAGCCGATGGTGTTCGCAGGCCTGTGGGAACACTGGGCCAAAGACGGCCAGGAACTCGATTCCTGCACGATGCTCACCACTTCGGCCAACGAATTCATGCGGGAACTGCACCACCGCATGCCGGTCATCCTGGAAGCACACGAACGCGAGATATGGCTCCTGGAAGGACCTGAAGAAGTCCTGCACCCTTCACCCGAAGGCGTCCTGCAGGCCTGGCCCGTCAGCCGCGCGGTCGGCAACGTCCGCAACGAATCTTCCAGCCTGCTGGAACCGGTCAGCCTTTAAGGCACTTCAAGCGTCTGCCGGTTGACGGCCAGGGTGACGTCCCCGTCCTGGTACGGCACAGCCAGCTCGCCACGGGCTTCCTGCAGTTCGGCCCCACCTTCAGGCAGGCCGTCCGTCTGGTCAGCCAGCAGAACGTCAACAGTCACGGCCGAGGAGAAATGCAGGTCGAGCTCGAGGCCGCTGCACTCCGGTCCGTGACAGGAGAACTGCCGGAACATCCCCGGAGCCCAATCGCTGTAATCGATGCTCTGCTCCGTGCCGACCACGTCGATGCGTTGAAGGCCGGCAGTTTCCGGAACGAACAGGTGCAGCTGCTGCCCGCCACGCGCCGAGAGCAGCGCCACGCGCACAACACCGCCTGCTGAATCCACGACTTCGATCTCCGGGAAGTCAGTTATCCGGGGCTGCCCGGTTGCACGGTGGAAGTTCCAGCCCGTCCACGGCAGCGCGGGACCGAACTCGGCGCTCAGCTGAGCGGCGGAATCCAGGTCCGCCGGCACAGGCCTGCTCGGCAGCGCGTCGAACAGCCACAGCGCCTCCTGGCTTTCACCTTCCTCGGCCCGCTCGAAGTGGAGGATGTCGAGCATCTGCGGCGCGTCCTGGGTGAACAGCGGCACCCGGGCCGCCAAGAGGACAGCGACGACCGTGGCAGCTGCACCGAGCAGCGGCAGCGCGATGGGCAGGAGGCGCCGCGAACGGCCCACCGCCAGCAGCGGCATCAGACCAAGTGCGCCCAGCGCAAAGCAGATGGCTATGCCGGCACCAAGTTCCAGGCCGAGTGCCTGCTCCAGGTTGTAGGCAAGCGGCCACCAGACAGTCGCTGTGAACAGCAGGCTGACCAGAGCCAGCAGGCCCGCGAAGGCAGCATTGTCACGCCATGGGGACAGGGCGGGCAGGCCGAAAGCGACGGCCATGACCGTGGCCGGCACCAGGAAGACCACGCTTGCGCCGGGCAGCCATTCCAGCAGCAGGAAGGCGATGAGTGCGAACCAGAACCACACTCCCTGCGCCAGTCCCCAGAAACCGGTGCGGTTCCCGGCTATCACTGCCGCCAGCAGCACCGCGGTGAGCGCGGCGGCCCCCACGGCCAGGAAAGCGGGCAGCGGATCTGCCCACCAGGGTGACTGGTGTCCGGTGATATCCGGCAGCAGCCAGCTGATCGCCTGGCCCAGCACGGCAGCCAGCAGGATCCCGGCCAGTGCGAAGGCGACGCCGAGGAACAGCTGGATGAGCCCGATGTCGCGGATGAAATGCTGATTGAAGAAGCCGGTATCGGTCACGCCCGGCACGAGGTCGTACCAGACCTGGGGTGCGACGAGCATGAAGAGGCCGTTCGCAGCGAGAAAGATCCCATTGAACGCCGCCAGCGAGAGGATCGCGATCCGGCTGGCGAGATGGTCCTGTCTGGTCATCATTGGGGACACCCTTTCCGTTCGGGCGCGGCGGGCGGCGCTCGGCGAGACGGACGACACCCTGCGCGTCGGGCTCATCCAGCCGGGCGTGCGCGCCACGGCGAACAGCAGCGGCAATGCCGGCACCAGCACCCCCAGCAGGATGATCGCATCGGCAAACGCCTCGACGGTCTGGAACTCGTTGACCGTGCGCACCAGGAAGCGCTGGCTGCCTTCCTCGAGCCTGCCGCCGGACAGGTTGACGTTCTCCGCGCGTATCCGCTGCGCGACCTCTCCGATCGTCAAGCCGAGCTGCGCCAGCCGCTGCTGGTCTACGCGGATCCCGATCTCGTCCTCCAGCCCGCCGCTGACCTTGACCGCGGCCGTGCCTTCCTCGGACTCGAGGTCGTTCTTGATGCGGTCCTCGGCGAGGCGGCGCAGCGCTTTCAGGCTCGCGTCGCTCGCGACCGCGCCGGCCGCCGCGCCGCTTTCCTTCTGCATCAGCCCGAGTCTCAGGATCGGCTCCGACGACGGATCGAAGCGCAGCAGGAGCGGCCGGCCCGCCTCCAGCGGCAGCTCGACGATGTCGATCTTCTCGCGGACGTCGACACCCGCGATGTTCATGTCCGTGCCCCAGGCGAACTCCAGCGTGACGTCGGACTGGCCCGAGCGCGAGACGGAGCGGACCAGCCGCACGT
>CALDPK010000191.1 GCA_937911855.1 uncultured Trueperaceae bacterium | reverse complement strand
ACGGCAGGTTCCCCGGAGAGGTGACTCACGACGAAACCAGCCTGACCGTCGACGGCCACCGCATCATCGTGACAGCCGAACGCGAACCGGCCCGCATCCCCTGGGGTGAGAACGGGGTCGAGACCGTCGTCGAATCGACCGGCTTCTTCACCAGCCGCGACAAGGCAGCCGGCCACCTTGAGGCTGGCGCGAAGAAAGTGCTCATCAGCGCACCCTCGCCCGACTCCGATTTCGACATGATGCTGGGCGTCAACGAGGACGATTTCAAGCCCACTGAAGGCCAGATCGTCTCGAACGCTTCCTGCACCACCAACTCACTGGCAGCGGTCATGCAGGTCATCGACCAGGAGTTCGGTGTCGAGCAGGCGATGATGACTACCATCCACTCCTACACGAACGACCAGAACATCCTGGACGCTCCGCACAAGGACCTGCGCCGCGCCCGCAATGCCGCCACCAACATCATCCCCACTACCACCGGCGCTGCCCGCGCGGTGGGCAAGGTGCTGCCGCAGTTCGCCGGCATCTTCGACGGCCTGGCGCTGCGCGTTCCCACGCCTACCGGTTCGATCTCGGACGTCACCATGATCCTGAAGCGCGAAGTCAGCGCCGAGGAGCTGAACGCCGCGGTGCGTGCGGCCGCCGAAGGCCCGCTCGACCGCATCATCGAGTACTCCGAAGAACCGCTCGTCTCGAGCGACATTATCGGCAACAAGCACTCCGCCATCCTCGACGCTCCGCTCACCCGCACGATGGGCAAGATGGCCAAGGTGTTCATCTGGTACGACAACGAGTGGGGCTACTCCGAGCGCATGGTCGACGCGCTGGAACTGCTGATCCGGGCCTGATAGCGTTGGCAGCGGGTTTCAAGACGCTCCGTGACCTGGATTTCGCCGGCCGGCGCGTCCTGGTGCGGGTGGATTTCAACACGCCCCTGAAGGACGGGGCGGTCAGCGACGACAGCCGCATCCGGGCGGCACTGCCCACCATCAGGACGCTCCTGGAGCAGAACGCAACGCTGTTCCTGATAAGTCACCTTGGGCGCCCCAAGGGAGCTGAAGAGCGCCTGCGCATGGAGCCGGTCGCCAGCAAACTGCAGGAGCTGCTCGGCCGGGAAGTCCGCTACCAGCCGGCCGACGGCCCGGCAACACCTGACCAGCAGTCGTTCGTCGCTGCCGCGCCGGCAGGCAGCGTGACCATGCTTGAGAACAGCCGCTTCGACCCGCGTGAAACGGATAACGATCCCGAGCTCGTGCGTGCCCTGGCCGGTTACGCCGATGTCTTCGTCAACGATGCGTTCGGTGCAGCCCACCGGGCGCACGCGAGCACCGTCGGCGTAGCCGAGCTGCTGCCTTCAGCCGCCGGTCTGCTCCTTGAAGCTGAACTGACGGCACTCGGCCGGCTGGTTGATGATGCCGAGGAACCTTTCCACGTCGTCATCGGCGGAGCGAAAGTGTCCGACAAGATAGGTGTGCTGGAGAGGCTTCTGGAGCTGGTGGACGTGATTCACATCGGCGGCGCCATGGCCTGCACGTTCCTGGCAGCCACAGGCGGCCGGCTGGGCCGTTCGCTGGTTGAAGAGGACCATTTCCAGACAGCCCGGTCGTTGCTCGAAGCGGCCGAGGCACGCGGCGTTACGATCAATCTGCCGGTGGATTTCGTGTGCGCTGAAGCCATCAGCGCTGAAGCGCCGGCTTCGGTTCATCCTTCTGCGGAGGTTCCGGATGACCTGATGGCACTCGACATCGGTCCCGATACCGCCGCTGAGTACGCGCGCGCACTGAACGCCGCCAGGACCATCTTCTGGAACGGGCCGATGGGCGTGTTCGAGGTGCCAGCGTTCTCGGCCGGCACGCTGAAAGTTGCCGAGGCGGTTGCTGCCAGCAGCGGCTTCACCGTCGTGGGCGGCGGGGACTCCGTGGCTGCCATCAACAAGGCTGGCCTTGCTGACAGCGTGAGTCACGTCTCCACGGGTGGCGGCGCTTCACTCGAGTTCCTGGAAGGACGCGTACTGCCCGGCGTCGCTGCCTTGCGCCGCTGACATCCGCCTGAGAACTGAAATCAGCAGGGGCGCCGGTTAATCAATTCCGGCGCCCCTGCCTCATGGTCTCAGATGCTGGCTGGTCAGGCGGTTTCCTTCAGCGCAGCGATGAGTTCCGGCACCACTTCTTCGGCGTTGCCGACTATGCCGTAGTCGCTGATCCTGAACAGTGGTGCGTCCGCGTCCCGGTTGATGGTGACGATGGTCTTCGAGCGGTTCATGCCTGACAGGTGCTGCACGGCTCCGGAGATGCCCAGGGCGATGTACAGCGCGGGGGACACGGTCTTGCCGGTCTGCCCCACCTGTTCGGCGAATGGCCGCCAGCCGGCGTCAACGACAGCACGGGTCGAGCCGATGGCTGCACCAAGCTCGCTGGCAAGTGGTTCCACCAGCTGCGTGAACGCCTCAGCGCTGCCCAGGCCACGTCCGCCGGCCACTACCGTCGCGGCTTCAGCCAGGCTGACCTGGCCTCCAGCTGCCTTCTCTGCTGCGCCTGCCTGCACGCGGGAGTCGTTGGGTCCAGGCGTGACTGCGAGCTCGCTGACCTGACCGGTTGAGCCTGCCTCGGCTGCAGCTGTCCACGTATTGGGTTTTATGCTTATTACCACCGTGTGTGCTTCGGTCCGGACTGTTTCCGTGACGCGCGACAGGTAACTGAGCCGGCTGGCGCTGACTCCTCCGTCGGCACTGAGCGTGCTGACATCCTCTAAGAAGGCGGCGTCAAGCCTCACCGCCAGACGTGGCGCGATGGCCTGACCCGCGCGGTTGGCGCTGAGCAGTACCCGCGCAGCACCTGCTTCTGCCTGAGCTGCTGCCAGGGCCGTCACGGTGGCGTCGTAGTTCCCTGCCGGGACGTTCTCCGCCACGAGGACCGTGTCAACGAACTTCGCCAGCTCAGCGGCAGCGCTGCCGGCGCCTGCACCCATGACGAGCGCGCTGACGGTGCCGCCCAGGTCGCGGGCTGCACTGACCAGCTCGAACGCTCCCTTGCGCAGGGCGCCGTCCTTGTGTTCTGCAAAAATGAGGTTGCTCACAGGACTTTCGCCTCCTCGCGCAGTCTGCGTACCAGTTCACGGGCTGCTGTGGCGGCGTCGCCTTCGATGATCACGTTGCGGCGGGCGCGCGTCTCGATCTCCTGGTTGCTGATCACGGTCTGTGCTGCGGGCGAGCCGACGTCGGCCAGGCTCAGCACCTTCAGCTCCTTGCGGCGTGCCTTCATGATGTTCGGCAGGGTCGGGTAGCGCGGTTCGTTCAGGCCCTGCTGAGTGGTGACCACCGCCGGCAGCGGCATCGTCAGCTGCTCGCTGCCGTCATCCGTGTCATGCCGGGTGGTGATGGACTGACCGTCGAGCGAAAGGCTCGTGGTCCAGTCCGACAGCGGCCAGCCAAGCACCTCGGCCAGGGCGGCACCAAGGCCGGCACTGTCCCAGTCCGCCTGTTTGCCGCCTACGAGCGCCAGGTCGATGCCGTCCTCGCGCAGCAGGCCGGCCAGGACGCGGGCCTCGGCGATCACGTCGAGCGGCTCGTCAGTCTCGACGAACACCGCCCGGTCCCCGCCCATCGCGAGGGCCGTACGGACAGCTTCCTCGGTACGGGACGGCCCGACGGCGTACACGATGACTTCCGCGTCAGCGCCGCCTTCGCGAAGCCTGAGCGCTTCCTCGATCCCGTACTCGTCCATGCCATCCAGGATGAACTGAACGCCGTCCAGGTCGACCTTGCCGCCGCTGGCGCGTACGCGCGCCTCGGCGTCAGGAACCTGCCTCACTATGCTTGCTATCTTCACTTGTTCTCCTGTTCCTGCGGCTGCAGCACACTCCGCTGTCAGCCGCCGAAAAAATCACCTGTTCAGTTGTTCAGCGTAACAGGCTGCGCGCGATGACGACCCGCTGGATCTCGTTGGTGCCTTCGTATATCTGGTTGAGCTTCACGTCGCGCATCAGCTTCTCGACCGGGTACTCGTTCATGT
>CALDPK010000190.1 GCA_937911855.1 uncultured Trueperaceae bacterium | reverse complement strand
GACGACGACGTGACCGTGCCGCTGCCAGCCGGCACCCGCATCGGCCACGTTCACTTGCACGTGCAGGACATCGAGGAAGGAAAGCGATTCTACGTCGACCTGCTCGGCATGCACTCGCTGCTGCACATGTCTGACATCGGCATGAGCGACTTCGGGCTGGATGACAACACCGTGCCGCACTCAGTGGCCATCAATCAGTGGCACGGCGCGGGCGCGCAGCCACGCACGCAGGGCACCGCCGGCCTGCGTCACTGGGAACTGTTCGTGCCGGACGAAACCACGCTGGACGAGCTGAAACAGCGGCTTGCTGACGCCGACTGGCAGTACCGCGAGGTCGACCGTGGCGTGAGCGTCGACGACCCGGCAGGCAACACCGTGCACGTCCTGGTGGCTGCCTGACGTAACGAAGGTGCAATTGCACCGAGCGAGTGGCAACGGCGCTGGTAACATCCAGTCGTTGCCATGACTGACGAAACCCGACTGACTGCTGAATTCGAAGGCGCCGGTACCCCCGAGGCGTTCGCCCGCTTCATAACCCTGCTGCGCCGCGGCGCCCGCGTGGCGCTGCTGCTCGGCATCGTCGCCGGCCTGTCCGTGTTCGTAGTCAGGAGCCTGGCTGCCCCCACTTACACCTCGACAGTCACGCTGCTGCTGGCCTCGCCGCAGCAGGGACTGGAAAGTTTGGGGATAGTCACGCCGCCGGCGGTGGACGCCAGCGCCTACCGCACGCTGATCCTTGACGGTCCGCTGCTTGAGCTGGCACTAACCGACATGGGTGAGGCCCCGACCACAGAGACGGTCGAGGCTGTCCGGAATAACCTGCGCGTGACCATCGACAGTCAGCAGATATCAAGCGTCATCCGCATCCAGGTTACCGACGCCGACCCGCTGCGCGCAGCGGACCTGGCCAACCAGCTGGCAGGTCTGAGTGTCGACTGGGACCGCGAACGTGGCCGTCAGGGCCTGACCTCCGGTATCGCCAGCCTGGAACGCTCGGTGCAGCAGCTGCAGAACCAGCTCAATACCCAGCAGGCGGACGGCCTCGACACATCAGTTACCGCGGCGCTCCTGCAGCAACAGCAGAACGAACTGGCTGGCGCCCGCTCCCGGGTTGAAGCCATCGTGGTCGCGCCGCTCATCGACGTGCTGCGCTTCGCCGAACCCGCCACCGAAGCTGACTCCAGACAACCGCTGCTGTACGCCGTCATCGCGTTCCTGGCGGCGGCACTGCTCGTCTACCTGGCATTGTTCATCCGCATGCTGCTCAACCAGCGGCTCAGGAGCGCAGCTGAAGCGAGCGCCGTGACCAGACTGCCGGTGCTGAGCGTGTTCCCAGGCGCCGGACACCGCAACCCAGAACGCGCTGAACGGGACGCCGCCGACATCCTGCGCGCCAGCCTGCCGTGGATCCCGTCCGCGGGGCTCGACCTGTCGCTGCGGCTGGATGGACTGGCATGGATGTTCGCGGGGCTGGTGCTGGGCATCGGCGCGCTGATCGTGATGTACGCCCACTATTACCTGAGCAGCAACGATTCGGCACCGCGCTTCTTCGCCTGCCTGCTGCTGTTCATGGGCGCGATGCTGGGCATGGTCATCGCCGGCAACCTGCTGCTGCTGGTGGTGTTCTGGGAGCTGACCTCGATCAGCT
>CALDPK010000189.1 GCA_937911855.1 uncultured Trueperaceae bacterium | reverse complement strand
TTCCATGTTGGCCTCAAGTGGAACGGCCTTAGCGTTGTCCACCGTGCGTTCCACATCAGCGCGGGTTATCTCCTGGTTCCGCCTGATGGCGGCCATGCCGTGACTGGTTATGGCTTTGAGGTGGGTGCCGGCGATGCCGACCCAGGCACTCTGCGGGTTCACTCCCGCGACGCGACCGGCAGCCTCGACTGACTGCCTGACGGACTCGATGGTCCGCCCTTACGCAGCCCGTCGCTCGGAACGGTACCTTCGCCGATGATGTCCAGAACACCGTCGCTGGCGATCTCGCCGATGACGGTGCAGATTTTGGTGGTACCTATGTCGAGACCGACGATGATGCGTTCGTCACTCATTATATTCGCTCACTCCCCAGGGATAGACCGCAAGGCGGCTCCCGAGTCTGCCCTTGACTGCGGCCCACTGCGTCTCTAGTGCAGCAACGCTGGGCGTGAAAATCGTGGCTCCTTCAACGGTGATGTCAAAGCCATCTGGCGTGTAGCTTATCACCTCGACGGCGTCACTGCCCAAAAGGTCCAGAATTCTCAGTGTTTCCTCCGTACGGGGCGCTCCCCAGCCGACCGTTTCAGGCAGTCCGGCTAGCTGCTCCCCGCTCAGGCCCGGGAGGGCGGTGCCGTCTGCAGCGTAAGCCAGGTCGCCTTCGCGCAGTACCGGAACGCGTTCCGTAACCGTTATGGAAACAGTGTCCGGCCAGTGGCGGACGACGCTGGCCCGCGCGATCCACGGGTCTGCTTCCAGACCGGCCAGTGACCAGCGGGTGATCCACAGCAGCGGGTCCTCGGGCGCAACGTTGGCGAGCCACATGACCTGCGAGTCACTGTATCGCTCGTTGCCGTGCACCTGCACCTGCGTGACGGTTGGCCACATGCGGCTGCCGACCAGGGTGGCCACCGCCAGCAGTCCGAGGACTATCACGGTAACCCTGAGTCCCATGCCGCTCCTCAGGCCGGGCCGGCTGGTTCGGCCAGGCCGGCTGCGATGCGCCAGACGTCGCCGGCACCCAGGGTGATCATCAGGTCGTTCTTGCTGGCAGTTGCCCGCAGGTACTCGAGGGCGCTGTCAGCCGTGTGATAGGCAGCCCGAGTGCCCAGTTCACCGATGCGGTTGACTATCAGTTCACTGGAGACCCCGGGGATGGGATCCTCACCGGCACCGTAGATGTCCAGGACCAGTACCTCGTCAGCCACGCTGGCTGCAGCCGAAAGGTCCTGCCAGTGAAGTGCGGTGCGCACCCAGCGGTGCGGCTGCAGGATGGCGCGAACGCGTTTGCCGGTGTTGCGGGCCACTGCCAGGGTGGCTGTGACTTCGGTGGGATGCACCGCGTAATCGTCGATTATCTGTGCGCCCTTCACTTCGCCCCACAGCTGCCACCTGCGGCCGACCCCGCGGTACTCCTCTAAGACGGCGGCTGCTTCTGCCAGGGGCAGACCTGCCTCGGCAGCGGCCGCCAGGGCCGCGCCGGCGTTCTGGGCATTATGCACGCCCGGAACGTTCATGGTGACCCTCACGCTCTCGCCTGAAGGAGCGCGGATTACGAAACTGCTGCCAGAGGCCGTCAGTTGCAGGTCCGTCAGCCGGTAGTCGGATTGCTCGTGGAACCCGTAGGTCAGCCGGCCGGGCAGTCCGCTGACCAGTTTCTCGAGCGGCTCTGCGTCGCGGCAGGTGATCAGCTGGCCGGCCTGGCCGGCGAACTTCAGGACGGCTGATTCCAGGTCGCGGAGGCTCGCGTGGTAGTTGCGCCGTTCGGTGTACTCGCCGGCCACGTGATCCGATTCGAGGTTCGGCATGACGGCGATCGCCGTCTCCAGGTGCGCGAAGCCCGGATCTGACTCGTCGACCTCGGCTACTATGTGCGGTCCTTTGCCGTGGCGCATGTTGCCGCCTATGAGCGGCAGGTTCGCGCCGATCTGCACGCTTGGGTCATCGGCCAGCTGCACGAAGATGGTCGCCAGCATGCCGGTTATCGAACTCTTGCCGTGCGATCCGGTGACGCCGATGGCGCTGCGTTCACTGAACAGCCGGCCGAGCAGGTCGACCCGTTTGATTGATTCGATTCCCAATTCTCGGGCTGCCTCGATCTCCTCGACGCTGCCGGGGATGCCGGCGTTGGGAGCGGCCATGGTGCTGACAAGTGTGTCGACGCCGTGCAGGTGGGCGGGATCGTGACCTACGTGCACCTCGATGCCTTCGGCGCGCAGCTGGTTGACGGTGGTGCCCTCAGCGGCGTCGCAGCCGCTGACCCAGTGGCCTTCCTTCAGGAAGTGCCGGGCCAGGCCGCTCATGCTGATGCCGCCGATGCCCATGAAGTGGTAATGCTTCCTGCTCACGGGGCACGCTCCAGGCGTTCGATGACTGCGCCGCTGAACTCGTTGAGTGCGCCGGCTGGCGAGAACGCGGTCAGCGCCTCGGCAGCAGCTTTACGGGCGGCAGGATCAAGCAGGTCCTGCCACGCCTGTTTCAGGCTGGTGAGTTCGCTCTGTTCGAGCAGCACGCCGGCACCGGCGTCTGCGAAGGTTCTGGCGTTATGAAACTGATGATTTTCAGCAGATGTTGGAAGTGGAACCATGATTGGGGGGACGCCGTTGAAGGCGGCCATCGACAATGTACCAATACCCGCGCGCGTTATGGCTAAGTCGGCCGCAGCGAACGCCAGACGGCCGTCGACGTAACCGCGCAGGTGATGACCCGGCCTCGAGCCGGCCGCGGCAGAGACCGCCTCGAGGTTGTTGGGACCGGTGACATGCAGGGTGTGAGGAGCCGCTGGCCCGAGCTCTGCCAGCGCGCGCAGCACGGCTTCGTTCAGCGCGACCGAGCCCTGCGATCCGCCCATCACCAGCGTCAGCACACCATCTTCGGGCAGGCCCAGTTCCCGGCGAGCCTGGCCGCGCTCGAAGCGCGTC
>CALDPK010000188.1 GCA_937911855.1 uncultured Trueperaceae bacterium | reverse complement strand
CTAAGGCACACTGCCAGCGTTCATCCTGAGCCAGGATCAAACTCTCCAAAACAATCACTTCACAAGGAAGCGATTTCAGTACAACTTACGGCTTTTAAAGGCCGTTTATCTCAAAAGTAAAGAACGTCGAGACCAAAACAATCCAGATTATCAAGTTACTCGCGCCCAATGGGCACAAGGACCTAGTATGCCTTGAACTGAGGCAGCGTGTCAACCCCTGGTGAACTTCCCGGATGGGAGGCTCGGAGCTGGGCCGCAGTGATCCATGAATGGTTCGCTGCAACCGTCCGCTGTAAGGCGGAACTCGCGTCTCTGACAAGGCTTTCAAGGTTCTTGCTCGGCAGGGCGGCATGGCCACCTTCTGTCGAGCGGATATTGAGTATAGGGCAGGCGGAGCGGCAGTGTCAACAGCCAGGCGACATTCGCCCGCCGGAATCCGGGAAATGGCTTGAACGCGGGTTTCGCCACGAGTGAACTCGGCAACTGCGGCCGTAATGCGGCAGTTGCTATAGTCGCCTCATGCTGGAACCGTCCCTTGATCTCTACGGGCAGACGTTCGACCAGGTCGACAACCTCCTCAAGGATCTGATTGCCCGCAGCCACGTGCGCTACGCGATGATCATCGATCTCAAGGGATTCGTGCTGATGCATGCACGCGCGCTCTGGGCCCCGTCTCCCCCATCACTCGATTCACTGGCCACGCTCATCGCATCGAACTACTCGGCCAACACCGCCATCGCCAACCTGTTCGGAGAATCCGGATTCAAGGAGATGGTCCAACAGGGTGACCAGGTAGGCACCTATATAGAGGAGCTCGGTGACAAGGCCCTGCTGGTGAGCATCTTCGACCGCACGGCCGCGCTCGGCAGGGTGAAGCTGATAACCAAGCGGACAGCGGAAGAGATCAGGATGGTCCTTGACGCCAACAGCGACAGCGCACCCGCCTTCACGTTCGGTGACGACTGGTCGAGCGACGCTGACGCACTGCTCGACGGCTTCTTCGGCGAAAAGTCCAAGTCATGAGCACGATCAACTTCTCCGCGCGCGAGATCAACTTCAAGATCGTCTATTACGGTCCCGGCCTGAGCGGCAAGACCACCAACCTCAAACAGATATACGAACAGGTGCCCGGCGATTCAAAGGGCGACATGGTCAGTCTCGCCACCGAGGACGAGCGGACGCTGTTCTTCGACTTCCTGCCGCTCGACCTGGGCAAGGTCAACGGCTTCGCCACCCGCTTCCACCTGTACACGGTGCCCGGACAGGTGTTCTACAACACGAGCCGCAAGATAATCCTGCGCGGCGTCGACGGCATCGTCTTCGTGGCGGACTCGGCACCCAACCGGCTGCGTGCCAACGCCGAATCACTGCGCAACCTTCGCGAGAACCTCGCCGAGAACAACCTGCAGCTCGAAGATATTCCCCACGTGATCCAGCTGAACAAACGCGACCTGCCAGACGCACTGCCTGCAGACATGGTCCGCATGGTCCTCGATCCGCGGGGAAAAGTGCCCGTATTTGAAGCGGTAGCCTCCCGGTTCGAAGGCGTATTCGAGCCGCTCCGGGCGGTGTCCGGGATGGTGCTGGAGAAACTCGCACAGCGAACCTGAACGCGCAGCCGGCGTGATAGCTTGACAGCATGAAGAAAACCCCACTGCACTCCGTCCACATCGCGCTGAACGCGCGGATGGTGGACTTCGCCGGCTGGGACATGCCCATCCAGTACCGCACCGGAATCAACGGAGAACACAACGCCGTCAGGAACTCCTGCGGCATCTTCGATGTCAGCCACATGGGTCAGATCCGCGTGCGCGGAGCCGGAGCGGTAGAGTTCCTCCGCTACGCCGCACTGAACGACGCGGGCAAGCTCCGGCACGACCGCGCCCAGTACTCGATGCTGGCCAACGACTCGGGCGGGCTGATCGATGACATATACGTGTACCGCGACGGCGACGACGACTTCCTGATAGTGAGCAACGCCAGCAACCACGAAGCGGCACTGGCCCATCTGCAGATGCTGGCCGCCGCCCGCGACGACGTGCAGGTGACTGACGAGATCGAGCAGTGGGCCCTGGTGGCCGTGCAGGGACCCGAAGCGACCGGGCTGCTGGCCAGCCTCACCGGCCTGGACCTTCAGGCGGCCAGAAAGAACTCGACGACTTACGGCCAGCTGGCCGGCGCGGACGTCCGCCTGACCCGGACGGGCTACACGGGCGAAGACGGCTTCGAGGTCTTCTGCGCACCCGGCGACGCCGTAACGGTGTGGGAGGCGATCACCGGAGCAGGCGCAGTCCCATGCGGACTGGGCGCGCGCGACACGCTGCGGCTCGAAGCCGGCTTCCCGCTGTTCGGCAACGAACTGGATGCTGCCAGCAACCCCCTGTGCACGCCGATGGCCTGGGTAGTTAAGGACAAGGACTTCTACGGCCGGCCCGCACTCATGGACACAAGCTGCGAACAGCGCCTGGTGGGACTCGAACTGCAGGAACGCGGCATCCCCCGCCACGGTTACCGCATCGTCCAGGACGAAAGGACCGTCGGCACGGTCACCTCAGGCACGATCTCACCTTTCAGCCGCAAGGCACTCGCCTTCGGCTGGGTCGACGCAGCCCTGGCCGAAACGGGAACGGCCCTGGCGGTCGAGATCCGCGGTCAGCCAGTAGCTGCTGTCGTCACGGACCTGCCATTCAACCGGAACTAGTTAGACTGAAAGCGCAAGCCTGGCCGCCCACGGCCAGCGAAATCATGGTGTTAGGGAGTAGAAAATGGATCTGCCTGGGGACCGCAAGTATCTGAAGAGCCACGAGTGGGTACTCGAGGACGGCGACACGTTCATAGTCGGCATCACTGACTTCGCTCAGGATCAGCTCGGAGACGTGGTGTTCGTTGAGCTGCCCACCACGGGCGATTCGGTAACCGAAGGCGAAGGCGTCGCGGTCGTCGAATCAGTGAAAACCGCCAGCGACATCTACGCACCGTTCGACGGCGAGATCGTTGAGGCAAACGACGAACTCGACTCGGCTCCGGACCTGCTCAACACCGACCCGTACGGCGAAGGCTGGCTGTTCAGGATCCGCCCCGCCGGACCGGTGAGTGACCACAACCTGCTCACGGCAGAAGAGTACAAGCAACAGGTAGAGGATGAGGATTGAAATATACCCCGCATACCGACGCTGACATCAGACGGGCATTGGACCGGGTCGGCGTCAGCAGCATTGAAGAACTCTTCCTGGACATCCCGGAAGAACTGAGGGACCCCGAGATCGAGCTCGGCGGACGGCTGAGCGAATTCGAGGTCATGAACCACCTGAAGGAACTGGCCGCGCGCAACACGCCGGCCAGCGGTTTCATCGGCGGTGGGGCGCGCAAGCACTTCATGCCGGGCGTGACGACCCACCTCGCCATGCAGAGCGAATTCGTCACGGCCTACACGCCGTATCAGCCCGAAGTTGCCCAGGGCATCCTGCAGGCGACTTTCGAGTACCAGACCATGATCTCCGAGCTCACCGGTCTGCCCGTCGCCAACGCCAGCATGTACGACGGCGCCAGCGCCACGGCTGAAGCTGCCCTGCTCGCCGTGCGCCAGACGGGCCGGCGTCACGTGACCGTCAGCCAGACCGTCGATCCGCAGACGCGGGAGGTGCTCGACACCTACCTGCAGGCCATGGACATCGAAGTCCAGACCGTGCCGGCAGACGGCAACATCACGGCTGACCCGGACCTGGGCGAGACCGCAGCTTTCATCATCCAGCAGCCGAACTGCCTGGGTTACCTGGAGGACGTGGCCGCCCACGCGGACAAGGCCAGCGCTGCCGGTGCGCTGTTCGTGACCGTCGCGGACCCGCTGAGCCTGGTCGTACTTGAAGCGCCTGGCAACCTGGGAGCTGACGTCGTGGTCGGTGACGGCCAGACGATCGGCAACCCGCTGGCGTTCGGCGGTCCGTCGTTCGGCTTCATGGCAGTCAAGCAGGAACTGATCCGCCAGCTGCCAGGCCGGCTCGTCGGCGAGACCACGGACGTCGACGGCAAGCGCGGTTACGCGCTCACCCTGCAGGCCCGCGAG
>CALDPK010000187.1 GCA_937911855.1 uncultured Trueperaceae bacterium | reverse complement strand
AGGTCGGCGGCACGATCCAGAACGACATCCTCAAGGAGTTCATCGCGCAGAAGGAATACATCTTCCCGCCGGCACCATCGGTCAAGCTCGTTGTCGACACCTTCGAATGGGGCCCGAAGAACGTACCGAAGTTCAACTTCATCTCAGTTTCGGGCTACCACATCCGTGAGGCCGGCTCGACAGCGGTTCAGGAACTGGCGTTCACGCTGGCTGACGGCATCCATTACGTCCGTGAATCGCTGAAGCGGGGCCTGGACATAGACGAGTTCGCGCCGCGCATCAGCTTCTTCTTCAACGCGCACAACGACTTCTTCGAGGAGATCGCCAAACTCAGGGCGGCCCGCCGCATCTGGGCGCGGCAGATGCGCGAAGTGTTCGGTGCCAGGGACCCGCGTTCCTGGATGATGCGCACGCACGTGCAGACCGCGGGCGTGTCGCTCACTGCCCAGCAGCCGCTGGTCAACATGTCGCGCGTGGCTATCCAGGCGCTCGCCGGAGTCCTGGGCGGAACGAACAGCCTGCACACCGACGCCTACGACGAGGCGCTGGCGCTGCCCACCGAGGAAGCTGCCCGCCTGGCACTGCGCACCCAGCAGGTGATCGCCTATGAGACGGGTGTTGCCAACACGGCTGACCCGCTGGGCGGCTCCTGGTTCGTCGAGGACCTGACCAACCGGATGGAACGGGAATGCCTGGCGTACTTCGACCGCATCGACGCGCTCGGCGGGGTGGAGGCAGCCATCGAGGCTGGCTTCTTCGCTGCCGAGATCGGTGACGCCAGCTACCAGCAGCAGCGCGAGATCGACAGCGCCGAGCGGATCGTCGTGGGTGTCAACGATTTCGTGAGTGACTTCCCGGAAGTACCCGTGCAGCTGGTCGACCCCGAGGTGGAGAAGACCCAGGCGGAGCGGCTGGCACGCGTCCGCAGCGAACGTGACCCCAGGGCCGTTGAGCTTGCGCTGAACGACCTGCGTGAGGCTGCCCGGAACGGCAGCAACACCATGCCCGCCTTCATGGCGGCCGCCCACGCCTACGCAACGCTGGGTGAACAGATGGACGTGCTGCGCGACGTGTACGGCGTGTTCGAAGAGCCGGTGCTCATATGAAGCCCATCCGGGTACTCATAGCCAAACCCGGCCTGGATGGCCACGACAGGGGCGCCAAGGTGATCGCCCGTGGCCTGAGGGACGCCGGCATGGAAGTCATCTACTCCGGTCTGCGCCAGACGGGACCGATGATAGTCAACGCTGCCATCCAGGAGGACGTGGAGGCGGTCGGACTGTCGATCCTGTCCGGCGCCCACATGCGCTACTTCACCGAAGTAATCGACGGCCTGAAGGAACGCGGTGCCGGAGACATCATCGTGTTCGGCGGCGGCATCGTCCCCGACCAGGACCTGGACAGGCTGAAAGAGATCGGTGTCGGCAGGGTATTCACGCCCGGAACCACCATCCAGGACGCGGTCGACTGGCTCGAAGGACAGCTCCGGCCTGAAGATTAACGTCCGGAGTACCTGAATGAGGAACAACGCACGCGGTTCTCACTGCGCGTGATGTTAGATTCGCAATGAGTAAAAGCAGGCACGGGCACAATCTGGTCCGCTAAGCCCTGCCGTCATGATGATCCGGCCCGCCCGCACCGTCTTCTTATGCGGGGCAGAATTCCTGCCGGCTCTGATGGAGTACACAACTGATGAAATCTTCCGGCGTTCGCCTGCTGGTTACAGTCTGCCTGTCAATTTGTTCCATCGCTTCAGCTGACGGTTACGCGCTGCGGCGCGTGCAGCCGGGCGACACCCTCGGCAGCATCGCCAGCAGTTACGGCATTTCAACCGACATTCTCATGAACTACAATGGCCTGGAACACGCTCTCATCCATCCGGGTGATCTCCTTCAGGTGCCATATGTCAACGCGACGGGCGGTGCTGCTGAAGTCGCGCCCAGACCACCGGCCGGTTTTCAGGAGCACGTGCTGCAGCCGGGGGAGAGCCTGTCCGAGATCGCCAGCCGCTACTCGGTCTCGGTGGAGGCCATCGTCGGAGCCAACCCCGACCTGTCGTCACTCGACCGCCTGCCCACCGGAGTGGAACTGCTCATCCCGCCGCGCGAAGGCCTTGTCGTCAAACTTGAAGAGATAACCGACCTGCCCGACATATTCGCCGAGTACGGGGTCAGCCCGATAGAGGTCGCCCGCGCCAATGAGATCCGGAGCCTCGCCGATATCCAGGCGGGCATGCTGCTGTTCTTGCCGGCAGTCGAGCCGACCGCTGCCCTGGAGCGCCTGGCCCGCGTCCGCGAGGAAGAACTGCGCTACATCTGGCCGCTGCACGGCCGCATCACCTCGTACTTCGGCCGCCGCAACCTGGGGATGGGCACGAGCAATTTCCACCGCGGCATCGACGTGGCAGCCCCGACCGGCACGCCGGTCTACGCGGCACGCTCAGGCACGGTCGTGTTCTCCGGCTGGTCGACGAGCGGCTACGGGTACCTGATCCGGATCCGGCACATGGGCGGGGACGAGACCTGGTACGGGCACTTCAGCACGCTGCTGGCCGGCGTGGGCGATCACGTGAGCCAGGGCGAACCCATCGGACTGGTGGGTTCAACGGGCATCTCGACCGGACCGCACCTGCACTTCGAACTGCACGAGTCCGGCTCGGCGGTGGATCCGATCGGTTACCTCAACTGAGCTGGGGCGCTACGGCGCCGCACAGCTCAGTCGGTGTAATGCAGGATGCGTCCGCAGCTCGGGCAGCGGATGATCCCTATCTTCTTGCGTACTTTCTGAACGATATGGATGGGCAGGTGAACGTTGCAGCCGGAGCAGCGGCTGCCGCCGACCACTTCCGCCATGCCCACGCCCTTGCGGGCCTTGCGCACCTGCTCGTAGATCGACAGGAGACTGGCGCCGATGCCGTCGACCATGGTCGCGCGCTGCTCGGTGAGGGCAGCGGATTTCTCGTCGATCTGCTGGACGCGCTGCTCTTCAGCCTGGCGCAGTTCCTGGACCAGAGGCCGGATCTCTTCCAGCTGGCTGGTGAGCTCTTCCACCTCATTGCCCAGGCGTTCTGCGTCCTCCATGAGCGGCAGCAGGTCTTCCTCGACCTCCTGAACGCGGGTGGCGAACATTATCTCCTGGTTCTGGAACTGGGAGACTTCCTTCGAGTTGTCCGCAGATAGCGCGGAGTCGGCAGCTGCCTTGCGACGTTCCTGGAGCGCGCCAAGCTCGAGTTCGCTGGAGCGGACCTCACTGTTGCGGTTTTCGAACTCCTGGAGCTTGGCTGCCAGCTGCTGTTCCAGCTGTTCCTGACGGGCGATTGCCTCGGTGAGTTCCTCAGGAGTACGGTCGCGTTCCTCCAACAGTGCGTCAATCTCAAGGTCATGTGACTGTACGTCGGCGAGCCTGGTCATTTCGTCGCTCATCTGCTACCTGCCTTCTTCCCTGCGGGCTCCCGAAAACAAGAAACTCCGCGCGGTGTATTGCCGGCGGAGTGTTGTATGCGAAGCATGTGTCGTGCTGAACTCACATCCCGCACTTTAGCATGTGACCCGGGACGCAGTGTCGCGAGCTTAGAATGTTGTATATGTTCGAGGAATCAGTCGAGAGTTTCACGGCCCGCTGGCGCAAGGCAGCGGCGGAAGCATACATTTTCCCGCGGGTCGAGAACGATCCCCTGCTGGAGCTCGAGGCTGCCGGAGTCATCTTCCACGCCATGGAGCGGACCGGGCCGTACCTGCCGTCTGTCGGCCCCGGTCACGTGATAGTTCACGCCCTGGCTGAAGACGCCCAGGTCCTGGAAGCCCCGGTCGCACACATGGAAGTAACCGGCATAAGCCGCGCCCGCATCAGCGGCAGGATCACGCATGTGGAGGCACCGTTCCTTGTCGTCGACGCCGGCTTCCCGGTCGTCACGGGCATCCTGTCGCAGGATTTCTCGAAGTACCGGGTCGACGCGTTCGTGGCCTTCGACGTGCTTCCACCCCTGCAGGCGTTCGTGCTGGTCGCGGACTCCGTGCGGCGCGTGCACGATTTCGAAGTATAGGCGCGCGCACTGTAAGCAGCCGCTTTCGTGGCGGTAGACTGACGCATGCTGGAAACGGATTTCAGAAACGTGGACGCTGCCGTCCTGGGTGACGGCGGGATCGACCTGGCTGCGGAGACTGCCGCCTGGTCAGCTGAACTTGATGCGCATGTGAAGGCACTGTTCGCCGGAAGCGGAGACGCTGAGGGAATGCTCGGCTGGACCGGCCTGCCGGAGACCCGGGAGCACGCTGACGCGGTCAGGGCAGTCATAGGTGACCTGCCCGAAGGACTGACCGATCTGGTCGTTCTGGGCATCGGCGGTTCCAGCCTGGGCGCCCTTGCCGTCACCAGCGCACTGCAGCATCCCATGCGGCTGCAGCAGCAGGACGGTGACGGCTTGCGCGTCCACTTCGTCGACAACGTGGATTCCGATCAGATCACGGGCCTCCTGTCCGTGCTCAGGCCGGCCACGACTGTCGTGAACGTCATCTCGAAAAGCGGAACCACAGCCGAAACCATGGCCGCGTACCTGCTGTTCAGAAACTGGCTCGAAGAGGAACTCGGTGCCGGGTACGCGCGCCACGTGATCGCGACTACCGACCCGGAGACCGGCATCCTCAGACCACTGGCTGCCCGGCAGGGCTACCGCATCCTGGACGTGCCGCAGAGTGTCGGCGGCCGCTTCAGCGTGCTTTCGGCGGTCGGGCTGCTGCCCATCGCCCTGGCCGGCATCGACGTCGATGAGCTGCTTGCCGGAGCTGCGCGGGCGAACGACAGCGTCAGGAAGCCGTTCGCGGACAACCCGGCCGCGCAGGCAGCGCTGGTGCAGTACCTGAACTACCGGCGCGGCCGCGAGATCAGCGTCCTGATGCCGTACAGTTCCAGGCTGAAGTATCTGACCGACTGGTTCGTGCAGCTGTGGGCGGAGTCGCTGGGCAAGGCAGTGGACAGGCGCGGCAGCCGCGTCAACGAAGGCTCCACGCCACTGGGAGCCCTGGGCGCCACCGACCAGCATTCCCAGGTGCAGCTGTTCAACGAAGGTCCTGACAACAAGCTGATCGCTTTCATCCGCATCGCTGAACCGGACCGGCAGCTGAACATTCCGCGCCCTGAGCCTGCCATCCCCGAACTCGACTACCTGGCCGGACGCAGCTTCAGTGAACTGCTGCTCGCGGAACAGGCAGCCACAGCGCACGCGCTCGCGAAGCACGGCCGACCCAACTACACGATCCGCATCGGGCGCCTGGACGCCGGCACACTGGGTGAACTGCTGCAGTTCCTGATGTGGCAGACGGCCCTCATGGGCGAGCTCACCAACATCGACACTTATAACCAGCCAGGCGTTGAACTGGGCGTCGGCCGTGGTGACGCGGCAAGATTGCGCCCGCAGCTCGACGGAGTGCTCCCTCCGCCTCTTCAGCACGTCGCCGTAATGAATCGTCTCTGCGGATTCCTCGGCGCTGCAGGAGACGCGGCAGTAGAGATCGTACTCCTCCTGCCGAGCCAGCTCCACGTCGAACCGCGCGGCGCCCTCCATGATGTCCACCGGGGCGGGCGCGAAACGGATGACGGTGGTCCTGGTGACGTCGTCCAGGCCCTGATACCGGAGTCGTACGCCGTCCTCGAAAACCTCAACCGGGAGCCTCACGCCGCGTCGAGGACGCCTGTTACCGCGCACCTCGAATATGTCCGCATAGTCGGTCGAGAACAGATAGGTGAACGGGAGGCGGGCTGGCTCTGCTCCAAAGTTCCGGATCCGGAGGTGCTCGTAGCACTGCCCTTCCCACACGATTCGCGTCCGGAAGAAGTGAAGCATTCCGTGGCCGATCGACCGCCCTGCAGCATCCGCGAAGAATCG
>CALDPK010000186.1 GCA_937911855.1 uncultured Trueperaceae bacterium | reverse complement strand
TCCTCGCCCAACGCGCGCGCGCCGTGCTGCCCGCCGGACTGCCACAGGGGCGCCTGGTGGCTATCACCATGCACCGGCGCGAGAACCTGCCGGTAATGGCAGGGCTGGCCGGTGCCTTACGCGAACTGGCGCTCGCGAATCCTGACATCCGCTTCGTCTACCCGCTGCACCTGAGTCCCGCCGTCCGCGAGGCAGTCGTTCCGGCCCTGGGCGACCTGGACAACGTCCTGCTCGACGAACCGTGGGATTACCTGTCGATGATCGCCCTGCTGAACGCCTCGAAGCTCGTCATCACCGACAGCGGCGGGATCCAGGAAGAAGGGGCCGCACTGGGCATCCCGGTCGCCGTCCTGCGCAACGTCACTGAACGGCCCGAAGGCGTCGCAGCAGGCACCCTGAAGCTGCTGGGCAACGATCCTGCTGCCGTGAAAGACGCACTGTTCCAGTTGCTCGCAGACGAAGCCGGGCTTGCGGCCATGCGGGCTGCACCGAACCCGTACGGCGACGGCCACGCAGGTGAACGGGTGGCAGCCGCCGTGGCCTGGCGCCTTGGGCTTGGCGAGCGACCTGGCGACTGGCAGCCGTGAACGAAACGTCGCTCAGCACCGCCCGGGGCACCCTGCGCTGGAGCGGTACCGCCGTCATGGGCATCCTCAACACGACGCCTGATTCGTTCAGCGATGGCAACACGGACGCCAACGCGCAGGCGGCAATCAGGCGCGGCCTGGCGATGATGAACCAGGGTGCGCTGATCATCGACGTCGGCGGAGAATCCACGCGGCCCGGGGCGCAGGCGGTGCCGGAACAGGCGGAACTCGCCCGCGTCCTGCCCGTAGTGGCGGGGCTCGCAGCCATGGGCGTGCCCGTCAGCATAGACACGCTCAAGCCACGGGTGGCGAAGGCAGCGCTCGAGGCGGGAGCATGGCTGGTCAACGACGTCAGCGGCCTGCGTGACCCGCAGATGCTCGCCGTCTGCGCCGAGGCCGGCAGCCCGGCCGTGATAATGCACATGCAGGGCGAGCCTCGCACGATGCAGGAGAACCCTGTCTACGCTGATGTCGTCGCCGAAGTCAGTCAGGAACTGACTGAGCGGGCTGAAGCTGCACTGAAGGCGGGGTTGCCCGGCGTGCTGATCGATCCCGGGATCGGCTTCGGCAAGAACCTCAGCCACAACCTTGAACTGCTGCGCAATCTGGACCGGCTGAGCAGCCTGGGCTGGCCGCTGCTGCTGGGCGTGTCGCGCAAGGCGACCATCGGCAGGCTGGCCGGCGTGCCGGAGGCGCGCGACCGTGACGCGGGCTCGATAGCAGCCCACCTTTACGGCGCCCGCCACGGCGTGAAGATGATACGGGTACATGATGTGGCAGGGCACGTGCAGGCGCTCACAGTGCAGCGTGCCCTTGAAGGGGAGACACATGAGTGACCGGATAGTCCTGAGCGGCATGGAGTTCCACGCATTTCACGGCGTGTTCCCGGAGGAAGCCAGGCTGGGCGCCCGCTTCTCGGTCGACGTGGAGCTGTCGCTGCCATTCAATGGCAGCGATGGGCTTGAAGGCACCATCGACTACAGCCGGGTCCACGAGTTCGTGCAGGAAGTGGTCACCGGAACGCGTTTCTCCGTGCTCGAGGCACTGGCAGTCAGGCTCGCCGAAGGCCTGCTTGAAGAGCAGGAACCGGCGCAGGCGGTAACGGTCCGGGTCCACAAGCCGCACGCACCGCTGCCAGGAGTGGTGAGGGATGTCTTTGTCGAAGTCACCCGCCAGCGTTCCTGAACCGGTGCTGATCGCGCTGGGCGCCAACCTGGGGGATCCGCTCACTACCCTGGACGAGGCAGTCAGGAGCCTGCGGCTGGAAGCCGGCCTGCTGCGCGTGTCCAGCCCGTGGCGGACCGCCCCCGTCGGCGGCCCGCCGGGGCAGCCTGACTACATGAACGCGGTGGCGCTGCTGAACCCGCCTGAAGACCTGCGAGACCCCCGCCAGCTGCTGGACTGGCTGCTCGAACTTGAGCGCCGCCACGGCCGCGAGCGCACGGAACGCTGGTCGGCACGCACGCTCGACCTGGACCTGCTGGCCTTCGGCGCGCGCAGCCTGCGCGAACCTGGCCTTGAACTGCCGCATCCCCGGCTGGAAGACCGCGCTTTCGTGCTGGCGCCTCTCGCTGAACTGTGGCCGGCCTGGCGACACCCGCAAAGTGGCCGCTCGGCCGAGGAACTGGTTGCCCGGCTCGATACGGCCGGGGTAACCCGGCTGGCTGCCCGCTGGTAGACTGCTTGCTCATGCGTGTGATGGCGATAGCGGACCCGCACCTGTCGGGAAACCAACCGAAACCAATGGACATCTTCGGCCCCGGCTGGGAAGGGCACCCGGAAAGCTTCTTCGAAGGCTGGCGGGAAACGGTACGCGACGGTGACCTCGTACTCGTGCCTGGCGACATCTCCTGGGCGCTCAGGCTCGAGGACGCGCTGGTCGACCTGCGGGCCATCGCGGAGCTGCCCGGCGAGAAGGTGCTCCTGCGCGGCAACCACGATTACTGGTGGCCGTCCATCAGCCGGCTCAGGAGCGAACTGCCGGCCGGGATGCATGCCATCCAGAACGACGCGCTGCGCTTCGGCGAGTACGTGGTTGCAGGCAGCCGGGGCTGGACCTGCCCGGGGTCGTTTGGATTCACCGAGCAGGATCGAAGGATCTACGTGCGCGAGGTGGAGCGGCTGCGCCTGTCGCTCGAGGCGGCCCGCAGGCTGGGCCCGGGCAAACTGTTCGTGATGCTGCATTTCCCGCCGACCAATCCGGCGGGGGATGAGAGCGAAGTCATCCGCCTGCTCAGGGAGTACGAGCCTCATGCCGTCGTTTATGGCCATGTACACGGCGAGGCGACCGGATCATCTCCGGCCGCCTCACACGGTTTGCCACTTCATTTTGTTGCAGCAGATGCAGTCAGGTTCAGGCCGCAGCTGATCCATGATCCGGCTGCTTGACGGTGCTGAGCGGCACGAGTTCGGTTGAACTGCCCGCAAGGCGGCGGAAGTGGGATACCTGCTGCTCGCCGGGCTCCCAGGTCAGGTACACGAGTTCCGCGCCGATCTGTCCGGGGAAACCGAGTTTGCCGGTTTCCGCATCCACTACCTGCAACCCCATGCCTGCCAGTTCAGCCTTGAGGCCGTGAACCTGCTGGACGAGGTAAGTGCTTTCGAAATAAAGGTTGCGTGCCTCGACGCTGTAGGGCTTGACTGCCCGCAGCTGCCGGGTGATGTCGCGAAGGTCGGCTGCTGCCGACTGAAGTTCGCTGGTGGCCTGATCCACCTTGGGAATGAGGCTGTTGGCCTCATTGATAGAGAACAGCTTATACATGAGATTCAAGGCCTCCTGTCCTTCTTTCCGGCACCGCACCAGCGGCAACCAAGCTCAGTATACAAAACTTGAGTGCATCGCGCTCATATGTGAAGCTACAATTAAGCAGGTGGCTGCCCCGGTCGCCCGGCAGTCCGGTGCCGGTTATGCTTCTTCCGTGACGGATGAACTGGGCCTGGCTCAAAACGAAGCAGTGCTGGTGGTCAACGCCGGCAGCTCAAGCCTCAAGATGGAACTGTTGCCGCAACGCCTCAAGGTGACCATCGAACGGATCGGCGGCACCGTCCCCGACCACACCGCAGCCTTCCGGCTGGCCCTTGGCCAGCTGCTTGAGCAGGCACCCGATGTCCGCATCGTGGCCTGCGGTCACCGCATCGTCCACGGCGGTGAGGAATTCCGCGAACCAGTACTGATCGACGACCAGGTCATAAGGACAGTCAACCTGCTGGCAGCGATCGCGCCGCTGCACAACCCACCCGGCGTACAGGGCGTACTGGCAGCGCAGCAGGAACTGCCGGGCGTGCCGCACGTGGCGGTGTTCGACACGGCTTTCCACGCAACGCTGCCAGCACGCTCGTTCCTCACGGGACTGCCCTGGGAGTACTACGAGGAGAAGGGCATCCGCAACTACGGGTTCCACGGGACCAACCACGATCACGTCACCAGGAAGGCCGCCGAGCTGCTCGGCCGGCCGCGCGAAGATCTCAGGATCGTCTCCCTCCACCTGGGCAACGGCGCCAGTGCCGCGGCAGTCTCAGGCGGCAGAAGCGTCGACACCAGCATGGGTTTCACCCCGCTGGCAGGCCTGATGATGGGCACCCGCACCGGCGACCTGGACCCAGGCATAATTCTGCACCTGCTCGCAGGCGGCATGACTCAGGCTGAACTGTCGGAACTGCTGAATCGCCGCTCGGGCCTCAAGGGGCTCAGCGGCCGCACGAACGACATGCGCGACCTGAGGCAGGCCGCAGAAGCCGGCGACGAACGCTCCCGGCACGCGATCGACGTGTACGTGCACCGCATCCGCAAGGCGATTGGGGCAGAAGCAGCAGCGATGGACGGACTGGACGCAATAGTATTCACGGGTGGTGTCGGTGAAAACGACAGCCTCGTCAGGGAGGAAATCTTGAACGGCATGGAATGGCTGGGTGTGAGGCTCGATGAAGAGCTCAACCGGACCGGAGAAGGAATCATCACGGCTGCGGGCAGCCCGGTAGCGGCACTTGTCGTGACGGCAGACGAAGAAGGCCTGATAGCCAGGCACACGGTTCAGGTAGCAAGGACGGTCTCCGCATGGTGACGCTCGGCATCGACCTGGGGGGAACCAAGACCGCCATCGCCCTCGTCGAGGGCGGCGACATCCTGGTCGGTACAAGGATCGAAACCCCTCAGACCGGCTTCGACGACGTCATCGAAGCGATCACCGAAGCGTCACTCAACCTGCTCAGCGAATCCGGACAGCAGGCGGCAGTCACCCGGGCAGGCATCGGCTCGCCCGGTCCACTGGACTTGCGGAGCGGCACCATCCTGTGGGCGCCCAACATCGTGGGCATGGAAGACGGCCCGATCGTAGCCGCCCTGCAGGGAACGCTCAAC
>CALDPK010000185.1 GCA_937911855.1 uncultured Trueperaceae bacterium | reverse complement strand
GTCGCGGCCGCGGCGTGCTTCACCGTGCGGATGGTGGGTGTCCGGTTCGATGTCGACGCCCCGTTCCCCCGCGGCACGACACCGTGACGGTCGGCCCGGGAGGTCAGCCCGCTGGGCGAGGTGGGGTGAGGGCGATCGTGCCGAGGGCGGTGCCGACCGGACGCCCGTCGTTGTCGCACTCGACCGACACGACCGCGGTCCGCTTCGACAGCGACACGACCTGGCTCCGGGCCCGCAGCACGCCGGGGCGGGTCGGCGCCAGGTAGTTGAGCTTGAACTCGAGCGTCGCCGGCCACGTGCCCCGGGGGACGAGTGGGAACACGGCCGTGCCCAGCACGTGGTCGACCAGCGAGGCGAGCTCCTGCAGGCCCAGCTGCCGGGTTTTCTCGAAGTCTGCTTCGGCGAGCCGCGGTTCGCGCACCTGGCTGGCCAGCAGCGGCAGCGCCTGCGGGAGGGTGTCCACCAGCAGCGAGGCGCCGTAGTTGGTGGTGTTCCTGTCAGCACTCGCGCCGCGGCGGACACCCAGTGAGTCGATGGCGGTGCTGAAGGCACGCGCATCCAGCTCGCCGGCACCTTTGAGTGACCATTCGCTGTGGATGGTGGCACTGCCTTCGAACCCGTCCGGATCAGTGGCTGCGCCCATCGGCACGAGCAGGCCCATGCTGATGCTGCGCAGCCAGGGCATCGGTTCGAACAGCAGCGTAAGCCCGTTGGGCAGCCGTTCTGCGTGGATGTGTGGAATGGGGTCGGTTGGCATCAGCGGATGATACCAGCCGGATATGAGCAGCCCGACAACCAGGCCACAATGGCATTCATCCTTCGTTCAAGTCACGGATCAGCTCGGCGAGTGCAGCTCCGGGGTCCCCGCTGCCCGCGAGGCTTGTCCCGATGAGCGCGGCGTCAGCGAAATCGAGGACGCCCCTGAGCTCGTCGGCGCTCCGGTAACCCGATTCGGCCACCAGGATGCCGCTGAAGCCACGCTCGCGTGCTTCGCGTCCCAGTGTGGGGGCCGTGGCAAGGTCTATCTGCAGTGTTTTCAGGTCCCGGTTGTTGATGCCGATGATGTCGGCACCCGATTCCAGCGCGATGTCGAGCTCTGCCCGGGAGTGCACCTCGACCAGCGCGTCCAGGCCCAGGCTGCGCGCCAGCTGCAGGTAAGCGCCGGTCTGTTCCCCCAGGATGGCGACTATGAGCAGAACGGCGCTCGCACCGGCTGCAGCTGCTTCAGCCAGTTGTTGCGGATGCACGGTGAAGTCCTTGCGCAGCAGCGGCAGTCTGCTTACCGCCCGCACCTGCTCCAGATGCTCAAGCTGACCGCCGAAATGGCGCGGCTCTGTCAGTACGCTCAGGCAGCTGGCGCCGGCAGCTTCGTAACTGACGGCCGTGTCCGCAGGCTCCAGCGGCGCGATGCTGCCCTGCGACGGACTGGACCGCTTGATCTCGGCGATCATGCTGAGTCCTTCCCCACGCAGTGCGTCAGAGAACGAGGCACCACGCGCCTGCACCGGCGTGAACTCGGCGTTCAGACTGTCTTCATGGCGCTCGCGCGCGATCTGCCCCAGCGTGCCCGGTACTTCCTGGAGGCGCGCCCTGCTTATGGGGGCCGGCACGTTACCAGACATGGAAACCCGTCAGGTTGCTGCTGTCGGTCCAGTTCACTTCCATGGCGGTGATCCTGCTGTGCGCGGTGCCCACCTTCACGCGCACCAGGAGCAGTTCCAGGTCGCTGCGGTAACCTTCGGCCACGATCTCCAGCCGGCCGTCGGAGAGGTTCTCGGCGTAACCACTGATGCCCATGTCCTGAGCATGACGCTGCACGTAGCGGCGCATGCCGACCCCCTGGACCTGTCCGGACACCAGCGCATTGAACCTCGTGTAATCACTCATGCCGCTCATGCTAGCAACTGCAGTGTCGCATCCGCGTTTTCCTCATTGTCACCGGTGTTAATCTCCGTTACAGACGCGACCGGAACCGGGCGGGTCTGACGAAAACAGCCGGATGCACCTGAGACTTACACTGATTCTGTTGCTGGTAACCAGCGTCCTGGCCATGCTGGTACTCCTGCCGAGGAGTCCCATGGTGCTGGGCTGGCTGTGGGGCAACGCCCAGGAGATCGCGGCCGGGCAGGGCTACCAGCTGGCCGCCGAGCGCCTGCACGGCAACGCGTGGGGCGGCGTCACCATCGAGGGTCTCAGCCTGCAGGGGCCCGGCACCGACCTGTACAGCGCCGGCGCGCGCGTCGAATACGGACTGTTGAGCCTGCTGACCGGCCGCCTGGCCATGTCAGCCGAACTGAACGGCGTGCGCGGCGACTTCGATCCGGCCCCCTTCGTTGAACCCCGGCCCGATTCAGCCGGCAGCGCTGAGCTGCCCATCAACCTGCAGCGCCTCTCCCTTTCCGACATCAACATCACCGTTTCCGAGTTCGTGTTCTACCTGCCCGAAGTATCGGTCGACGAGCTGGAAGTCAGGTCCGAAGCAGACCACCTGGTTCTGGGCGGAGCAGTCACGACGCCCGATGGCGGCGCTGAATTCAGCGGCACCTGGTGGCCGGACGAACCCCGGCTGGACGTCGATGTCACCCATGCAGACGTAACCATCGCCCGGCACTGGTGGCCTGATGCCACCGGCGGCACGGTGACGGCGCAGCTGCACTGGTCACCGGAAGCTGGCTTCGGCTTCGACGCCGAAGTTGAAGGCGGCTCGATAGATTTCCTGGAAGTCGTGGTCGACGACATCAACGGTCCCGTGATCATGCGTGACCTGGTCATCGAAAGCGAGCTGCAGGGCACCGGTCTGGACGGCCCGGTAAGTGCCGAGATCCTGGTCGACATACCCGGCCTGCACTATCAGGGCGTGCTGACGGGCAGCCCGCGCCTGGGCGCCGCGGTCCCCTGGCTGGGCCGCAACCTGGGCATGGACCTGCGGCAGATCCCGGCGGATGGTCCCATGGCGCTGCAGGTCATAGTCGCCGGCTGGGAGGAAACCCACGTGACCGGCACTGCGACCGGCACAGGCACTTTGGCCGGCATGGAACTCGAGGCGCTGCAGGGCGACTTCGATTACCGCACGGTCCAGGGAATCAGCGTCGATGCGCGGGCGCAACTGGCCGGCGGCCAGCTGAACGTGAGGCTGCTGCCCAAGAACCCCCTGGTGACGGAAGTGAACGTATCGGTCAGTGACGTGCAGCCTGCCGAAGGCTGGTTCCTGAACGGCCAGGGCAGCATTCATTTCGATAACAGTGGTGCTGAGCCGGTGCCCAGCAGCGCGAACCTGTCCTTGAGCGGTGAGCTGCTGGGGGAACCCCTGACAGTGAACGCCACCGGCAGCAGCAGCGACACAACTGCCTGGGCAATCGACCTGACCGGTGCGGGCGGCGCCCAGGACGCCCTGGACGGTGAGGTTCTGCTCGACCTGACGGCAGGAACTGCCAGCGGCAACCTGACCGCCCGGCAGCTGCAACTTGCAGGCCTGCCCTGGCCGCTGGACCTGACGGCTGTCCTGTCACAGGCTCCGCTCGAACTGCCCCTTCTGATCAGCGCCAGGGCGCAGACCGGTCCGCTCCTCCTGGCAGAGCAGGACTACCGGGGCACCACCGGCATGTGCGGTGGTTCCTACCGGGTCTCCGACATGGCACACAACGTGGAGAACA
>CALDPK010000184.1 GCA_937911855.1 uncultured Trueperaceae bacterium | reverse complement strand
GAAATTCCACTTATCAGGCAGGTCGTGAAGCGTCTTGGATGTGTGACCGCTGATGTCGATGCCGACCTCGGTCATCACGGTGACGGCATCAGGTTTCAGCCGGGTTGATTCAGTGCCGGCGGAATGAACTTCGGCGTCCAGGCCGGCTGCCTCGGCGTGATGCCGTAACCAGCCTTCGGCCATCTGTGAGCGGGCGCTGTTATGCGTGCAGAGCACCAGGATCCTCAACTCAGTCACTCCCTTCAGCAACCCTGGCCCGCTCAGCACCCTGCGGGCAGGCATCAGCTGCGGCGGTGGTGACAGCAACCGGCGCGGGCGCGGCATCGCCGAATAACCGCTTCCTCAGCCACAACGCCACGCCCACCAGGCCGATCAGCACCGGCACCTCCACCAGCGGTCCGATAACAGCTGCGAAAGCGACACCGGAACCAAGGCCGAACACGCTGATGGCCACGGCCAGTGCCAGCTCGAAGTTGTTGCTGGCAGCGGTGAACGACAGGCTCACTGTCTTCGAGTAATCAGCACCGACAGCCTTGCCCATCACGAAGCTGACGAGGAACATGATTACGAAGTACAGGAGCAGCGGTATTGCGATGATCAGCACGTCGATGGGTAACACCAGGATGCTGTCGCCTTTGAGGCTGAACATCATGACGATCGTGAACAGCAGTGCAAGCAGGGTGAGTGGGCTGATGCGCGGAATGAACTTCTCTTCGAACCATGCCAGGCCGTTACGCCTGATCAGCACAACCCTGCTCAGCACACCGGCAGCGAACGGGACACCCAGGTAGATGAGCACGGCTGAAGCCACTTCGCTCATGCTGATGTTCAAAGTGCTCGCCTGCAATCCCAGGGCGCCCGGCAGTACGGTCAGGAACAGCCAGGCGTAAACGCCGAAAGCGAAGATCTGGAAGACGCTGTTGAACGCCACCAGGCCCGCCGCATAATCGTTGTCGCCTTCAGCAAGCTCGTTCCAGACGAGCACCATCGCGATGCAGCGCGCCAGGCCTATAAGGATCAGGCCAGTCATGTACTCCGGGTAATCCCGCAGGAACAGGACCGCCAGGCTGAACATGAGCAGCGGACCGATCACCCAGTTCTGCAGAAGTGACAGGCCCAGGATGCGCCAGTTGCGGAAAACCTTGGGCAACTGCCCGTAACGCACCTTCGCCAGGGGCGGGTACATCATCACTATCAGGCCGATTGCTATCGGGATGTTGGTGGCGCCC
>CALDPK010000183.1 GCA_937911855.1 uncultured Trueperaceae bacterium | reverse complement strand
AGCCGGGCCGCGGCCGGCGATCTCGGCAGGCAGCAGTATGTTCTCGCGCGCGTTGAGGCTGGGGATGAGCTCGAAGCCCTGGAACACGAAACCCAGCTGATCGCGTCTGATTCTCGTCAGCTCGTCATCATCCAGGCCTTGCGTGCTGACCCCGCCGATGCTGACGGTGCCCGCGTCAGGCAGCTCGAGCAGGCCGAGCAGGTGCAGCAGCGTGCTCTTGCCGCTGCCGCTTGCACCCATCACGCTCACGAAGCTGCCGACCTTGACCTCGAGGCTCACGTCCCGCAGCGCCTGGATGGTTTCACTGCCCAGCTGGAAGTTCTTGACGAGCCCGCTGGCGGCAACGGCGATTTCGGATGGTGGTGACTGCATGATCACTCCTCGGGAGACAGCGCCCGGACCGGCGCCAGTCTGGCGGCGCGGCGGGCAGGAAAGTAAGAGGCCACCAGGGCGACGACCGGCGAGGCCAGCAGGCCCGCCAGGATCAGCCACCACGGGAAACTCGGCCTCAGATCGAAGCCCGACAGGGCAGAGGCACCGGCGGTCACCACGCCGGACAGCAGCAGTCCCGCCAGCACCCCGGCTATCGTGCCGGTGATGGTGATGACCAGCCCTTCTGCCGTTATGAGCCGGGCGATGCCGCCGCGCGGCATGCCGACGGTACGGAGCACCGCCAGTTCATGCTGGCGCGTCGACAGGTTGAGGCCCAGCGTGTTGGCCACACCAAGCGCCGCTATGAAGATGGCCAGGACAAGCAGCAGGTTGGTCGTGGCGAACACCTGGCGTGCCTGCGTCATTATGAATTCCCGGTAATCGGCGTTCAGGGTCACGTCCAGGTGCAGCTCAGGGAAGGTCATGAGCAGTGAGTCCCGCACCGCCATCAGGTCAGTGCCGTCCGGCACCGTCATGACGAACAGGTCGGGCGTGCCGCCACCGAAGTCCGGCATCAGATCGGTGCTGGCGACCACGGCTTCGCCGCCACTGGTGAAGTCGACTATGACCGCCCCGACCTCGAAGTCGCGGAAGCCTGAGCCCGTGCGCAGCGAGATCGTGTCGCCCACACCCAGGCCGAAGCGTTCATGGATGCTGCTGGCGATCAGCACCTGCCCGTTCGCGAGTGCCTCGTACGCGCTGCCGAGCGAGCCCTGTGAGCGGTAGAACTGGAAACTTCCGAAACCTGCTTCGGGGTCGAAACGCTCCTCGTCCACCATTATCAAAGCGACGGTGCGGGCGCGGGCGTCCGGAGGCTCGAAACGGATGGCGTTGAACGCCACACCGGACACCACGTCCACGCCGTCTACCTGCGCCTGCACGGCCTCTTCGAAATCTTCGGGGAAAGCAACGGGGCTGGTGACGAACATGTCGCCAAGCACCGTCGTCTCGACCCAGTCCGCAACCGTGTCGTTCACGCCGGCCACCATCGAGCCGACGCCGATGGTGAGGGCCACCCCGACAACGACCATGCCCATCGCCACGCCGTTGCGGCTGGAGTTGCGTGCAGCCATGTCGGCACCGAGCCTGCCGGCCACGCCGAAGGCGCGCACCAGCAGCGGCCTGAGCACTGCGGCGGCGGGACGGAGCACGCTGCGGGCAGCGAGCGTCAGTCCGAAGAACAGCAGGCCCATCGTCACTGCCGCCATCAGCAGGGCGATCCCGCCACGCCAGGGCCACAGGCCCACGGCCACGGCAGCGGCGATCAGCAGCCAGCCGAACGTCACCAGTACGGGCCGCACGGGTGGGTCGCTGCGCCTGAGCGCCGTCAGTGCGGGGATCCTGGATGCCTCACGTGCCGGCAGCCAGCCGGCAAGCAGGGAAACTGCGATGCCTATGCCTGCCGCCAGCGCGACGCTGCCCAGCGGCACCACCAGAGTGCGGGCCTCGATTCCCAGAATCGCGGCGTTGAACCTGGTCAGCAGCATGGACAGCCCCAGGCCGAGGACCACACCCAGGGCCACGCCGAGCAGGCTGACGGTCAGCGCCTCGAGCAGTGCCAGCTGCCGCACCTGACCGCGCGTCATGCTGATTGTCCGCAGCAGCGCGTACTCCCGCGTCCGTTCCAGCACGCTCGCGTCGAACGTGTTGAACGCCAGGAAGCCGGCCAGTCCCAGCAGGGTGAGCGCCAGTATCTGCAGGCCGGCCGAGAGTGCGTCGACCAGACCTGTCGAGACGTCGCCCACCACCTGCGGCGGCACGACCGCCATGGCTTCACCCAGCTGCTGCTGCAGCCGTTCCTGCGTCACCGTGGCGACCATGCCTTCGGTCAGCACCAGTTCGATCACCGACGCGCGGCCGGTAAGCCTGAGCATCTCCTGCAGGTCGACGATGTCAACCGCGCCGACGCGGCCGAAGTTGGTCGACCCGTAACCTTCGGCGTCATCGAGCAGGCCGCTCAGCGTGAAGGTCGTCTGGCCGAACTGCGTGGCGAAGGTAACCGGGTCACCCAGCTGAAGTCCGCGCTGTGCAGCGAAACCTTCGGCGAGGACGATCTCGAACTGACCTGCTTCGGGCAGCTCGCCGGCAACAAGGACCGTCGGCAGCCACTCTGCCTGATCCATCGGGTAACCGGACATCTGGAAACCGGAATCGACCAGGACCAGCCCGCTGCTCTCGATCTCCTCAGCACGCAGCGGTTCCGCGCGGTGACGCAGCACCGGGTAGGCAGCGGTGACGCCGGGATCGGCGAGCACCTCGTCGAGGATGTCCTCATACTCGAACACCGCGCGCCCGTCGACACCAGGGCTGACCACGAGGCCGGCCTGGCCGCTCGCGGCCTGCAGCATCTGGGTCAGGTTGGCTCGGATGTTGTCGCCAAGGGAGAGCGTCGCAAGCACGGCAGCGATGCCGGTAGCCACTCCAAGGATCGTCACGAGGCTGCGCCAGGGATGCCGGGCCAGGTTTCTCAGGGCAAGACGCAGGGTAATCGGCATCCCGAGAGTCTAACCGGCTCAAGCACGCCCCCGCGTTAGTCCGGCAAATGCCCACGCCGGAACGCCAGGACAGCCCACGGACGTTATACTGGGCTTGTGGTCACCACCGACGAGGCAGTATTGCCCGGCAGTGCTGCGGTCTCTTCGCTCTCGCTGCGGGAGGCTTCACAGCAGGATGCTGAGCTCATTCAGGAGCTTTACTTACGCACCCCAGGCTATTTCGAGATAATTTCCATCCCCCAGCCAGCCCTTACCGAAACGGAAGTCGAACTGAGCCTGGCGCTCGGCGATGACCGCAGGCATGTCGAGATCATCACCGCACGACCCGGACTGGCAGCTGACTGGGACCTTCTCGATCCCGTCACCGGCCAGCCGGCGGTCGGCCTGCTTGATTACAAGCTTGATTATCCGGGGGAGGGTGACGCTACGGTCAACCTGATCCTCATCCCGGCGGGACTTCAGAGCAGGGGTTTCGGACGCGAGACAGTCGGCATGCTGGAGCAGCGCCTGCGTGGCCGTTGCCGGCGCCTGCTGGCAGCCATCTACGGCCAGAACATCCGTGCACAGCGCTTCTGGGTGTCACTTGGGTACCGTTTCGCCATCGATGCGAAACCAAACCTGGACTGGTACGCTAAGGAGCTCGCAGTGTAGGCTGTGAGCCGAGCTTCGGAGGCGATGATTCTAATGACGAGTGTTTATAACTGATGATCAGCGTTACTGACCTGCGGACCGGTACCAAGGTCGCCATGGATGGCGGACTGTGGGAAGTCCTCGAGTATCAGCACCAGAAGATCGGCCGGGGTGGCGCCAAGGTGGTAGCCAAGTTCCGCAACCTTGAATCCGGTGGCTCGGTCGAGCGCAGCTTCAACGCTGGCGAGAAGCTGCAGGACATCTTCATCGATTACCGCACCCTGCAGTACCTGTACAACGACGGCGAAGTGTTCACCTTCATGGACACCGAAACGTACGAGCAGCCGACCCTGACCGCCGCGCAGATGGGTGACACCGCGAAGTGGCTCAAGGAGAACCTCGAGGTGACCGTCGAGTACTACCAGGATAAACCCCTCAAGGTCAGCCCGCCCATCACGGTCGAGCTGAAGATCGTTCAGACCGATCCCGGCGTCAAAGGCGACACCGTGTCCGGCGGTTCCAAGCCGGCCACACTCGAATCCGGCGCCGTAGTAAACATTCCTCTGTTCGTCGAGGAGGGTGAGGTAATCCGGGTCGATACCCGTACCGGTGAGTATCTGGGGCGGGCCTGATGGACGTCAGGGAACTGAAGCGCATACTGGCCGCCCTCGAGGCCGCTGACGTCGGCGAGTTCAGGCTGCAGACGAGCGAGTACACCCTGAGCCTCAAGAGGGGACAGGCCGCCGCTTACGTACCGCAGCAGCCTGCTGCAGCACCCGCTGCCGCGCCGGCACCGGCTGCCGAAACTCCCGCCGCACCAGCCGCACCCGAAACAGGTGTCGCCGCTGCGCTTGACCCCCAGACGGTCGAAGTGAGTGCCCCCATAGTCGGCACGTTCTACGCGGCACCCGCACCGGATACCGAGGATTACGTGAAAGTCGGCGACCGCGTCACCCGGGGAACCGTCCTGTGCATCATCGAGGCCATGAAACTCATGAACGAGATCGAGGCTGAGATCGACGGCGTCATAACCGAGATTCTGGTCACCAACGAGGATCCGGTCGAGTACGGACAGCCGCTGTTCCGAATCCGTCCGGCCTGAGGGCATAGCAGGTGTTCAAGAAAATCCTGATTGCCAACCGCGGTGAGATCGCACTGCGGATACTGCGCTCGGCCCGCGAACTGGGCATCGAGACGGTCGTCGCCTATTCCGAGACAGACGAAAGCTCACTGCCTGTCCTGCTCGCTGACGAGAGTATCTGCGTTGGCCCCGGTCCGGCGGCCGGCTCGTACCTCAACGTGCGCAACATCCTGTCAGCAGCCATCGTCACCGGCGCCGAGGCGATCCACCCCGGTTACGGTTTCCTGGCGGAGAACGCCGAGTTCGCCCAGAAGTGCGAGGAGCACAACCTCGTCTTCATCGGACCCCGGCCTGAGAACATCAGGCTCATCGGCGACAAGGCCAGCGCCCGCAAGCTGGCCCGCGAAGCAGGTGTGCCGCTGACGCCAGGCAGCGAGGAGCTGGCCGACGTAGCTGAAGCGAAAGCGTTCGCTGAGAAGATCGGTTACCCCGTCATCCTCAAGGCAAGCGCCGGCGGGGGCGGCCGGGGCATGCGCGTCGTGCATTCCGAGGACGGACTGGCACGGGCGTTCCAGAGCGCCCAGGAAGAAGCCCGCATGGCGTTCGGCAACGCGGAGCTGTACCTGGAGAAGTACCTTGAGGAACCCCGCCACGTCGAGATCCAGCTGTTCGGCGATGGCGACGGCAACATCGTGCACTTCTTCGACCGCGACTGCTCGATCCAGCGCCGCTACCAGAAGATCCTCGAGGAGGCGCCCAGCCTGCTGGACAACGACTTGAGGGAACGGATCGCCGAAGCTGCCGTCAGCCTGGGCAAGCACATCAACTACCGTGGAGCCGGCACCTGTGAGTTCCTGGTGGACCGGCAGGGCGAGTTCTACTTCAGCGAGATGAACACCCGCATCCAGGTGGAGCACCCGGTGACCGAGATGATCACGAGCTTCGACCTGGTCAGGGAGCAGTTCAACGTGGCTGCCGGACTGGGCCTGAGCGTGACCCAGGACGAGATTCACACCTCCGGTCATTCGATCGAGGTACGCATCAACGCTGAGGATCCGGATCACGACTTCCGGCCGTCAGCCGGCGTGATCACGGATGTACACTGGCCCGGCGGCCCGGGGGTTCGCGTGGATTCACACATCTACGCTGGCTACCGCATCCCGCCGACGTACGACAGCCTGGTTGCCAAACTCATCGTGTGGGCTCCCACCCGTGACGAGGCCATCAGGCGGATGCAGAGAGCACTGCGAGAGACGGTCATCGAAGGCGTAAAGACGACGATCCCCTTCCACCTACGTGTGCTGGACAACTCTTTCTATCGTCGTGGTGACGTATACACGAACTTTGTGCCGCGGCGGATGCTCGGCTAGCAGCAAGCAGAGAGGCGGAGAAGTCTTATGGCCAGGCGCAAGGCCCGCGAGTTGGCATTCAGAACGTTATTCATGGCAGAACGCAGCGAGACCCCGGTCCTTGACGTATGGCATCAGGTCCGCGCGGACCTCGATGAGGCTGAGCTGTCAGAGGACAGCACGGAAGCCTACGGTGACTTTCTTGATGAAAAGGGAGTCGAGTTCGCCGGTCAGCTGGTAACAGCCTGGAGCAACCATCACGAGCTCGTGGATGAAACCCTCCTTGCTTCACTGGAAGGCTGGACGTTCAATCAGATGAACCAGTCGGACCTGAACATCCTCAGGTTGGCAGTTACGGAACTCCTCACTGAACATGATGTGCCGCCGGAAGTGACCATTGAGATGGCTGTCCGCCAGGCGAAGAAGTTCGGTGGCGAAGAATCAGGAAAGTTCGTGAATGGCGTCCTGGGCAAGGTGATTCGCGCACCGGACTTCGGAGAACGGCGTGGCGGCTGAACGCCGCGCCACAGTTCTGGCTGGTCGGCCCGTTGCTGATTCCGTACTGGAGCGTGTAGCCGCCGCCGTAAGCACGGTGGAGCGCGCGCCCAGGCTCGTGTTCGTTCGGGTCGGCGACGACCCGGCGAGCGCCTCTTACGTGCGCTCGAAGGAACGTGCCGCCACCCGGACCGGCATCGACGCGAGCACCGTAGTCCTGCCGGCCACAACGGCTCAGGCGGAACTGGAAAACCTGCTCAGTGAGCTGTCCGCTGACCCGGCCGTGAACGGCATACTGCTCCAGCTGCCGCTGCCCGGCAACCTGGACGCTGCTCCCGCGATAGCGTGCATCCATCCCGACAAGGACGTTGACGGGCTGCATCCGATCAACGTGGGCCGCCTCTGGAACGGGGAACCGGGACTGTTCCCATGCACTGCCCTGGGGCTTGTGGAGATACTCGACCATTACGGCGCGGAACTGGCCGGCAGGGAGGCAGTGATAGTCGGCCGCTCGCAGCTTGTTGGCAAACCCGCTGCCGCCCTGTTCCTGCGCCGCAACGCCACCGTTACCGTAGCGCACTCGCGGACTTCCGACCTGACCAATGTCACGCGCCGCGCCGACGTGCTGGTTGCTGCAGTTGGAGTTCCGGGACTGATCCGGGCGGACATGGTCAAGCCGGGAGCGTTCGTCCTGGACGTGGGCCTGACCCGGGTGGACGGCAGTATCCAGGGGGATGTGGACCCGGAAGTGAAACGGGTTGCCGGCGGGCTCACGCCCATGCCCGGTGGCACCGGCCTCATGACCGTGGCGATGCTGCTTGTGAACACGGTGGAGGCTGCGCGCCTGCAGCGGGAACGGCCGACTGTGGTTCATGGCTGAGCTGCTGCTCAACACACCGCTCGTGGCGGCGTTCACTGCCACCCTGATCGCCCAGGCGCTGAAAGTGGTCATCGTCCTGCTTGCCGAGCGCCGCATGGCACTGGACCGGCTCCTGGAGACAGGCGGGATGCCCTCATCGCACTCGGCTGCCGTGGCAGCCATCGCCACCGTGCTGGGCTCCCTGTACGGCGTGGGCAGTCCGTACTTCGCGCTGGCTGCCGTGTTCGGCTCCGTGGTCATATACGACGCCACCGGCATACGCCGCGCGGCGGGCAAGCAGGCGGAGATGATCAACAACCTGGTGAACGAACTGGCGCACCTGTTCGATGAAGGCTTCAGGCCGCAGGTGCTCAAGACCCTGCTGGGCCACACGTACCCGCAGGTCGCGGTGGGCGTGCTTCTGGGGGTCGGTACCGGCCTCATGTTCGTCCTGTAAATGCGGATTCCGGACTGACTTCGCCGCCTGCCGCAGCCTCTGCGCGGGCGGCGTCCGTGGCTGTCCTGGGGCTGGCGATGGCCACCGCAGCTGACCAGACCTGGTCCGCGCCGGCTGCCAGCAGGATCCGCCTGCACGCCTCAAGGGTCGCGCCGGTCGTGAGCACATCATCCATGAGGAGAATCCGCGCGGGCATGATCCTGGGAGCGTCGGCTGCCAGAGTGAATGCGGCTGCCGTGTTGGCTGCCCGCCGGTGCGTGGCGAGCCGCGCCTGCTGGGCCGTCCTGTGCGGGCGTTCAAGCAGCGGCAGCCAGGGAACGCCCAGCTTACTGGCGCAGGCACGGGCCAGGAGCTCCGCCTGGTTGTAACCACGCTCGCGCAGCCTGGAGTGATGCAGCGGGACTGAGGTGACGGCACTGGGGCGCCAGCCGCGCCGCCTGACCTGGACGGCCAGTTCAGCAGCCAGCGGTTCGGCAAGGCGGGTAACGCCCTGAAACTTGAGTGCCCGCACGGTGCTTGCCAGCCTGCCCTCGAAGCGGCCCAGCGCCAGTACCCCGGGGTGATGGACGGCTTCGAACAGCCCGGCGAGGCAATCCAGGCACAGTCCCGCGGGTGCGGGCGGCTTCTGATGGCAGGCAGGGCAGGTGGACAGCGTTGTCAGCAATCCGAACATGCGGTGAGCTTAGTCGGCGGGAGCTGACAGGGCGTCAGCAGGGCAGGCTTCTGCCGTGCTGCTCCCGGCTTTTGTCCCGGTCAGCGGTTGCGGTCTGCGAGTGTATGCAGGAGGTCGTTCATGGCCTGTACGGCTGGCCTGCCGGGCAGGTGTTCCAATACGGACTGCAGCGTGGTGAGCGATGAAGCGGCCAGCCTCTCCGCCTGTTCCTGCGCGTAGCCGATCGAGCCGGTCTGCCGCATGGCTGCAAGCAGCCAGTAGACGTCCTCGCCGCTGCGCTCGACGGCCGGTTTGAGCAGGCGTTCGCGCGCTTCAGCGGCAGTGGCGCTGCTGGCTTCCGCGAAGAAATGGGCGAGTATCAGCGTGCGTTTCGCTTCCACCAGGTCACCGGCTGCTTCCTTGCCGTAGCCGCCTGCTGATTCGTTGACGCTGGTCAGGTTCAGCACGTCATCGCGGATCTGGAAGGCAGCACCAAGGTCGAGGCCGGCGCTCGTGAACTCGGGCGCCGGTTCCAGTCCCAGGAGCAGCGCTCCGAGGCGCAGGGGAGTGACGACGGTGTACCAGCCGGTCTTGAGGCGGACCATCTCCAGGTAGTCGTCCGCACCGACATCAAGCTTGCCGTTCTCCACCCAGGCCAGGTCAAGGTGCTGCCCTTCGGCAGTGCGGCTGATGGTGGAGAGGAACTCGCGCAGAACGGCGGGCGGCAGGTCGGCTTCGATGAGTTGCCGCCACATGTGCACGTGCAGGCCATCGCCGACGTTGAGCGCCACCGGCATGCCCACCTGACGGTGCAGGGCAGGGGAGCCGCGCCTGATAAGCGAATCGTCTTCGATGTCGTCGTGAATCAGTACCCACGACTGGAACAGTTCGATGGCAGTTGCCGCTGGCAGTCCCTGCCGGAAGGTTCCGCCGTGCGCGAGCGTTGACAGCAGGGTCAAGGTACCGCGGACCAGCTTGCCGCTGCGCCGCGGGTAGTCCCCCAGCAGGTGCCTGTAGCGGGCGATCTCCGGGTTGCTGTGATCCACCGTGGGGAGGCCCCGCAGCAGCTCTGCCTGCAGGGCCTCCATCAGTGAAGCTACGTCGTGTTTCCGGGGAACGTTCACGAGAAGATCAGGATGATCACCCAGAATGCCAGGATTATTCCGCCGATTATGAGCAGCAGGTACGGGAACGAGAGGCTGTAGGCCGCGCCGACCAGCTTGCGCACGTCTTTGCGGTCCAGTTTCCCCTTGTCCTGTCTGCTCATGTCTTCAGAACTCCCTTAAGACGTGCGCCGTTTCGGGTCGAAGGCGTCACGCAGGCCGTCACCCACCAGGTTCCAGCAGAGGATGGCGATGACGATGGGCACGCCCGGCAGAAGCAGCCACGGTGCGAACTGGATCCCCAGGCCCCTGGAGGTGGCGTCACGGAGGAGCATGCCCCAGCTGGCGCTGTCAACCTCGCTCGGTCCCAGTCCGATGAAGGACAGGCCGGATTCGGTGAGGATGAAGCCCGGAATGGAGAGGGTCAGGCTGACGATCACGTATGAAGCCGTGGCGGGCAGCAGGTGCTTGAACAGGATGCCCAGGTTGCTCAGACCCAGCGCTTTCGCGGCTGACGCATAGTCAGCTTCACGCAGCGACAGGATGAGACCCCTGATGACCCTGGCAAGACCACCCCAGCCTATGAAGCCCAGCACGATCACCGTCAGCAGGAATATCTCGCCCGAGTTCATCTGCAGACCGAACGCCTGAGCTATCGGGTTCCGTGGATCCCTGAGCAGCGTCAGCAGGATGATCAGCAGGAACAGGTCGGGGATGGCAGCAAGTATCTCGATCAGCCGCATTATCAGGTCGTCGACCCAGCCGCCGTAGAAACCGGCAAGGCCGCCGAAGAACAGCCCGAAGAACAGGGCTACCCACACCGCCAGCACGCCGATGGTCAGCGATATCTGGCCGCCGTACATTATCCGCGAGAAGACGTCCTTGCCCAGGTTGTTGGTGCCGAGCAGGAATAATCGTGCAGGTTCCTCGACGCCGAACAGGTGCAGGTCACTCTCCCAGATGCCGAGGATCGAGTACGTCGCCTGCGGGCGGCGGACGAACCACTGGATGGGGAATTCGCCTGCTTCCCTGTCTTCGACGTAAACGCGCTGGCGGGTTACCGGGTCGCGTTCGTCGGTGGTCAGGTAGATGTAGGGGGCGGTGAGCCTGCCGGTCTCCGCGTCACGCCAGTGGATCTGGGTGGGCGGGTGATAGGCGGCGCTAGGCGACCGCCGGTACTCGTTGACCCCGTACGGTGCGATGAAACCAGCGAAGGCCGTGACGATGTACATGAAGATCAGGACACCGCCGCCAACGAGGGCGGCTTTATGCCTGCTGAACTGCTCCCAGATGACCCTGCCCTGTGACTTGCCCTCACGGGAGGGTACGGGTTCGAGGGCCAGGTCGATGGGCGGGTTCTTTACCGGATCTGACATCAGCTGTACCTTATCCTCGGGTCGACGACTGCCAGGAGCAGATCCGACAGCAGGTTACCGATGATCAGCAGCAATGTCGAAATCACGAGCAGTCCCAGATAGACGAATACGTCCCGCTGGTTGATCGCGTTCAGGAATGTAGGCGTGATACCGGGCCAGGAGACGACGATTTCCACGAGGCCTGCTCCGCCGACGAGGGACGGCAGCAGTCCGCCGATGCCTGCAACGAACGGGATGAGCGCGGGCCTGAGGGCGTGTTTGTAAGTGACGGCGCGCTCGCCGAGGCCTTTGGCACGGGCAGTCCGGATGAAGTCGCTGCCCATGAACTCCAGCATCTGGCCGCGCAGTACGCGCGTGAAGCCTGCGATTCCGGCCGTAGCGATCACGAACGCGGGCATGAGCATGTGCCAGAAGATGTCGAGTATCTGCTGGAAGCGCGTCATCTCCAGGTGACCGCTGCTCGTCATCTGAGCGACGGGCAACAGCAGCTGGTTGTAACCGAACAGCTCGCGTGTCCAGGTTCTGACTATGAATATCAGCAGGATAAATAGCAGTGCGAGGAAGAAATTGGGAATGGCCAGGGCAACGTAGGAGAAGAAACTGATCACCTGGTCGCCGAATGAATACTGCCTTACTGCGGAAAATATGCCCAGGGGGATGGCCATCGCGTACAGCAGGATGGTCGAGAAGACGACCAGGATCATCGAGTTGCCGATGCGGTTGCTGATCACGTTCCAGACCGGCTGGTTGCTGGACATGGACTCGCCCAGGTCGCCGCGGGCGATGTTGCCGATCCAGTACACGAACTGCACGGGAATGGACTGATCCAGGTGGAAGCGTGCCCTGAGTCGTTCCAGCGTCTCAGGCTGGACGTTGGGGTCCATCTCACGGGTGGTGAAGTAGTCACCCGGCGTGAGCTGGGAAATCATGAAAGCCAGGAACATGGCCCCCAGGAACGTGGGAATCAGGTGAATAAAGCGGCGGAGGATGAAAGGACCCAAGACAGAAACCTCGGTGCTTCACTCTGTAGGACGGCCGGCCGTTACGGCGCCGGATGCTGTCCCGGTGAGGCAGGGGGAGGGGTGGAGGCCTTGGCCTCCACCCCGGAATGGTACTGAGTGTCGTTAAACCGTTACTGGTAGAAGGTAAGCGCGATGTTGCGGGTACCTACTGCGTCGCTGGCAACTTCGAGTGGGAAGTTCCCCTGGACGCGGGTGAGCCAGCTGGCGTGTGCAGTGGGGCTCACGGTGTAGATGACCGGTGCAAGCTCGGACTCGACGACCTGGAGCTCATGAGCGATCTCGAGAGCACGATCGGTGTCAAGTTCCTGGCGGCCCTGGTAGTAAAGGCGGCCAAGCTGCAGTTCCTGCGGGGTTACGAAGGTCTCGGACATGTTGTACATGTGGAGGTTCGTGCCCCAGGGGACCACGTTGCTGCCGAACGGCCAGTCACGGTTACCACCGGTGAGGCCGATCAGGATTGCATCGAAGTCACGGTCGTCGCCGACGCTCGTGAGCTGGCCGACCATCAGGTTGAAGTCGAGTGCGAGTACGTTGACGTTGACGCCAACTTCGCGGGCTGCGTCAGCGAAGATCTGGACGATCTGCTCACGCTGGACTGCACCGGCGTTGGTGGTCAGGGTGAAGCCGAGTTCCCAGCCGTCTGCGTCGACGAGGAAGCCGTTGGCGTTGCGCTCGACGAAGCCGATGTTGCCGAGGAGTTCAAGTGCGGCCTCGGGGTCGTACTCGTAGCGGGGTGCGTCGTTGTTGACCCAGAAGTCGTAAACCTGGTAGACGGAGCTGTACATCGGCTCAGCGCTGCCCTGGTAGACGAGGTCGATCATGGCTTCGCGGTCAGTCAGGTGGCTCATTGCGCGGCGGAAGTCTGCGTTGCGGAAGAGCTGCTCCTTCTTGGGATCGGAGGCCTTGTTCCAGTTGAAGACGATGAACTGGCTGCTGGCGACCGGGCTGATGTTCTCGTGGATCTCAGCGTCGAGTTCGCCGTTCTGGATTGCGTTGGCGATGAGGCCGATGTCATCCAGGTTGCGAGGGGAGAAGCTGTCGAGTTCGCCTGCAAGGTACAGGTTCAGGGCAGCGTCGGTGTCAGTCACGGAGGTGAAGCTGACTGCATCCAGGTAGGGGAGCGGGTTGCCCTGCTCGTCTACGTTCCAGTCACCGAAGTGGGGGTTGCGCTCCATGAGGAGGCGCTCGCCGAGCTGGTGGACAGTGGGAACGAAGGGTCCGGCACCGACGAGTTCGGTGACGTCCATGTTGTTGCCCCACATTTCAGCGATGGCTGCGCCGCCGCCGGACTCGAAGACCGGTCCGAAGATGTGGGCCGGCATTGGGGAGGTAGCAACTACCGGCAGGGCCTGGCGGTCAGGTGCCGGGAAGTTGTAGACCAGGTTGTGGTCGTCGATGAGGTCGACCGTGATCGGTGCGCCGTCGATGAACCAGGAGTCGTAACCGTTGGAACCGGTGTCGACGTCGGTCTCAATCAGATAGGTGAGGTAATAGTCATTGGCATCCAGGACTTCGCCGTCGCTCCACTTGAGGTTGTCGCGGACAGTGACGTTGACGGTCAGGCCGTCCTCGGACACTTCGAACGAGGAAGCAGCGTAGGGTACGAACTCGTCGGAGTCCGGACCGCGCGTGATGAGCTGGGCCTGGTCGAACCAGTAGCCAGTGAAGGTGGTCGAAGTATCGGTCACCGCGGGGTTGAAGGTTTTGATTTCGCTGATGTCGTAAAGGCGATAGGTGCCGCCGTACTGGGCTTCACCGGGTTGTGCCGTGGTCCAGGCGCTGGGCCAGACGAACGGCTCCGCGAACGCCATCGAAAGGGCGCCGGCGGCTGCGAGGGCAAACAGGGTCTTCTTCATTCTACCTCCGTTGAATTGTCCGGAATACCTTGGGGATCGTATGCCGGCAAACCGACCTTTTACGGTCGGATTCGGACAGTTCCCGTCAGGCGTCATCCCGGAAGTATTCCTGATGATGGTAGCAGACGGGCAACTGGCCTTACAAGTGGACCGCCCTGGATGACTTTCCACTGACAAGAATCTATCATCGGTGCCCGCTCAGGTCAAACGGCGCTGAACGGTCGCAGGGCGCTGTGCGACGTGTTTCCCGGCATTTCCGGCGAGCTTTATGCGCCTGTCTCCAGTCAATCGGTATATGTCAATATGCCTATCGGCGCGGCCCACAGTAGCCTGCGGCGCAGTCCGGAATATTCAGATGGACTATATGCACGGTTCAACCAGGAAAAGATCCCTGCCGCCCGGGCAGGGATCCGTTAAACGCTGATTAAGGTCTGAAAGTGCAGTTCAGCGGGGAACTACCTGCAGCGCCAGTGCAAGGAGGCCCCAGATGATGGCAAGGTAGGTGGTCGTACGACGCAGGCCACCGGAAGTCCCGCCCGAGCTGGAGAAATCCATGCCGCCGCCGGAGCTGCCGCCATCCAGGCCACCGAGGCCGGACTGCTTGGGATCCTGCAGGAGGATGACGAAGACCATGATCGCTGAGACCAGGATGAACGGGATCAAAATTACGTAGAACATGCTGACTGTTTCCTCCAGGGGTGCCATTGATCAAGCGCACCGCTCATTTCAGATGAGAACTGACACGTCTGGTGCCGGGAGCGGGACTCGAACCCGCACGGGTCGCCCCGGTAGATTTTGAGTCTACTGCGTCTACCATTCCGCCATCCCGGCGTACACACGCCAGAAACTGCTGCAGCCGGAACCGGCGCAACAACTCAGGCACTTTAGCAGGCGCGCCTCTACGCGGTCAACAAGGGTGCGCACCGTCCGGCGGCGTAATATCCCGCCGGTTAGGGCGTGGACGCCGGTGCTAGAATAAGGCCGTACGGGGCGTACTCCACCTTCACTGCAGCCCCGCTCTCCGCTTTCAAAGTGCACGCATTAAGGAATCCCATGACCAGGTACCAACTGCAACTGCTTGCTGGCGCTGACGCCATCTGATGAACCACGGACCCAATCTGCCTGAACGGCCGGAAGAGGAATGCGGCATAGTCGCCGTGCGCGCCGATCGCCCCACCGACATCGCCGGCCTGTGCGAGGTCGGCCTGTTCGCCCTGCAGCACCGCGGCCAGGAATCGTGCGGCATCTGTGTCGCCGGGGGACGCGAAGTCCGCATCGAGAAGGACATGGGCCTGGTCAGCGAGGTGTTCACGCCCGAACGCACCGAACTCCTGCGGTTCCCCGAAGCACAGCTGGGCCTGGGTCATACGCGTTACTCAACGACGGGCTCCAGCCTGCGCTTCAACGCGCAGCCGCTTACCGTGCGCTCCAGCAAGGGCATCATCGCACTCGCCCACAACGGGAACTTCACCAACGCCGATGCGCTGCGGCGCGAGATGCTCGACGAGGGCTCGGTTTTCCAGACCACCAACGACAGTGAAGTGATGCTCAACCTGATAGCCAGACACAGCAAACTGTCGCTCGTCGACGCCACTGCGTTGGTCATGACGCAGATGGAGGGCGGTTTCTCCGTCGTGCTGATGGACCGGGAGCGGATCATCGGGCTGCGTGACGCCAACGGGGTACGGCCGCTGCAGATCGGCAGGCTGCCGGACGGCGGCTGGGTGTTCGCCTCAGAAACGGCAGCCCTGAAACTGATGGGAGCCGACTTCGTCCGCGACGTGCGGCCGGGCGAACTCGTAGTCGCCGAGGACGGTGAGCTGAGATCACAGCAGGTACTCCGCGCCACCCCCACACCGTGTGCGTTCGAATGGATCTATTTCGCCCGCAGCGACGGGGCGATAGACGGCGTGGACGTGTACGCCAGCCGGGTGCGCATGGGGGAGATCCTGGCGGAAGAGGCGCCTGCAGAAGCAGATGTGGTCATCGGGGTGCCTGATTCGGGCATACCGGCTGCGCTCGGCTACGCCCGCTCGTCGGGAATCCCGTACGAGATCGGCTTCTACAAATCTACGTACACTGGACGGAGTTTCATAAGCCCGACGCAGGACGAGCGCGAACTGAAGGTGCGGCTCAAGCTGGCACCCACGGACGCGGTCCGCGGCAAGCGGGTCGTACTCGTCGACGACTCAGTCGTCAGGGGCACCACTTCAGGTCGGATTGTCAGGCTGCTGCGCGAAGCCGGCGCTGTTTCGGTCCACTTCCGCGTTTCGAGCCCACCGATCCGCTATCCGTGTTTCTACGGCATCGACACGGCCGCGCGGCAGGAGCTGGCCGCGGCCACCATGAGTATCGAACAGATCCGCGACCGGATCGGAGCCACGACGCTGTCGTTACTCAGCGAGGCGGGG
>CALDPK010000182.1 GCA_937911855.1 uncultured Trueperaceae bacterium | reverse complement strand
TGCTGGAGGGGTGGCGTCGTCAGGGGGCTTCTGCGGCGCAGATCTGCCGAGGCATCCGCGACGCGGTGCGCCAGATGGACGAGGCGCAGCCGCCGCGAAGCCTCTACAACTGCCGCGCGTTTATTGAGCCTTACATCGAGCGCGCGCGCACACGGCTGATGGACACGAGCCAAGAGCAAGACGCCGGATCTTCAAGCGCGCCCAGCGGCGATCCTGCGCTGGACTCGCTGGTGACGCGCGCGCAGCGCGCGCTGGAGCGCGCGGGCGCGAGCTGCGAGCAGGAGGCGACGCGCGCGGCGTATCGTCAGGCGTGGCATGGCGTGCGGGCGATCAGCCCGCGCGATCCTGTGGAGGCGCAGGTGGAGCGGCTGATGGCGCTGGAGGAGGCGCTGGCGGAGGCGTTCTATCTGGCGCTGGATGAGCGCGCGCGCGGTGAGGTGGACGCGCACGCGCAGCGTGAGGACGCCGCGCGCGGGCTGTGCATGAGCGCGGAGGCGTGGCGTCGCCACGTCGTCGCGCGGCGACGCCGCGCGCTGGTGCGCGGGTTTGGGATGGTGTCGCTGCTCGACTGAGCGCGCTCGACAATGCAAGAGAGGATGAGCCCATGACGCGACTGTCTCACTGGCTGATGCCCGCGCTGTGCGCGGCGCTGATGATGCTCACCGCGCCCACCATCGCGCGCGCCCAGGCGCCCGTCGCCAAGCCCGTGGGCTTGAGCGGGCTGCCGCGCGAGGTGACGGCCGCTGCGGTGACCTCCAGCGGTGAGCTGCTGATCGCGGGTGATTTTCCAGGCGCGCAGTCGATGGCGCAGGTGGTGGCTGGGGCGACCTTGTTTCAGGTGCAGCCGGTGCTGTTCGAGGAGGCCAGCATGGGCGAGCTGAAGCTCAAGCATGTGGCCGTGAGTGAGGATGACGCGACGTGGGCGCTGGCCGATGACGCGACCCGCGTCATCGTCTATGACGCGCACCGGGCGGCACTCGCGTCATCGCTGGAGTTCGTCGAGCAGCGCGTCGTCCGCACGCGCATCGGCGACGGCGGCCGTCATCAGGTCCGCACCCGCGGGATGGTCGCCGCGGCGTTCGCGAGATTCCCGGCAGCAATTTCGTCATCGAGTGCGACCAGGTGATCAAGGCTATCGGCCAGGAGAAGCTGGGACGCGTACTCGCACAGTTCGGCGTGCAGACCGAGCGCGGCTACGCCACTGTCGACAGTGCCATGCGCACCAGCAACCCGAAGGTGTTCGCAGGCGGTGACGCCACGAAACTGCAGGGTGAGGCGATGACGGTGACCGCCGTCCAGGACGGCAAGCTCGCGGCGCGCTACATCCACGCCTGGCTTACCGAGCAGCCGCCAGTGCGTGGTGAAGGAAGGATTCATGGAGACAAATGGCTGACCTGAGCATCAACTTCGCGGGCGTTAAGAGCCCCAACCCGTTCTGGCTGGCCTCCGCACCGCCGACCAACACCGCCTACCAGGTGAACAAGGCGTTCGAGTACGGCTGGGGCGGCGCCGTCTGGAAGACCATCGGCACCCCGGTACTCAACGTGTCCTCGCGCTACGGCGGCTTCAACTACGGCAACAACAAACTCGTCGCGATCAACAACATCGAACTGATCTCCGACCGCCCGCTCGAAGTGAACCTGCGGGAGATCGCAGAGGTCAAGCGCCTGTGGCCCGACCGTGCCGTGATCGTCTCGGCGATGTTCGAGTCCGATCCTGACGTGTGGCGTGACGCGGTAATGCGCATCGAGGACACTGGTGCCGACGCCATCGAACTCAACTACGGCTGCCCGCACGGCATGAGTGAACGCGGCATGGGCTCGGCCGTCGGCCAGGTACCCGAGTACTGCGAGATGATCACCAGTTGGGTCGCCGCAGCAGCCAGCATCCCGGTCATCGTCAAGCTGACCCCGAACATCACCGACATCAAGGTGCCGGCCCGGGCCGCACTGGCCGGCGGCGCTGACGCGCTCAGCCTGATCAACACCATCAACAGCGTGGTCGGCGTCGACCTGGACAACTTCCAGATCCAGCCCAACCGGGCCGGCAAGGGCGGTCACGGCGGTTACGCAGGCGCCGCGGTAAAACCCATCGCGCTTGGCATGCTGAGCGAAACGATGCAGCTCGGGCCGACCAGGGACTTCGAAGTGCCGGTATCAGGCATGGGCGGCGTGGAGACGTGGCGGGACGCCGCGGAGTTCCTGCTCCTGGGCGCCAGCAGCATCCAGGTGTGCACCGCCGTGATGAAATACGGCTTCAAGATCATCGATGAACTGTGCAGCGGCCTCAGCAACTGGCTCGACGAGAAAGGAGCCAGCAGCGTTCAGGAGGTCATCGGTGCGAGCGTGCCGCAGTACTCACCGTTCAACGAGATGGACCTGTCATTCCGCGTGGTCGCCTCGATCGATCCTGAAAAATGCATCCACTGCAACCTGTGCTACGCCGCCTGCGACGAAGGCGCCCACCAGTCGATCGACCTGACGATCGACGGCGTGAAGGTCGATCCGGCCAACTACACCGGCTCGGTCCGACCGCTGCCGTACGTGCGTGAGGACGACTGCGTCGGCTGCAACCTGTGTTCGCTCGTCTGCCCCGTCGATGATTGCATCACCATGGTCGAACGGCCACCGTTGCGCGAAAGCGTCACCTGGGGCGAGATAAGTGCCGCCCACCCGGACGTGACCCTGCGCTGGGACAAGATGCAGCAGTACCGCGAGGAAAAAGGCATAGACATCCACTGAGACCTGAGGAGGTCAACTGAGTGAGCCTGTTCATCAAGGGCGGCGAGATAATCACCGCCGACAGTCGCTACACGGCCGACATACTCGTCCAGGACGAGAAGATAACTGCCATCGGCCGCAGTCTGAACGTCCCTGAGGACGCCCGGGTGATTGACGCAACCGGCAAGTACGTGTTCCCGGGTTTCATCGACCCGCACGTGCACATCTACCTGCCGTTCATGGGCACGGTCACGGCCGACAGCCATCAGACCGGGAGCCGCGCGGCACTGCTCGGCGGTACCACCACGTTCATCGAGATGCTCGCCCCGCCCCGCGGCAACGACCTGATGGAAGGCGTGGCCCACTGGAAAGACCTGGCCAGGGGCAACACTGCCTGCGATTACAGCTTCCACATCGGCGTGACCCAGTTCGACGATGAAACAGAAGCGCAGCTCCGTCAGCTCGTAGCTGAAGGCTTCACTTCGTTCAAGGTGTTCCTCGCCTACAAAGGTGCGTTCGGCATCGACGACGAGGAGCTGTTCCGGGTGCTGGAACTCGCAGCTGAACTCGGCGTGATCGTCACCGCCCACTGCGAGAACGCGGAGCTCGTCGGCGCGCTGCAGCAGCAGCTGCTGGCCGAAGGAAAATCCGGCCCCGAGTGGCACGAACCGAGCCGGCCCGAAAGCGTGGAGGCCGACGGCGTCCACCATTTCACGACCTTCCTGGAGGTGACCGGCGCGCGCGGCTACATCGTGCACCTGAGCTGCAAACCGGCGCTCGACGCAGCAGTTGCCGCGAAAGCCCGCGGCGTGGACGTCAGCATCGAAGCGGTGATTCCCCACCTGATGCTCGACAAGACCTTCGCGGAACGCCCTGATTTCGAGGGCGCCAAGTACGTCATGTCGCCACCACTGCGCGACAGGCGCAACCAGCAGTACCTGTGGAGCGCCCTGGAAACGGGACTCATCGACACGGTCGCAACGGACCACGCGCCGTTCGACTTCAAGGGCCAGAAAGACATGGGCAGCGAAGCCTTCACGATGATTCCCAACGGCATCCCGGCTATCGAGGAGCGGGTCAAGCTGCTCTACACCTACGGCGTCAGCCGCGGGAAGCTGGACCTGCACCGCTTCGTGGACGCTGCTTCGACCCGCACGGCCCGGCTCTTCAACCTGTTCCCGCGCAAGGGCACAGTCGCCGTGGGCAGCGACGCGGACCTGGTCATCTGGGACCCGGACTGGCGCGGAGCCATCAGCGCTGACACTCACGCCATGAACGTCGATTACAGCGGCTTCGAAGGCATGGAGGTCGACGGGCGCGCGGAGCTGGTGACGGTCCGGGGCATGGTGCAGGTCGAGAACGGCGAGTTCACAGGAGAGCAGGACCGCGGGCAGCTGCTGCTGCGGCAAGTGTCCTGAATCACGCCGTGACAGACGAGGCAGTCATCGAGGTCCGTGACCTGAACATGGTTTTCCGCGGCCGCGGCACCGAGACGGTGGCGCTGCGCGACGCGAACCTGACCATCAACCAGGGCGAGTTCATCAGCCTGATCGGCCCGTCAGGCTGCGGCAAGACCACGCTCCTGCGGCTGATAGCCGACCTGGAGCAGCCCACCGCAGGCGAACTTAAGGTCATGGACAAAGACCCGCGCCAGGCGAGGATGGACCGGGATTACGGCTACGTGTTCCAGGCGCCAGCCCTGCTCGAATGGCGCTCGGTGCTGCGCAACGTGCTGCTGCCGCTCGAGATCATGCGCTTCGGCAAGGCCGAGCGCGAGAAGCGGGCCGCCGAACTGCTTGACCTGGTCGGCCTGGCGGACTTCAAGCGTCAGTACCCGTGGCAGCTGTCAGGCGGGATGCAGCAGCGCGTGTCGATAGCCCGCGCCCTGGCGTTCGATCCGCGGCTGCTTCTGATGGACGAACCGTTCGGCGCGCTCGACGAGATAACGCGCGAGGTCATGAACCAGGAGCTGCTGCGCATCTGGTCGCAGACGCGCAAGACGATCATGTTCGTCACCCACTCCATCGCCGAGGCAGTGTTCCTGTCCTCGCGCATCGTGGTCATGACGCCACGGCCCGGCAAGATCGAGAAAGTTATCGACGTCGACCTGCCCTACCCCCGTGACGCGCAGACCCGCGAGTCGCAGCGGTTCTTCGAGCTGGCGACCGAAGTGCGCGAATCACTGCGCGAGGCCCACTGACATGAAGCTGAGGGTGGCCCGCCGTGCGTAACGCAGTGCCTGTGGCAGTCACCCTCATCGTGCTGGTGCTGCTCATGTACCCGGCCGCGCTGCTGTTCGGCATCCCCATGGCCCGGCGGGACATGGAGGACAGCCGCAAATGGCTGCGCGAGACCGCCTACGTGCAGCCTGCGCCCGTAATACCTGATGAAGGAATGCCGCTCGAGCAGGCGCTTGCTGAAGCCTCGTTCGATGACACGGCCGGCGTGCCGCTCCTCGGAATGGAGGCGCTCGAAAGCGGCCATACCGGCCCGTGGGTGGACTGGCTTGCAGAGGCAGAACCGGCCGGTGCCCTCACGTGGACGGTCGGCAGCGAGCTGCCTGAACAGTTCGAGCTGTACACGCTTTCAGGCGGCAGCTGGCGTCATCTGCAGCGCGGCAGTGTCCCGCCTGCCTTGCCCCCTGACGGCAGCCGCGACCGCTTCCTGTTCGCCTCGGCAGAAGGTCCCGTGCTGCTGGACGGCGAAGTACTGGTGGAGGGCGAACAGTACGTGCTGGACGGCGCTGCGGTCGTCTTCACCGTGCCGCCACCGTTCGGAGCGCAGTTGCTGCGGGTCGAGGATGACTATGAAGTACTGCAGCCTGACGCCGGCCTGCTGGTGATCAGCCCTTCAGCCGAACTGGGCTCCGAAGTCCGCCTGGCCGGCTCGGTCCTCAGCCTCGCCCCGCTGCTGCAGGGCGTGACGGACGGCTCCAACCGGCAGTTCAGCTTCCCCGACGAACGCATCATCGAGGCGGACACCACCCGGCGGGTATGGCTGAACAGCCAGCTGCTGACCGACACCGCCGAACGGCCCGCTGAGCGCGTGGACGGCAGCGTCCGCCAGTTCACCTTCGCCTCCACAGAAGGCCTGCTCGTCATGGACGGCCAGCTGCAGGAGGAGCCGCAGGACTACAACCGGGCTGGCAGCGTCATAGAATTCACCCAGCCGCCACCCCGCAACGCCCAGCTGCGTCAGTACCGCGATTACTGGTTGAATGACCCGGCCGCAGGCACGGTACTGCTGGCACGGGCACCCGCAGAAGGCGACGCAGTGTGGACCAGCCGTTACGTCCACTACTCCCGGCCCGCCTGTGGCTCTGACGTCATGGAATGCTTCATGGCGCTGCCGCAGCATCCGGTGCCGTTCCCGCACTGGATCGCCGAGCGGATACAGCCATTCTTCAGCCGCTACCCCCTGGGCGACGAACGCCACGTGCTCAGTGCAACGCTCTACACGACGATGGGCACCGTAGCCGCGCTCCTGCTGGGCGCAAGCCTCGGCATCATCCTGGCCGTGCTGTTCGTCATCTTCCGGCCGCTGGAGCGGACGCTGCTGCCCTGGGCGATCGCGTCACAGACTATTCCCATCATCGCGCTGGTTCCGGTCCTGCTGCTCGTGCTGGGCAACTTCGGTATCACCATCCAGACCAGCCTGCTGCCTACCGCGCTGGTCGGCGCGTACCTGTGCTTCTTCCCGATCGTCGTCAGCACGACCAAGGGACTGCGCGCCGTCGAACCGCTGGTCATGGACCTCATGCGCTCCTACGCCGCCAGCAAGCTGGAAGTGTTCTGGCGCGTGCGGCTGCCGGCAGCCACTCCGTTCCTGTTCACGGGCCTGAAACTGGGCATGGCTGCCGCGCTGGTGGGGGCGCTGGTCGCCGAGACGGAATCCAACAACCGCCGCGGCCTGGGTTACCAGATACTGGGGCAGGTGCAGTCCGGCAGCGTGGCTGACGTGTGGATACTGCTGATCATCTCCGCCGTGCTCGGCATCGTTCTGGTGAGCGCCGTCAACCTGATCCAGCGGCTGGTTGCTCCCTGGGAGCGTGCGGCATGAACCGCTGGACGTTCATTGGCCTGCTGGTCGTGACCGTGGTTGCGCTCGTCATCGCGACCATGACCGTCCTGGGCCAGCAGGCCGAAGGCGGCACGGCGTCTGCGTCGTACTGGCTGATTTACGGGAGCATGCTGGTCATCGCGGTCGCCGGCGCAGGCTTCCTGAGCCTAGCTGAAAGTGCCGGGGAACCGGGCTGGCAGAAACGGCTCCGGACCTTCGTGCCGCCGGCGGTCGTACCGGCTGTACTGCTGTTGTTGTGGCAGGGGCTGGTGATCGGCTTCGCGGTGCCCAAAGGCATCTTCCCGGGCGTGCATCATGTCTTGCACCAGCTGCAGGCGAGCCTGCCGGTGCTCCTGAACGACAGTTACGTCACCTTCGTGCAGGAAGTGGCACTCGGCCTGCTAATCGGTGTAAGTTTCGGCTTCCTTGCCGGCGTGGCCGTGTCCTTCAGCCCGTTCCTGCAGCGCGGTTTCCTGCCGCTGGCCGTTGCCTTCGGCGCGGTGCCGATAGTCGGCCTGGCTCCCGTCCTTGGCCGCGCCTTCGGCGTCGACTGGGAGTCGAAAGCGGCCGTGGTCGTCATCGTCACGTTCTTTCCGGTCGTCCTCAACATCGTGCAGGGCCTGCTCCAGGTCGATCCGCTGAAAGTCGAGCTGCTGCGTGCTTACGCCGCCAGACCGCACGAAGTGTTCCTGAAACTCAGGCTGCCCAACGCCCTGCCGTACCTGTTCAACGCCCTCAAGATCGGCGTTGTCGTGGCCGTGATCAGCGTGATAGTCGCCGAATTCCTCATCCCGGGGCCGCCGCGCGGACTGGGGCAGCGCATCAGCCTGTCCGCCCGCCAGGGAGCGTTCGACGTGGCCTTCGCTGCCATCGTCATCTCCAGCATCTTCTCGATACTCCTCTACTCCCTCGTTTCCGTTCTGGAACGCGTCTCCACCAGCTGGCACGCGTCGAACCGCGGAGAGGAGGGCTGACCATTCCGTTCCTCCAGCATGAGTTCTTGACCGCCAGGAAGTACGGCGGACCGAAAAGGTGAACTGACATGAAGAAACTTATTGCAGCAGCAACCCTGGCCCTGGCGGTTTTCGCCGGTTCGGCGCAGGCGCAGGATGACCTTGTTGACGTCTGCTTCCAGTCCAAATGGTTCCCGCAGGCTCAGTTCGTCGGCTATTTCGTGGCCCAGGGGAAAGGCTTCTACGCCGAGGAAGGCCTGGACGTGACGATCATGGACGGCGGCAGCGTCAACCCCACCGTGCAGGTGGCCAGCGGCAACTGCGATTTCGGTACCGACTGGATAGCCAACATGCTCGTGCAGCGTGAACAGGGACTTGAAGTCACCCAGATCGCGCAGATCTACCAGCTGGCCGGTTACCGCCTGGTGGCGCTTGCCGACAGCGGCATCGAAACCTTCGCCGACCTGGCCGGCCGCCGTGTGGGCGTGTGGGCCTTCGGCAACGAGTTCGCTGCAGCCGCCGTGTTCTCGAAGGCGGACCTGCTCAGTGACCTCGACCCGACCGTGACCAGCCCTGACGTTGAAGCCGTCGTGTACGCCTTCGACCCTGCCCTCGTGTTCCCCGACGAGGTTGACGCCGCCAGCGCCATGACCTACAACGAACTCGACCAGATCGTCGGCCTCGGCTACCCGCTCGACGTGCTCAACGTCCTCGATCCTGCCGACATCGGCGCGGACCTGCTCGAGGACCTCATCTTCATGAACAACGACGTGCTGGCCTCGGACAACTTCAAGGGCTCAGGCATGTCAGGCCGCGAGGTTGCCGAAAGGTTCCTGCGCGCCTCGATCCGCGGCTGGGAGTACGCCGCCGACAACCAGGCTGAAGCGACCGCCATCGTCATCTCGCAGTGCGGCGACACCTGCGCCGGCTCCGGCACCACCCAGAGCCCCGAGATCCACCAGACCTGGCAGACCGCTGAAGCGATCAAGCTGACCATCCCGACGCCGGACACCGAAGTCGGTTCACTCAACCGTGAAGCCTGGGAGCGCTCTGTGGAGACCCTCGTCGAAGTGGGTCTCATCAGCGCACCCATCGCCTACGAAGACGTGGTGGACGAGAGCATCTACGACGGCATCCGCTGAGCAGTCAAGAAAAGCATGTGGCCCGGGGCGGTTTCCGCTGACCGGGCCACTGTCATTGACGCACCGTTGACGCCAAGCGGGTAACCTGCCTGCAGTAACCAACGGAGGCTGACAATGCAGAAAAGAACTGGCTGGCATGAGAGCGCGGCAGTAAATGCCGTCAAGGTGTTCATAGTGCTGGGCATGCTGCTTCTGACCCCCGGCATGCAGCCGGCCCTGCTGGCTCAGGCGCGCGCGGACGTGTCGGGTTTCGAAGCGGCACGCGCCCGGCTCAACGAGACGTTGGACCTGGTGGAACAGCTCAGGGCGGCCCTGGACCGGCGCCTGTTCGACCTGGACGCACTGGCGTTCGAGCTTGCTTTCGAGGAACCGGAGGGCCTGCGCGATTGGCTCAGTGAGAACATCGCCTACCAGCCTTACAGGGGTGTGCTGCGCGGCGCAGAAGGCACCCTGATCAGCGGTGCAGGCAACTCGTTCGACCAGGCACTGCTGCTGGAGAACCTGCTCCGCAACGCCGGCTACGACACCAGGATCATGGTCGGCGAGCTCAGCGAGGCGGATGCCCGCACCCTGCTAGCCACCACGGCGGCAGCACCTGATGACGGCAACTGGCGCGAAGCCGCCGCTGCGGTACTGAACGAACTGGACGGCCTCACCGGTGAGCACGGGCTTGATTACGCGGCGGTCGCCAGTGCGCTCAGGCAGCTGCTGGCACCTGTCGAAGTGGACGCCCAGCTCCTCGGCCGCGCCGAACTGGCCGCAGGCCAGCTGACAGCGGCCCTGGCAGCACACGGCGTGGAACTCGGTTCCCCCGCGGCACTGACCGAACTGATCGAAGCAGCGGCTGAACACGCCTGGGTTGAGTACCGCCTGGGCGAAGGCGCAGACTGGACGCCACTGCCGGCCTCGTTGCCTGCTGGCATCGGCCTGCCGGAAGCGCACACCGAACTGCTCGGAGAAGTACCCGGGGAGTACGTGCACAGGCTGCGCATCGAGGCGTTCGCCGAGAGCAAGGAAGGCGACACACTCGAGGTGAATCCCGTGATGGGACGATGGGAGATGCCGACCGCTTACCTGAACGGCCAGATCGTCAGTTACGCCAATGCGCCAAGCGCGCTCGGTGAACTGGGTGCTGGCGCGCCCATCGGTGACATCCTCGACGCAAGCGATTTCTTCATCCCGTTCGTGGATGACAGCATCGCTGCCGGCGCGGTGGCATTCGACCTTGAAGGTTCCCTTCTGGCGCCCGATGCTGCCACTGATCAGGCCGCGGGCGTGTTCCGCAATGTCCGCGGCGGTTTCATGAGTGCGCTGGGCGCCCTGTCCGGGCTCGGCGGTGGCGCTGACAGCGAGGATGACGGTCCGCCGCTCGCCCTCACTCGCTTCTGGCTTGAATACACGCTGATCGCGCCCGGCGAAACCGTGACCGTGCACGAACGCCAGCTGATGGACATGATCGGTGCCGACGAACGCGCTGCGGGCGGCAGGGCCTTCCTTGGTGACAGCCGTGAGGAGGCAGAGCTGAAGCTCATGCGGGAGGAGCGGCTCATGGCGATCACCGGTGATTACCGGCCCGAGTGGGTTCTGGACGAGTTCTTCGCCCGCTTCCTGAACACCCGCACGTTCCTTGAATACGTGCTGGCACTGCAGTACGGCGTTCCAACGGACATCCAGCTCGAAAGTGCGATCGGCAGCGCCTCGCCACTTGAGCACCTGCTGACCAGCCAGGTCTTCGATGCTGTCGCCAGAAGTCAGGACAGCCTGAGCTGGCGCGCGGAACCCACCCTGCTGGTGTTCGGCAGCGGACTCAGCGGCACCCGCGCGGACCCGGTGGCTGTGTCCAGCATCGACATCGTGAGCAACGCCAGGGCCACCCTGTCAGGATCCGGCCTGGAGCTGGCCGCGGGCGACGGGATGCTGCTGGGCGTATGGGAGACGTTCGTTGAAAGTGACGTGCAGGCGAGCCAGTCCGCCGAAGCCGAAGTCATCCGCTTCAGTGCAGCTGAAGCCATAGCGGCGGCGCTTGCAGCCGGTTCTGACCTGACGGTCCTGGAGCCCGGAGCTGACCCGCGCGAGTTCGGCCTGAGCGGTGAAGCTGCGGTCAACGCGGGCCGCGATCTTGAGTCTGGCTATCACCTGGTGCTGCCGGCGGACAGCGGGAGCGCGGACCGGTCAGCCTGGTGGCGCGTGCAGGCGGACACGGGTGAAACGCTGGGCGTCACCTTCGACGGGCGCGGTCAGACCATGACCGAGTACGCGATCAAGCTCTACGATGACGCTTTCACGCTGGTGTTCGCGGTGAGTGGCCTGAACAAGTGTCTGGACGGCTTCGCAGGAGGCTCACCGGCGCAGGCGTGCTGCCTGCTCAAGGCCCACCTGAACAACGTCGCGGGCCTGGGGCTCGGCAGTGTCATCGGTGGCAGTTTTGCCGGGGTAGTCGGCGCCACTGCCAGCCTTACCGTCAACATCGGCGGTGCTGCCACGGGTCTGGACCTGGTGGGCGGCACGACCGGCCTGGACTGCACTGCGTTTCTCTGAAGTCAGCTTGATCCGTTCCGCCCCTGGCTGAGTACCGATCAGCCAGGGGCGGAACAGATCTCTGATCAGTAACGGACCGACAGCCTGCTCATACCGCATCGCCATTCAGCCACTGCAGCGTTTTATCCGCCAGCCGGTCGAATGCCAGCACGGCCTGCTCGATATGCTCCTCGCGGGTGTCCTCGATCTTGTTGTGGCTTATGCCGTGCAGGCTCTGCACGAACATCATCACTGTGGGGATTCCAGCACGGGCGACCTCAGCCGCGTCATGAAGGGGGCCTGAAGGCAGGCGGTGACTCTGACCGGCGACCTCGGTAATCGCCTCGTCGCACAGTTCGATGAGGCCATCGTCGAACAGGATCGGTTCGATGCGCCACAGACGGCTCCAGTCGACGGTGCAGCCGGCTTCCCCGGCGTACTGTTCGCTCGCTGCGCGCGCATCGGCGAGCAGGGCTGCCAGCCCGTCCGCGTCCAGGTGCCGCTGGTCCAGCGTGATGGTGCATTCCTCGACCACGCTGGTGACTATGCCCGGCTTCGTCTTGCAGGAGCCGATGGTGCTGACGCCGCCGTGCCGGTCCGTGATCGTGTACACCTCCTGGCCCATGCGGCCTGCGGCCAGGAAAGCGTCCTTGCGCCGGTCCATCGGTGTTGAACCCGAATGTGCTGCCTGACCCCTGAAGGTGATCTCATGGCGCTCTACGCCGAACGTTCCGAGCACCACGCCGAGCGGCAGGTCCAGGTCAAGCAGGACCGGACCCTGTTCGATGTGCAGCTCAAGGTAGGCGCCGGCGTTCTCCTGACGGCTGCTGGCCTTGGGGGCCTCTTCAAGTTCTATCCCGTGTTCGCGCAGGGCGTCCTCGAGGCGGATGCCGTCCCGGTCCGTGAGCGTGCGGCTGCGTTCCATGTCCAGGTTGCCTGAGAAGGCTGCCGAGCCGAACAGGCTCATGCCGAACCGCGCGCCTTCCTCGTCAGCCCAGTCGACCAGTTTGACCGTGAACGGCGGTTTGCTGCCCGCATACTGTGCAGCTATCCGCCTGAGTGACTCAAGGGCGGCGAGTGTGTTCAGGCAGCCGTCGAGCCAGCCGCCGTTGGGCACGCTGTCGATGTGACCGCCCATGAGCAGTGCCTTCGGATTTTCACCTTCAAGGGTGGCCCACAGGTTCCCGGCTTCGTCTTCCTCGACTTCAACGGGAAGTTCAGCGAGTTTGCCCTTGAGCCAGTCCCGCGCGGCCTTCCACACGGGCGTGAAGGCGACGCGCTGGGCGCCGTGTGCGTCACCGGTCAGGTCGCGCAGCTCCTTGAGCTCGGCAACCGTCCTGCCAGGCTGAATTTTCATGGGTGACTATATCAGACGCCTGAATGACGGAAGCGCCGCGCTGATGATCGACATCTGCAGTCCCCGGACCATGGATTCCGACTGACGCGAAAAAGTGCCCGGACCATGACATACGGTCCGGGCACCTGTTACCTCGCGATCAGTTCGGGTTCAGAACTGGCGGGTCCAGGTCTGCGGCCAGCGCTCGACCACGACTTTGGTTTCGGTGTAGAACTCGACGCCGTGGCGGCCCTGGGCGTGCAGGTCACCGAAGAAGCTGTCGCCCCAGCCGCTGAAGGGGAAGAAGGCCATGGGCGCGGCAACTCCCAGGTTCACGCCGATGTTGCCGGCGCGGACCGAGTGGCGGAACGCGCGTGCGTTGGCGCCGGAGCTGGTGAAGATGCAGGCCTGGTTGCCGAATGCGCGGTCGTTGGCCATCTCGATGGCTTCTTCGACGTTGCTGGCGTGCATCAGCGAGAGCACCGGGCCGAACACTTCCGTGTTGGCAAGTGTGGTGCCCCGCTGCACGTCGTCCAGGACGGTCGGATGGTAGAAGTAGCCGTCCGAGAAGCCTTCGACGTCGAGCTTGTCGCCGCCGACCAGTACGCGTGCACCTTCGTCACGGCCCTGCGCCACCAGGTTCTGGATGCGGTCACGGCTCTGCTGGCTGATGACGGGTCCCATCTGGACGCCGTCCTCCAGGCCGTAGCCGACCTTGCGGGACTGCGCGTCCGCGGTGATGCGTTCAGTGAATTCGTTGCGTGCGTCGCCGACGGTGATGGCGACGCTGGTGGCCAGGCAGCGCTGGCCGGCGCAGCCGAACGCTGAATCGGCAAGGATGCGGGTGCTCATCTCCATGTCGGCATCAGGCATGATGACGGCCGGGTTCTTGGCACCGCCCTGTGCCTGGGCGCGTTTGCCGTTGGCTGCTGCGCGGGAGTAGACGTAGCGGGCGATGGGGGTGCTGCCGACGAACGAGACGCCGCGGATGAGCGGGTGATCGAGGATAGCGTCGACGGTTTCCTTGCCGCCGTTGACCAGGTTGACCACGCCCGGCGGGAAGCCGGCCTTCTCAAGCAGTCCGTAAAACTTCTGCATTGTGAGGGGCACGCGCTCACTGGGTTTGAGGATGAAGGTGCAGCCGGTCGCTACGGCGTAGGGGAGGAACCAGAGGGGAATCATGCCCGGGAAGTTGAAGGGCACTATCGCTGCGGCGACGCCGATGGGCTGGCGGAACATGTGCTCGTCGATGCCGCGGGCGATGTCTTCGTTGTTGTAGCCCTGCTGCAGGATGGGCATGCCGCAGGCGACCTCGACGTTCTCGATGCCGCGAAGCATCTCGCCCTTGGATTCCGCGAAGGTTTTGCCGGCCTCCTGCGTAATGGTGCGGGCCAGGTCGTCAACGTTGGCCTCAAGCAGGTCGCGCAGCTTGAAGAGCGGCTTGATTCGGTCCACGACAGGTACTTCCG
>CALDPK010000181.1 GCA_937911855.1 uncultured Trueperaceae bacterium | reverse complement strand
CCTGGGGTTGACTTCCGCTGCGACGAAGCGGCCGAGTTGCACTGCCGCCGTCCCGGAGCCCGTCACGAACAGGCCGGCGAGCACGAGCAGGAAGTTACCGTTAACGACGCCGAGCATGGAGAGCGCCGCGCCGGTCGCGCCGGTGAGGAGCGCGGCACTGAGTGCACCGCGCCGGCCCATGCTGTCCGAGCGGTTACTCCAGAACAGTGAACCAAGTGCTACGCCCACCTGGACCATGGCGGCTGGGAGGCCTGAGAGCGAAGTAAGCCCTGACAGTTCGGCGCCGACTATGGCGGCTACCGTTGCTGCTGCGATGCTGCCTGCTGAGCCCAGGCTCTGGCTTATGAACAGAGCGGTGGTGATGCGGCGCGCGTGGCCGGCGCGCTGTTCAGCGGCTGTGAGCATCAGTCCAGTCGAACTGCAGTTTCTCGCGTGAAACGAGGGGGCCCCACCAGTCCTCGTTGTCGCGGTACCAGTTCACCGTGTCGCTGATGCCAGCAGCCAGGTCAGTCTCCGGCCTGAAGCCAAGTTCGTTCTCAGCTTTCGCAGGTTCGATCAGGTACCTGCGGTCGTGGTTAGGGCGGTCCGGGACGCTTTCGGTCCACTCGTCGAAGTCGACACCCAGCGCGTCGGTGACATGCCTGATTATCTCGCGGTTACTCAGCTCCTGGCGGGCCGAGAAATCGTAGATCGGCAGCAGCTCCGGGTTGGTGGCTGCTTCTTTGGGGATGGGTTGCCGCTGCCGGTCCAGGACGAGTTCGATGCCCCGGCAGTGATCAAGTACGTGCAGCCAGTCGCGTTTCTGCAGGCCGTCACCATACAGCGGCACTTTCCTGCCTCTGAGGATGTTGGTGATGGCGAGTGGGATGAGTTTCTCCGGGAATTGCCAGGGCCCGTAGTTGTTCGCGCAGTGCGTCATGGCCACGTCCAGGTGCGGGTAAGTCTGCATGTGCGCGCGGACCAGCAGGTCAGCTGCTGCTTTTGATGCGGAGTACGGGGTCTTGGCGTTCAGCGGGCTGCCTTCGGTGAACCAGGGCACGCCGGCAGCCTGCTCGCCGTAAACCTCGATGGTCGAGACGTGCACCAGCCGGCGCGTGCCATGCAGGCGGGCAGATTCGAGCAGGTTGTAAGCGCCCATGACGTTGCTGGCCACGAACGGCCGTGAGTCGCGGATGGCACGGTCGTTGTGGCTCTCCGCAGCGAAGTTGACTATGAGGTCCGGTTTCTCGGTTGCGAGCAGGTCATCAACTGCCTGCTCGTCGGCCAGGTCGAGCCTTACGAAGCGCGCCCGTTGCGAGTCGATGAGCGGCAGGATGGGCCCCATGGTGGAGTAGGCGCTCATCTTGTCCAGCAGGAGCAGTTCCAGGTGCGGGTGCCTGTCGGCCATGTACTGGCTGAAGTTTCCGCCTATGAAGCCGGCCGCACCGGTGATCAGTAGTTTGCCGCGTGGTTGCGGCTCAGTCGTCATGAGGCAATGTTACGCCGCGTCAACCCCTGCGGGGGCGTCGGTCACGGCGTCTTTCACTTTCACGCAGCCAGTCGCCCACCTGTTCGGCTTCGGAAACGACTGCCCGGTAAGCCTCAAGCCTTTCGGGTGAGAGCTCCCCGCGCTTCACGGCTGCCTGCACCGCGCAGTTCGGTTCGCTCTCGTGGGTGCAGCCGCGGAACTGGCATTGGGCGGCGAGCTGCTCGATGTCAGTGAACGCTTCCGCCGCGTTCTCGGAGTAAACGCCCACTTCGCGCAGGCCGGGGTTGTCGATCATGATGCCGCGACCGTCAGGCAGCAGGAACATCTCACGCCAGGTGGTGGTGTGGCGGCCTTTGCCGTCGCTCGCACGCGTCTCACCGGTCAGGGCGGTGTCGGCACCGGTCAGGCTGTTCACCAGCGTCGACTTGCCGACCCCGGATGATCCGATCAGCGCGATGGTGCGGCCAGGCCCGAGGTACGGGTCGAGTGCCTCCAGACCCGTGTTCTCTTCTAAGCTGAGGATGTGCACGTCAGTTTCCGGCAGTGCGATGCGCACTTCCGCCTGCCTGGCGGCGGCGACCTCGGGGCCCACAAGGTCGGCTTTGTTCAGGAGCACGACAGGTCGGGCGCCGCCGTCTTTGATCGTGGCGACGTACCGTTCGATGCGCGGGAGGCTGTAATCGTCGTCAAGGCCGGTGATTATGAACACAGTGTCGATGTTGGCCGAAAGCACCTGCTCGTCGGGTTTGCCGCCGATGGTGCCGTCCGTATTCCGCCTGGAGCTGGCGAGGCGACTGAAGCTGGAAGTGCGGGTGAGGATGCGCCGCAAGTTCAGGCGTTCGTCACCGGATATCGGCTGCAATAACAGCCAGTCACCGACGACGGGTTTGTCGCGGCCGCGGCCGCGCCGGAAGCGGGCGCCAGCGGTCACCTGGCGTTCGCCATCGGGTGTGATGACGCGCAGGCTGGTGCGTTCATGACCAAGTACCCGGCCGGGCACGTCACCGGGGTCTGCAGCTTCGCGGAACTCCTGTTCGAGCGCCGGAGTCCATCCGTAAACCTCTAAAAGCTGCGTGTTCATCGCAACAAGATAACACGGCGCTTCATGTGTTTTCTGGTAGGTTGGAGCGCGATGCCAGCCACTGACAAACCTTTAGCAGTTCAAGAACTTACCGTGAAACTGGGCGGTACACCGATCGTGAGTCATGTGGATCTCACGCTGAACAGAGGTGAACTTGCCCTGCTTACCGGAGCCAACGGCGCCGGCAAAAGCACGCTCTTGCGTGCCCTTGTGAACCTGCTCCCCAGCAACGGCGAGATCTTCATCGACGGACTGCGGCCGACCAGCAACGACGCCCGCTCGCGGTTTGTGTTCGTACCGGATGAAGCAGCTCTTTACGAAGACCTGACCCTGGCTGAGCACATGCGCTTCCAGTCACTCATCTATGCGCAGCCCCAGGCGGAAGAACGCATGAGCCACTGGCTCGACCGCTTCGGACTGACAACCAGGACCGGCGAGTATCCATCCACCCACTCGCGCGGCATGAGGCAGAAGCTGGCCCTGTCACTCGCACTGGGCCTCGACACGCCGCTTCTGCTGCTCGACGAACCTTACAACGGCCTTGACCTTGAATCGCAGTCGCTCCTCAACGAGGCGCTGCAGGAACGCTGCAGGCATGGCGGCACCGTCCTGCTGACCGGCCACCAGAGCGAGCTGCTGGACAACCTTGGTGCACGCCACCTGAAGCTCGTCGACGGACAGCTGCACACGTGAACCAGCCTGCAGTTCCCTCAGGCGCAGATCCGGCAGCAGGAGTTACGTACCTGCGCAACCTGACCTTGCGGCGGGCTACCCGCGAGTACGTCGACTGGATCGGCAAGTCGGTGGGCTGGTGGACCATCCTGTACCTGCTCTTCTGGATGGTGGTGTTCGCCATCTCGGGCATCGAGCTGCTGGGCAGACTTGATGAACCGCTGCCCGTGCCCATCGGCGTTCCGATAGCCACTACCCTGACGTTCGTGTTCGGCAGTCTGATCTACCGGGCGCGCGCTGCGCCGGTGCACGTCAACAGGCGCGACGTTTACCGGCTTGTCCTGAGTGGTGTGCAGCCTTTCGCGGTGTTGCGCTGGCCTTTCATGAAGCGGTGGGTCTCACTGGGCGTGATCGGCCTGGTGATCGGCACCGTGTTCGCGGTGGTGGCTCCGTACTGGTTTCACTATCACGCCTGGTATGCGGGGCCCGGTCTGGCGCTTATCCTCATCAGTCACCTGAACCTGAGCTGGATCCGTTACAACCAGTGGGGCAATCCGGACGCTGACCTGCGGACGATAATCCTGCTTCCGCTGGCGACCGCGTTCGCCCTCATCGGGGTGTTCCTGCCGACTGTGGGATTGTCGGCTCCGTTCAGCAGCAACAGCCCGGTGAGCCTGTTCCTGCCGCTGCTGCTGGCGGCAGGCAGCGCTTACGTCGTACACCGTACGCTGGAGCGTAGTTATCCGCCGCGTTTCGCTGCGCAGAGCTTCGTGCTCAGTGAACTCAGCGCCATGCGGCAGCTGAACCTCATCGCCGGCATGGCCGGCATCCCGGCGGACTTCGATCCGGCCTACCGCGCGCGCCTGCTGGCAACCCTGCACGACAAGCCCGGCGCCACCAGGCCCAGCCGCAGCATCAGGCCACCCCGACCCGGGGCGCCGCAGTTCCACGCGATCGCCTGGCGCACTTTCTCGATGCTTTACCGGCGGCCTCTGGGAGCCCAGCTGCGGCTGGTCGTCCAGTTCGCTGCCGTGGTAGCGGTCATCTTCTTCGCCCCCCTGGCCGGTTCATTCGGGCTGCTCATGGCTGCGCTTGTGATGGCCAACCTGGCCGCGTTCACGCTCGGGGTGGGCGGCTATCCGAAACACCTGCCCTTGAGCGCCTGGCACCGCACCATCGGCCGCATCATCCCCGCCGGGATCCTCGCGGTACTCGCGGCGATAATCGCAGATGTCCTCGGGATAACGGTCGGCGGTCAGACGCCTGTCCCCGGTGACCTGCTGCTGACAGCCAGCATGCTGCTGAGCGCGGTGTTGTGGCTTGAGAAGTACAGTTCCTGGACAGGAGCTCCGCCCCGCCGCATGGAGCCGTGGATCGTTGCTGCCCTTCTGGCCAGCGCGCCGGTCCTGCTGCTGACCGCCTTCGGGGCTCCCGGCCTGGTACTGCCGGTGCAACTCGGTGTGATGATTCTGCTGTTGCTGCTTGATGCGTGAAGTTGCTGCGTCTGGCACGGCAGTTTCGAAGATATTAGCGCGCATCACATGGCTTTGCCCGGCATCTGCTATAGTCCGCTTGTGGTAACTACATTGTTCTCGGCTGAAGCCGAGTCGGAGCCGCGAAGTCCCTCCAACATCAAGTCCGAAGACGAACCGGGAGAACCGCCCGGTAGCCTCGAACTTTCCGGGAAACCGCGGCCTGCCTGTCTAGCAGGTCCGACGTGTTGATGGCATTCCTGCTCACGCTCGTCGTTGTCCTCGTACTGACGATAATCAACGCGCTGTTCGTCGCTGCAGAGTTCGCTCTGGTCGGCGCCAGGAAGACGCGCATAAGCGAAATGGCAGCTGGCGGCTCAAGACCGGCGCAGATGGTTCTCCGCATCCTCGAAGACCACCACCGGCTGGACCGGGCAATAGCAGCAGCCCAGATCGGCATCACGCTGACCAGCCTCATCGCCGGTTACGCCGGCCAGGCGATATTCGCACCGGTCCTTGCCCCCTGGCTCACCAGCATCGGAATTGCCAACGAGGCCACAGCCGCCGGAGTAACGGCCGTGCTGATCCTGCTGGGCATCACGAGCTTCCAGGTCGTGTTCGGTGAACTGCTTCCCAAGTCCATAGCGCTGCGCTTCCCCGAACGGGTAGCCGTCGCCTCCGCCAGGCCACTCCAGGTATCGCTTGTCCTCCTCAGCCCGTTCATCACTTTCTTCAATGGCTCCGCTTTCGCCATCATGCGCATGTTCAACATCCCTTACGGCGGAACCAGTGTGCACGTGCATTCACCGCAGGAACTCGAAGGCCTGTTCAAGCAGAGTGCCCGCGGTGGCGTGATCGACGCCAGCGAACGCGAGATGCTCCACAACGTGTTCCTGCTCGACGAGCGTGTCGTCAGGCAGATCATGATCCCCCGGGTACGCGTTTCCGCCATCGACGTGGACACGCCACCGGCAGAAGCACTCAGCCGCCTCTCCAACGACGCCCACACGCGCTTCCCCGTTTACGAAGGCACCATCGACAACGTTATCGGCACGCTGCACATCCGCGACCTGTTCGTTTTTGACCTGACCACGCCCGACGGCAACCTGCGTGACGTGATGCGCCCACCCAAACTGAGCCCTGAAAGCATGACGGTTTATGAACTGTGGCAGGAATTCAAGCAGGAGAACTCCACCATGGCCATCATCTTCGACGAGTATGGCGGCATGGCCGGCATCGTCACGCTGGAAGACATCCTGGAAGAGATATTCGGCGAACTTCAGGACGAGTTCGACCTGGAACCCGACCTGTTCCGCGAAGACAAGAACGGCCGCATTCACGTCCGTGGCGACATGCTCGTGAGCGAAGCCAACGCACGCCTGCTGCTCACGTTCCCCGAAGACGGCCCTGAAACGATCGGTGGCCTGGTGATGGACCTGCTCGAAAGGTCCCCGCGCGTGGGTGATGAAGTCAACCTCCAGCAGGTGCTCCTGCGGGTCGAATCGGTCGACGAGTACGCCGTCACCGAAGTAAGCCTCACCCCACCGGCCATATCGGCAGGCGAAGCAGCACCGGCAGACGAGACCACCAGCAGCGGAGCGGAAGCATGACCTACCTCGTCCCACTGGTCATCCTGGCGGTACTGATATTCGTAAACGCGATCTTCGTCGCGGCTGAGTTCGCGATCGTCGCTTCCCGCTCGTTCAAGCTCGAAGCACTCGCAGACCAGTCAGCATCAGCGCGTCAAGCCCTGAAGATCGTTCAGAACACCAGGCTGCAGGACCGGTTCATAGCCGTCGCGCAGCTGGGCATCACCCTCGTCACCGTTGCCCTCGGTATGTACGCCGAACCCACGATCGCCGGCTGGTTGTACGGGCCGCTGCAGCAGTGGTTCGGCCTCAGTGAAGCCGTCGCCCATACGGTAGCCACGGTGTTCGTCCTGGGTGTCATCACTTACCTGCACGTGGTGATCGGCGAGATGATCCCCAAGGCCATGGCCCTGCACTCACCGGAAGGCATCGCGACAGGCGTCATGCCCGCCATGCGATTCCTCAACCTGCTGTTCCTGCCCGGCGTGTGGGTGCTGAACGCCATCGCCGGTGCGTTCCTGCGCATGATGAACCTGCCGCTCCAGGGCGGACACCGCCTGTACACGGCCAACGAACTGGAGATGCTGGTACGGGAAAGCAGCGAAGGCGGCGAGATCGAGTCGGAGCAGAGCGACCTCATCGAAGCCATCTTCGACTTCGGTGAACGCGAAGTTTACCAGTGCATGACGCCGCGGCCACGCGTTAAAGGCCTGCCACTCGACGCCACTGAAGCTGACCTGATAGAGCTCATGGTCAGGTCCAAGCACAGCCGCTTCCCGGTGTACGAGGGCGACCTGGACCACATCCGGGGCATCCTGCACGTCAAGGACTTCATCCGCTGGCGCAGCGCCAACGAAGGCGAAGCGTTCGACCTCCGACCGCTGCTCCGCCGCGCACCGAGGGTGCCGCTGCACATGAGCTCAGCGCGCCTGCTGGCATCATTCAAGCGCCTGCGCGTTCACATGGCAGTAGTCATGGACGAGTACGGCGGCACCGAAGGGATCGTGACGCTTGAGGACCTCATCGAGGAAGTAGTCGGTGAGGTGTACGACGAGCACGACCACGAGTCGCTGCCCGAGATCAACGAGATGCCTGACGGCTCGCTGCTGGTCGAAGGCGAAGTGCTGCTGGAAGACTTCAACGAGCTCTACCCTGACAGCCTGATATCCGACGACGCGAACACCGTCGGCGGACTGGTGGTCGAGGAACTCGGCCGCGCACCGCAGGTCGGGGACGTGGTCGGGGCCAACGGTGCCGAACTGACCGTGCAGGAAGTGGACGGCCTGGCGGTGACCAGGGTGGTCATCCGCCTGCCTGAAGCTCCGCCCGAGGAAGAAGAGACCACGGGCGAGTGAACGCAATCGGCAGTTATCAATTAAGGTAATATGGTCGCGTGCGGAAGATCCTGCATATTGACGCGGACGCGTTCTTCGCGGCGGTCGAGCAGCGCGATAACCCGAAGCTGCGGGGCAAGCCCATTGCCGTTGGCAGTGACAGTCCCCGCGGCGTAGTCGCAACCGCCAGCTACGAAGCACGCCGCTTCGGCGTGGGCAGCGCCATGCCGTCGAGGATGGCGAAGGAACGCTGCCCGGCCCTGATCTTCGTCAGGCCACGTTTCGAGGTCTACCGGACGGTCAGCCACCAGATGCGGGAGATCTTCGCCAGGTACACCGACCTTGTCGAACCGCTCAGCATCGACGAAGCCTACCTTGACGTAACCGCACCCCTGATGGGCCCGCCAAGCGCGACGCTCATCGCCCGCGAGATCCGCGCTGAGATCAAACGCGAGACGGGCCTGACGGTCACTGCGGGCGCCAGTTACTGCAAGTTCCTGGCCAAACTCGCCAGCGGCATGCGCAAACCCGACGCGCTCAACGTGATCCTGCAGGAAGACGCTGCCGCCATCCTCAGCAAACTGCCAGTCGACCGCATTCACGGGGTGGGCCCGAAGACCGCAGAACGCATGCACACTCTGGGAATCAGGACGGGCGCCGACCTGCTGAAGCTGATCAACGAAATCCTCGATTTGTCTAAGATAGAGTCCGGAATGATCAAACTGGATGT
>CALDPK010000180.1 GCA_937911855.1 uncultured Trueperaceae bacterium | reverse complement strand
CGTCTCGAAGGTGATCTCGATGCCGTTGCCGTCCGGGTCACTGAAGTAGGTGGCCATGGTCTCGGTGTGGTCGGTGGGTGACTGGCCGAACTCCAGTGCGGCGAGGCGGGCCACAAGGGTCGCCAGGTCCTTCTTGGTCGGCACGTGGATGGCCACGTGGTACAGGCCGGTGCGGCGGCGTTCCACGGGTGCGCTGGCGTTCGGGTACAGGATTATCAGTTCGTCCTCGCCTGCGCCCAGGCGGATGGTGTCGTCGACCGAGGGGAGTTCAGTCAGGCCGACGTAGCGGGTCCAGAACAGGCGCGCGGGTTCAGGGTCTGTCACTGACAGGTGCACGGCGCCCAGCCTGCTGGTTTTGGGAAGGAGTTGGTCTCTATTCATTACGTCAGTTTAGACCTGCTTGATGTGGCGCTCGGTAGTCCTGCCACCGGGTGACGGGCAGGTGATAGCGGGGTGATGGGCGACCGGGCAGCATGCGGGTGGAGGCAAACTATGACGCAGCGAAAGTTCGTCCACGCCCTGCTTCTGCCCTTGCTGCTGTTCCTGGCAGCCTGCGGCAGCAACTCTGGCACGATTCCCCCACCCGCAACCGGACAGGGCCTGGAGATCGTGATCACCGGCCTGCCCGAAGGCACCCAGGCCAACGTGCACGTGCTTGGCGACGACCAGACGATCCGCCTGACCGGCAGCTCGCTGGTGAACGACCTGGCTGCCGGCACTTACGACGTGCTGCCGCATGGCATCGGCGAGTACGCCGCATTCGGCGGAGGCAAGTTCACCGTCAGTCCCGGCCGGCGCACCAGGGTCGACGTTACTTATGAGCGGATCGACACGGTCCTGGCCGAGAACACGGTTGCCATAACCGGCAGCGCCGGACTGGATCTGATAGCCGAAGAGGACGGCGTGATCACCTTCGCAACGACCACTCCGGAGCTCGAGGCGCTCGAGGTCGGCGCCATCCTGCTGACCGGCGTTACCCCGGGCACGCCCGGTGGTTTCATCGGACGGGTGACCCGCATCTCAGGCCTGACGGTCCATACTGAGCCGGCTGGCCTGGAGGACGCTTTCGAACAGGCGAGCTTCAACGTAAGCCATGAATTCACGGCGGCCGACTTTGCAGAAACTGCCAGCGTGACCTCACCGCTGCCTGGCGTAACCGCGACCCTGGTCCAGCCGGAACTCGGCACTTTATCCGACCGTGACCTGACCCGTTTCCCGTTCTGCATCTCGCTATCG
>CALDPK010000179.1 GCA_937911855.1 uncultured Trueperaceae bacterium | reverse complement strand
GTGCCAGGTTCTCGAGCTTCGTGAACCTGCGTGACTTCCAGAAGGTCATGCCCGTAGTCCGCAGCAGCCGGCAGCTCGTGGCGGAGACCGGACCAGCCGGAGCACGCATGGCGCGGGCAGAAGGGCTTGAAGCGCACGCCCGGGCCATCGAGTCGAGACTGAACTGATCATGGGCCTGCGCATCCTTACGCTGCTGCCGCTGCCGTTCCTGCTGGTGGCACTCGCCGACCTGTCAGGCATCCTGTTCTCCAGCCGCACGCCGGCCGACTGCGCCGGCGGAACGGTGCTGGTCATGGGTGCAGCCCAGTACGACGGCCTGCCATCACCGGCGTTCGAACGGCGGCTCCGCAGGGCCCTTGAGCGTTATGAGGCGGGCTGCGCCGAGCGCATTGTGGTCAGCGGCGGCCGGCAGGACGGGGACCGGTTCAGCGAAGGTCAGGCAGGAGTGAACTGGCTGGCAGCCAGCGGGGTACCGCGGGAAGCCCTCGTGGCTGAAACGCAGGCTACCAGCAGCTGGGAGAACGTGAGGAACAGCCTCGAGCACCTGCATGAGCCTGTCGTCATCGTCACCGATGACCTGCACACGTTCCGCAGCCTGTGGGTTGCTTCCCGCCACGACCTCGACGCGCAGGCCGATCCCGTTCGGGCCGGTGGCGTCCGGTTCACTTACATGCTGCGGGAACTGGGTGGACTGCTGGGCTACCAGCTGGGTCTCAGGCGCTGACGGAGGGGCTCAGTGCCCGTCGCGCCCGCCGCGCACCATCGACCGCAATATGTCGCTGTACATCTTGAGGCGGTGCCCCACGCCCTTGAAGAAGCCGCGCTTCTCTTCCTTGGTCACCTGTGAGACGTCCGCCATCGGTATGTCACGCGTGCGCCAGTGGTCGGAGCGGGCTGCCTCGGTGATCACTACTTCGATGCCGTAACGGCTCTTGTGCAGGTCGCTGAGGCCGGCCAGCAGCTCGCGTCTCACTGCCCGCTGGCCGTTCAGCTGCGGCATCATCTTCTGGGCTGCCGTCGTGCTCCAGCGGCCACCCTGGAAGACGCCGCGGGTCATGTCCACCTCGCCTTTGAGGACCGGCCGGGCCAGGTCGCGCAGGTGCTGCGGTTTCAGGCCGACCAGGTCGGCATCAATGAGTACGATCACCTCGCAGTCGAGTTCGCGGACGCCTGCTGCCACCGCTCCTCCCTTGCCCAGGTTGGACGGCAGCCTGAGTACGTCAGCGCCGGCCGCACGGGCTGCCGCTGACGTCTCGTCGCGGGAACCGTCGTCGACGACCAGCACGGGCCCCAGGTCTGCTTCCTGAGCCACGCGGATCACGTTGCCGACACGTTCCGCCTCGTTGTAAGCCGGAATAAGAACTGCACTTGCGTGAGCCTGCTCTTCACCAGCCAAGACACTCAACCCCCGAAAAGTCTGCCGACGTCCCCTACGGTAATCAGTACTATCAACAGCAGCACGGCCATCATGCCCATGAAGTGGATGGTCTCTTCCTGGCCCGGCTTGAACGGCTTGCCGCGCACGCCCGCTATCACAGCCAGCAGGATGCGGCCGCCGTCGAGTCCGGGGATGGGCAGCAGGTTGAACACTGCCAGCGACAGGTTGATCAGCGCAGCCAGGAACAGGACCGGCGCGATGCCGATCTGGGTGGCCTGATTGACGGCTGTCACTATGCCGACCGGACCCGTTATGTCCTCGCTCTGCCGGCCCATCAGCACCGTGCCGAAACCGCGGATGAAACCGCCGACCATTGTGGGGATCGCCGTCACGCCGAAGCTGGTTGATTCGCGCAGCGCAGCTCCGAAGGGGACAGGCGTGGCACCGATCGCAGCCTGGCCCAGACCGATGCCGAGCAGCGGCTCACCCTGTTCGGGTGGCCACGGCAGGCTGAACTCCTGATGCGGCACGCCCGGCCGTTCCACGGTTATCTCGAGGATCGAATCGTTCAGGGCTACCTCGTCCGTGTCGCCGCGGATGATGCCGACCAATCTTTGCGGTTCGGGATCAGCCACCCCGGCGACGCTGACGATGCGGTCGCCTGCCTGCAGGCCGATTCCTTCGGCGATCGAACCCGGTTCCACCGAACCGACGACGGTGCTGACCGGCAGGTCAGCGGTGACGCTGCGGTAGGACGGGTCGATCATGATCACGGCGGTGATGAGGAGCACGCCGAGTATGAAGTTGGCGATGACGCCACCGATGAGCACCCACACCTTGGCTGGCAGGCTCGCCCTGGCCATGCCTTCGTCGGGCGCCTCGAGCGTGCCGTCCTCGTTGACTTTCGGAGCCATGCCCGGCAGTTCAACGTAGCCGCCCAGCGGGATGGCGGACAGCCGCCACTCGGTGCCTTTCCACACGCGCTTCCAGATGACAGGTCCGAAACCGATGCTGAAGGACCTCACCTCGATGCCGACGCTGCGGGCGTTGAGGTAGTGGGCCAGCTCGTGGATCATTATCGACACGAGCAGGATTACGATCATGGTTACTGCTGTGGTCATGAGGCCTGCTGCCCCCGGATATCCGTCATTGCCTTCACAGGATAGCCTGCGCACGGGCAACGTGTTCGTGTGCCACAACGCGGGCTTCGAGGTCGGCGGAGTAGAGCTCATCCCAGCCCGGCTCGCCCGCCGGCGCCCGGTCAAGAGTGTCCTCCAGGACGCGAGCTATAGCCGTGAACGGAATCCTTTCTTCAAGGAAAGCCGTGACGGCCACTTCGTCGGCCGCGTTCAGGAAGGCGCGCGCGAAACCGCCGCGCCTGCCGGCCTCGTAAGCCAGCGCCAGGGCCGGGAACCGCTCCAGGTCAGGCTTGAGCAGCTGCCAGGTGCCGTGCAGCGGCAGCGGTTCCAGGGGAGCTGCGGGGCGGTCGGGGTACTCGATGCCGTACTGGATGGGCGGCCGCATGTCATGCGGTCCCAACTGGGCCTTGACCGAGCCGTCCCGGAAGCGCACCAGGCCGTGCAGCACCTGTTGGGGGTGAACCACTACTTCGATCGCGTCCAGCGGAAAGTTGAAGAGGCCTTGGGCCTCAAGCACTTCCAGGCCTTTGTTGAACAGGGTGGCTGAATCGATGGTGACCTTGCGGCCCATGCTCCAGTTCGGATGCTTCAGCGCCTGCTGCAGCGTGACCGAAGACAGGTCGGCCGGCTCATGCAGGAACGGTCCGCCCGAGGCGGTGATGACGAGCGAATGCACTGTGGCCAGGTCTTCGCCCGCCAGGCACTGGAACAGGCCGGAATGCTCCGAATCGACCGGGGTGATCCTCGAGCCGTGCCGCAGCTGCAGTTCACGGATGAGCGGTGCCGCTATGACCATGGCTTCCTTGCCGGCCAGGGCGACGTTGCGGCCTGCGAGGAGTGCCGCGCGCAGTGGCGGCAGGCCGGCCATGCCAGGAATGGCGGCGACCACGGAATCGACCTCGAGGCGGGCTACCTCATCAGCACCTTCCGGACCCGTCGCCAGGCGGGTTCCTGCCGGCAGCCGGTCCTTGAGCTGCTCCGCAGCAGCGGGTGAGCAGGAGATCAGTTCGGGTTCAAACTCGATCGCCTGGCTGAGCAGGAGCTCCGCGTTGTCCGCTGCTGCCAGCCCCCGGACCCGGTAGCCGTGCCAGCGTGCCACATCCAGTGTCTGGGTGCCGATGGAGCCTGTACTGCCCAGGACGGAGATGCTTTTCATCCGGCCAATGATACCCCGTGTGCAATCATGCTTTTCAGCAGGGAGGCAGAGATGGCTGGAGCGGTGAATGATTCGACGGTGGTGAGCGGGGTGGTGCCCTCGCTGCGCATAGACGTGCTGGGCGCCAGGGCGTTCAGGGTGTCGCGTGCCTGGTTCGCCCGCGGCGTGGCGAGCGGCAACGTGTTCGTGGGTGACAGGGAGGCTGGCAAGTCCACCTCACTCGAGCCCGGCGTCGTGGTCACGGCGCGCGGGCTCGGTACGTTCGAAGTGCTGTCGGTTGACGGTTCCACCCGCAAGGGGAACCTGAAGGTGAGCCTGAAGGTCAGCCGGGAGCAGCCGGACTGATCAGAGGCGGACGCGTTTGCCGCCGGTGCGAGACTTGAAGATCATCCTGAACGGCACTTCGCTCAGTCCCAGGTCTTCGCGGATGCGGTTGCGCAGGTACTGCTCGTACGGCCGGGTGACGTAATCCTCGTTGTTGACGTGGAACATGAACACCGGCGGTGCGATGTCCGGCTGGGTGGCGTACAGGATCCTGAGCGGCCGGCCCTTGAAGTTGGGAGGCGTGACGCGCTGCGTCCACACGTTGAGCCAGCCGTTGAGCTGACCGGTGTTGATGCGCTGGTGAGCGGTGTCGTACACCCGCACGACGGTGGCCAGTACTTCCTCGAGGCCTTCGCCTTCGGTGGCACTGGTGAACACCCGCGGTGCGAAGTCGATGTGACTGAGTGCCTGGTCCAGGTCATTCAGCACGTTCCGCTGGTCTTCGGGCGCAACGAGGTCCCACTTGTTGACTGCTACGACCACCGGCTTGCCAGCCTCGATGAACTCCTTCACGAAGGCATCGGCGTTTGACTGGTTCGTCGACTGCCCATCTTCGGTGCTGGATGCAGAGGAGAAGGTCATCTCGTTCGGGAGGAGCAGGAGCCCTCCGGAGGTCAGCCGCGAAAGGAGTTGAGCCTCGACATGCTGGGTGGCGCGGAAGATCTCATTCAGGATGGGCAGGGCTGAGCGCGAGGAGGACGTCGCCTCCTTCGGCCGGCGGGGGTGAGGAATCCAAGTGCGCAGGACGAGGTTGACTCCGCCTGGCGGGACCTGTCCGTCGACCCTCCACTCGCCAGCGGACTTGGTGACGACCTGCGGAGGGTAGACGTTCCACTCC
>CALDPK010000178.1 GCA_937911855.1 uncultured Trueperaceae bacterium | reverse complement strand
CTTCTGCGACCAGCTCACGGAGTGAACAGAGGCCGCAGCAACAGTGCGGCCTCCGAGGCTTCTGCAGGTACACGCGGGAGCGGCCGCCTAAGGCATATCGACGTCGCTGCAACCTGCAGTCGTGTTGTTGCTGCCCGTCAGGAGCAGTGTTCCTCCCGGAATTCTCTCCAGGCAGAGCGGGGCGTCGTGCAGGTGGGAATCCGACACGTCAAGGACGGCGTTGCCCGAGACGATGATGTTGGCGCCGTTGTTGTCCGGTATCGACATGCCGGTCCGGCCGCCGCCGAAGCCGATTTCCGCATGCTGCACCCGGCTGGACCCGGTCGACGAAATCGCCACGCCATCCCAGTGATCCGGTCCCGCTTCCGCCACATCAGCTGTCATGACAATGGGCTCGTCCGCGGTGCCGATTGCAAGAATTGCCCCCGGGTTCGCGGGGCCGCTATCGCGCACCGTGATGCCGGCGCCAGCACCGAACAGGACCCCGCTGCCAGCGTGGGGAACTACAACTGGCAGAAGTTAGAAAGCCAACTGTTCCTGACCATAGAAACTACAACCTGAACCAGCGGAGCTGACCGGCCTATGATTGCTGCATGCAATATGACGTGGCGACCCCTGAGGAATACCTCGCTGCCCTGGATGCGGACTGGCGACGCGACACGCTCATCGAACTGAGAAACCTGGTATTCGAACTGGCTCCGGATATCAAAGAAGAAATCAAATACCGCATGCTCAGTTACGACGACGATCAGGGCGGCCTCTTCGGTCTTAACGCCCAGAAGCACTACGTCAGTTTCTACGTCGGTGACATCAGCAAGGTCGACCCGGCTGGTGAACTGCTCAAAGACCTGAGCATGGGCAAAGGCTGCATCCGGTTCAGCAAGACCCGCAAAGTAGCTGATACAAGAATGCGGGAGTTCATCACCAGGGCACTGGCTCAACGTCAGGCTGGCGCCGACATCGACTGCTAAGCTGACTCCTCGTCACAAAAACAGCGTGATGACATTCACCGAATCAAGCATCTGACTGCCCATACTTCTCCCTGGCGATCTCATATACTCTGTCGAATTCTGCGTCGACGTGAGGCCACAGTCCCCTGCACTCGTTTGCAATCTTGCGCGCACCTTCGATGTAGGTCCACTGCTTTTCTTGAGTCCAGTCGAGCGGGGGCCTTTCCGTCACGCGGCGGACGTTGGACAGCTGATCGCACAGTTTGATGCGCTTGACGTCATCGCCCAGGGCGCGGATCCTCTCCGCCTGCAACTGCTTGCGCTCCTCCAGCGGCCTGCTCTCGTAATCAGCAGGATCGGTCAGCCCGTCAACCAGGTTGCCGACTCCCGCGCCGAACTGTTCGCGAACCTGCTCGATGGTGACGTCCGTGTCCTCGACCACGTCATGCAGCCAGGCGGCGGTGATCATCTCGGCCGTACCGCCCGCTTCCTCAACCAGGGTGGCAACCTCGGTGATGTGCTCGAACATCGGCGTCTGTGCAACGTCAGGCAGGCTGAAGTCACCGTGTTTCTGCCTGGCGAGTTCGCGCGCCGCAGCTATTCCGGATTCCATAAGCGCTCATCTTACAACCGCTCGCGGCGAAACCATCGGCGGAAGCGCATCCGGGCCATAATGATGCATGCACGAGCGAATTCCGCTGCTTATCGACACTGATCCGGGCGTTGACGACGCAATGGCGATCTTCATGGCCCTGAACGACCCGAACCACGAGGTCGTAGGGCTGACCGTCACAGCTGGCAACGTCGGCCTTGAACGCACCCTGGCGAACGCGCTCAAACTGGCCGAGATGGCCCCGTCCAGAGTAAAGGTGTTCGCAGGTTCAGCGGCACCACTCATTCACGCTGCGCCCGATGCCTCGGGTATTCACGGCCGCAACGGGTTCGGCGACGTCGCATACCAACCAGCCTCGGCTGAAGCCGAGGCGGAACATGCTGCGCTGGCGATCCTGCGGCTGTCTCACGAACATACCGGCCGGCTGGTTCTGGTTGCGCTGGGGCCGCTGACCAACCTGGCGCTGGCTGTGAAGCTTGATCCGACACTTCCGCAGCGCATCAGCCGCCTGGTCGTGATGGGCGGCGCCGTCGCGGCACGAGGCAACATCACGCCTGCAGCTGAGTTCAACTTCGCGTTCGACCCCGAAGCAGCCCACATCGTCCTCGAATCATTCCCCCAACTCGACTTGACGGACTGGCAGGCCACCCTTGACCACGGACTGCCAGTAGAGAAGGTTGAAGCATGGCTCGCTGCAGGTAACCCGCGGGCTGCCTTCTACGAGGAGATCTCCCGCCGCTCAAGGCGCTGGTCAGCTGATCGGCTCGGCCCGCTCTGGTGCTCTGCCGATGGCCTGGCTATGGCGTGGGCACTGCAGCCCGATGGTGCCCTTGAAGTCGAGTCGCGTCCAGTGAAGATGGAGCTTGCCGGGCAGCTGACCCGTGGGGCAACAGTCGTGGACTGGAGCAGGCAGACCGGCAATTCCGAGAATGCCCGCCTGCTGATCAGTTACGACCGGGTGAGGTTCGAGAAGCTGGTGCAGGAGGCGCTCGCAGCAGGGTGAGAGCACTCAGAGGTCAGCAGAATCTAGGCTGCCTCTGCACTCACTGCCGGTTCGGGTACTGACAGCGACCATTGCGCCATGCTCTCGAGGACGGGTTTGAGTTTCAGCCCGAGCTCAGTCAGCTCGTACTCAACCCGCGGGGGTACTTCTGCGAACACGCGGCGTGAGACCACTCCGTACTCTTCGAAGCGCCTGAGCCGCCGTGTGAGCGTGTGCGGGCTGATGCCGGGCAGGCCATGGCGGAGTTCACTGAAACGGAGTGGCCCTCGGAGCAGTTCCCGCACGATCAACGTGGCCCACGGGCCTTCGAGCAGTTCGAGGAAGCGGGCTACGCCGCATTCCGGCAGTTTCGGTTCCATTCCAGTCAACTCCTTCCAATAGTGCAGTTGATGTAACTGGTGCATTAACTGTACCATTGGGTTGTAACCGGCACAAGTGCCGGATGGAGGTAAAGAATGTCGACACTCAAAATGGTTCAGGGCGCTGAGAACAGCATGGTCTGCGACGTCAACACGGGGATCTGCGCACCCGCCGATCTGGACGACTCAGGCTTCATGGCACCAGCACCAAAGGCTGACTGGGAGCTCGTCTACGTCGGTGACCCCATGTGCTCATCCTGCTGGGCCATAGCACCCACCGTCAGCGAACTGCCGAAGTGGGCAGCAGAGCAGGGAGCGAAGTTCTCCATCATCTCCGGCGGCCTGCGCCCCGGCGGCGGAGACGCCTGGGACGATAAATTCCGTGGTTTCCTGCGCCAGCACTGGATCGAGATGGCCGAACTGAGTGGCCAGCCCTTCAAGCTCGGCCTGCTGGATCGCGAGCACTTCAACTACGACACCGAGCCATCCGCCCGCGCTGTCGTTGTCGTCCGCAGCATGCTTGGCGAGAGTGACGAGAACGCTCAGAAGCTGACAGCATTCTTCCAGGAACTGCAGCATCGCTTCTATGTGCTGAACGAAGACCCGGGTGAGCTGGAGTTCTACCGTGAACCGGTGACCAGGCTTGAGCTTGACTTCGCCGAGTTCAGCAAGCGTTTCGACAGCTACGAAGCGAAGAGCGAAACCCGCCAGGAGTTCCTGCTCAACCGCAGCTGGGGCGTACGCGGCTTCCCCAGTTTCGTACTCAAGCGCGGCGACGACGTCGAGGTACTGGGCAGCGGATTCCTGAGCATTGACGAGCTTGGCAAGCGCGTCGCAGCGTCCCCGCTGAGCCAGCAGCCGACCGCCGCTGTCTGATCACTGCTTCAGGGCCAGCGCCAGACGTAAACAGACCGGGGTGCTACGATTCGAGGATGCCCATTCCGACTGAGTCGAGCAGACGCGATTCATGACCCCGGTCGTAACCGCCTACCTGATGCTGGGTGCAGCCATCGTGCTGGAAGTGATCGGCACGTCCCTGCTGCAGGCCAGCCAGCAGTTCACCCGGCTGCTGCCCACCGTGCTCATGGCAGTGGCTTACCTGAGCTCGTTCTACCTTCTTGCCCAGGCGCTCCGGGTAATGCCCGTCGGCATCGCCTACGCGATCTGGAGTGGCGTAGGTATCGTTCTGATAACTGCAGCCGGCTACTTCCTGTTCAAACAGACACTTGACCTGCCTGCACTGATAGGGATCGGCCTGATCATCATCGGGGTGCTCGTCATCAACGTGTTCTCCAGCACGGTGGGATGACGGTTACTGCAAGTAGCCCTCTGCCAGTGCGACCCAGTACGCTGCACCGCGCGGCAGGATGTCCGGATTGAGCGTGAACTCGGGATGGTGCACCATCGGCGTGTCGCCATTGCCTATGAAGCAGTAAGTTCCAGGCCGCTCCTGGAGCATGAAGGCAAAGTCTTCTGAGCCGAGGAAAGTCGGTCCGGGGAACTCGGTCTGCGCATCACCGAACGCGGCCCTGGCGATCTCGTAAGCCTTAGCGGTGTGCTCTTCATCGTTGGTAAGCACTGCTCCCGGCACGCCTTCGCGGATCACCACAGAGCAGCCGAAGCTTTCAGCCTGCAAGGCTGCCAGGGTGCGGATCCGGTTCAGTACCAGTTCGCGGTCTTCAGCAGTCTTTGTGCGGATGGACAGGCGCAGCAGAGCAGAGTTCGCTATCACGTTGCCTGCCTCACCTGCCTGGAACGCTCCAACTGTCACCACTGCGCTGTTGGCCGGGGCCACGTTCCTGGCGACGACCGTCTGCAGGGCCATGACCAGTGAGGAGCCGGCTACGACGGGGTCGATGCTGAATTCCGGCATGGCTCCGTGGCCGCCCTTGCCGGTAAGCTCTATCTCCCAGTTGTCCACGGCAGCCATCACGTCGCCGTCAGCGAAGAAGAATTTGCCGAGTTCGAGGCCGGGCATGTTGTGCATGCCGAAGACGGCATCGACTGGGAATCGCTGGAACAGCCCGTCTTCGATCATGGCAGGACCGCCCTCCATGGTCTCTTCGCCGGGCTGGAAAATGAGTCGCACCGTACCGTTGAAATTCCGGCTGTCGGCCAGGTACTTGCCGGCAGCGAGCAGCATGGCGGTATGCCCGTCGTGGCCACACAAATGGGCTACCCCGGGAACTTTGCTGCGGTATTCAAGGTCGTTCTTCTCTTCTATGGGAAGAGCGTCGAAGTCGGCCCGCATGCCGATGGCCTTACCGCTGTCGCCGTTGGTGAGGGACGCGACTACACCATGCTTGCCGATGCCGGTCTCCACTTCAAAACCCCAGGTGCGCGTCAGGTTCGCGATGAATTTAGCGGTTTCTTCCTCCTGCATGGAAAGTTCAGGATTGCGGTGCATGTGCTGGAACCATTCGAGGAGTTCCGCGCGATTTGCCTCAATTGCTTTCACAGCGTTGTTCATGATGCCTCCTTGATCAAGTGTGCGACCCAACGATGAATGGCAATTCAGTCGGCCGCTTCGTTGCTTGTCTGCCGGCCCTTCGGGATGGTCAGCATGATGGAGATGACTGCGCCGACAACCATGAGCAGGTTCACGCCCAGTGCGACCAGCGCTGCCTGCCGCACGGCCAAGTTGTCCTGTCGTCCGATGTATGCGATTACGCCCTCAAACCACTGGACTGTAGTGCCATCGGCGCTAAGAGCTGTGAATACGGCGGCTGAGATGGCCACGCCGAATGATGCACCGAGCGAGGATGCCATCTTGTAGAGGCCAGCGCCGCTGCCCGCCTGATCCGCTGGCAGGTTCGACAGTGCTGCGTCTGTCGACGGCGTGGCGTAAAAGGCCAGTCCGAGTCCAAACAGGGAGAAGCCGATGATCGCCAGGATCTGGTACGTGCCGATCAACAGTTGGGTTGGCATCAGCAGCAGGACGGCGGCGCCAACGATGTAGGAACCCCACAGCATCGGGTCTCGAGGTCCGAACCGTTGCAGTAGCCTCTCGCCGACCCTGATGAACAGCACGATCGTTATGGCGTAGCCGAGGGTGAGGAAACCTGCTTGCTGTGCGGTCATGTCGCCACCCAGCTGAAGCAGCGTCATGGCTACGATCAGTATGCCGGCTGTACCGTTCAGCAGAAAGTTGGAGATCGTGGCACCTGTGAAGGTCAGGTTCCGGAACAGGTTGAAATCAACGAAACTGTTGGGGTTGCCGAGTTCTGTCCTGACGAACAGGAAGCCGAAGACGATGCTGGTGACCAGCAGGCCGATGGCTGCCGGGCTGGTCCAGCCGAGGACGGAGCCCTGTGTTGCGAATATCTGCAGCGCCACCATGAATACCGTAAAAGTCACGACGCCGACGGTGTCGAACCTGTAGCCCGCCCTGGCTGGTGCACGGCTTTCGGGCATCTCACGGATCATCAGCATGCCGATGAGCGACAGGACGGCGGAGCCGATGAAGATCCAGCGCCAGCCCACGTTTTCCGCCATGAGGCCCCCAAATAGAGCCGCGAAGCCAGAGCCGCCCCAGGAGCCGATCGACCATAGGCTGATCGCCCGCTGCCTTGCCTCGCCCTCCCAGTAGGTCTTCACGAGTGCCAGGCTCGAAGACATGATCGCTGCTGCCGAGAGGCCCTGCAGGATACGTCCCAGCATCAGGAACAGTTCAGCGCTGTTGCCCGTGGGCGTGAAGGCAACCAGAAGTGAGCCGGCGATGCTCAGCAGGAAACCCCAGTTGAGCACCTTTACCCTACCGAGCCGGTCAGCCAGCCCGCCGGCAACGACGATGAAGATCCCGGAGAACAGAGCCGTGATCGATACGGCGATGTTCATGATGCTCGTCTGTATGCCGAGATCTGCGGCCATCCCGGGGGCAATGTTCAGGGTCGTCTGGGCGAACAGCCAGAACGCGAGGACACCGAAAACGATTCCGAACAGAACGCGGTCATTCCCGCGCCAGGTGCGGGCTGCTGCAACTTCCGACATGTTGTGTGACCTCCTGGCCGATTGTAGCCCTTTGGTGATGCGGGCAGCCAGAGTGCATGAAGATATCGCAGCGGAGGCACCGTCCTGCGTCACAGGACATATTGCCCTGTATGGACAATCAACCCGGCCCTATACTTGGACACAGATATCCGAGATACGGAAATCCGTTTGAAGGGAGCAACAAATGCGTACTGCAATCACCACCGTCATAGCTGCAGCAGTAATAGTCTTGTTGGCATTCTCAGTCACCCCCTACCCCCTCCCAGCAATTGTCGAAGCTCAGGCGCCTGCCGAGCCCACCAACGTCCTGATCCGGGAACACACCAACGTTCTGGCGCAGGCTGAACAGTCTCAGCCCGCCACTCCAGACACACAGCCTCAACAGGCAGAGCAGGTCGATATCCACCTCAGCACCGGCTTCATCGAAGGCAAGTTCGTCTTCGTCGGAGTCGGGGGCGACATCGACGGGATCATCAACCCCGAACTCCGCGTACCCGAGGGCGCAACGGTCAACCTCACACTCGAGAACGGCGACGCGATGGAACACGACATCGTAATCGGCGAGCTCAATGTGAACTCCGAATCCGTCTTCAACATCGGCGAAAGCACCACCGTCACCTTCACAGCCAGCGAGTCAGGCATCTACGACTACTGGTGCAGCATCCCCGGCCACCGCCAGATCGGCATGGAAGGCACCCTGATCGTCGGTGATCCGGAAGTAGTCGCAGTAGACGAAGCACCCAGCCTGGCGAAGGACCCGGCGGACATGCCCGGACCGATCGCAGCAGACGCTCCCCGCGAGATTGTCCTCGACCTGGTAACCACCGAACGCCTCGGCCGCCTGGCTGACGGCACCAACTACACCTTCTGGACTTTCAACGACACCGTCCCCGGTCCCTTCCTCCGCGTCCGCCAAGGCGACCTCATCCACGTCAACATGCACAACGATGAGAGCAGCCGCTACGCGCACAGCGTCGACTTCCACGCCGTGACCGGGCCCGGCGGCGGTGCAGCCGTCACTCAGACCGCGCCCGGTGAAACCACCAGCTTCAGCTTCACCGCCATCAACCCCGGCATCTACGTCTACCACTGCGCCACCCACAGCCACGCCCACCACATCATGCAGGGCATGTACGGCCTGATCCTCGTCGAGCCCGAGGGCGGCCTGCCCGCAGTCGACCACGAGTTCTACATCATGCAGGGCGAGCTTTACACCGCGTAGAAGCACGGTGCGCCTGGCCATCAGGAATTCTCACTCGAGAAGCTGCTTGAC
>CALDPK010000177.1 GCA_937911855.1 uncultured Trueperaceae bacterium | reverse complement strand
CCGCTGCCTTTCCTGGAAGAACAGATCGAGCAGTGGATCGAGACGGAGGCGGCGCAATGATCCGGAAACTGGCGATGGCCGCGGCGGCGTCGCTGCTGGCGTTCGCGCTCGTGTTCGTCTTCCAGTTCACGGCCAACCAGTCGGTTCAGAACCTTGAAGACCAGAACGCGCAGCTGCAGAACCGGGTGCTGCTGCTCCAGCCTGCGCTCGACGAGCAACGCCAGCTGCAGCAGCGGCAGGTGCAGCTGCGCGAACTCATAACCGTCGCCAATTCTGTGCGGCTCGGTGCGGTTGCCTGGAGCGCCGAAGTCGGCAACATGCTCGAGTACCTGCCGAACGTCACGATAGCTGGCCGGCCGGGCATCGATTTCAGCAGCCTGCAGATGCAGTCCGTCTACCCCGCCAGCGCGGACCCGTCCCGTTACGAGGGTGCGCCGATCGTCGCCGAGATGACCGTATCTGGCACCGTCGCGGGCACCGCCGTGCTGGAAGAGTTCATCCGCGCCCTGGAAGCTTCGCCCGAGTACGGTGTGAACTTCCAGTCCGCATCACGCACGCAGGATGAGGACATCGAGCTGTACAACTACAACCTCACGATCGGTGCCATCGAAGGGAATCAGGAATGACCGGATTCTCGGTCAAGAGCCTGAAACAGCGGGACATCGCACTGATAATCCTTGTCCTCGTCGTCATCGCAGCCGGCCTCTGGTACCTGTACATGTACCGGCCCACGCTCGACCGCATCACCCAGCTGGAGTCCGAGCGTGACCGCCTGCAGGTGGAAGTGCAGCGCGGCGAGGCGGCAGAGCGCAACCTGCCCACCCTGCGCGAGGAAGTCGCCCTGCTCGAACTCGAGCGGATCGCTTTCCTCCAGGAGCTGCCCACCGAAAGTGAAGTAGCCGGCATCCTCCGCCAGGTGCGTGAATCAGCGGAAGCTTCCAACGTCATCCTCGACCAGCTGAGCCAGGGCAACGTCAGCGAGAACATCCAGGACGTGCGCCCGCTCGGCTTCGATTTCAGCGCCTCAGGCAACTACCAGCAGACGATGACCTTCCTTCAGTCACTTGAAGAGCTCCAGCGTTACACGAAGATCCGCCAGGTTTCCCTTAGCCGCGGCGGCAGTGAGGAAACTGACGACCCGGAACTCAGCAGCAACTTCGCACTTACCTTCTACGTGTACACGGGTACGGATCCGGGGGCGGTGCAGTAATGGCAGACAGGCACACACCGAACCCAACCTGGCCTGATGAGGTCGAAGAGTTCGACTCCACCCTCTCTGAGCAGCCGCTCGAGTCACACGCGCCTACTCCCGTGCCGCTTGAGGAACAGGACGAAACCCGTGCCACAGGCAGCCGCGCGGCCTCGCGTTCCACGCGGATACTGCTGGGCGCACTGCTGCTGGCACTGGCCGCGTTCATCTGGTTCAACTACATCTGGCAGCCTGAGCAGCCCCAGGTGCTGGTCGGCAATAGCGGCAACGGCGTGAGCGCGAACCTCGGCCAGAACGGTCTGGGCAGCCCCGTCGCCCCGCTGGTAGCCGGCCAGGTGCAGGATGCTGGCTCCGGCCTGCCGACTGTGGGCGGCAGCGATCCCGTCGCGAGCGACGTTGCCCCGGGTGTAGTTGCACCGCTCCCGCAGCCGGGCGTGGCTGCCCGTGACCTGGAAGTCGTCGAGCTGCCGTTCCTCATCACCCAGCCGCCGGCAGAAGGTGAAGAGGACGTTCTTGCTCAGCAGGACGAGACAGCCGTGGACCGGCCGACCGCCGTGCGTGTGAGCGTGAACCCGTTCTCCCCTGTCGTCCTGGCTGAACCGCCGGCAAGTGCGGTGGCTCAGGCTCCTCAAGCCCGCGAGCCGGCTAACGTGAGTGAACCGGGTGTGACGAACGTGTCCATTCCCGACGGCCCGGATCAGACCGCCATCACGACCGTCTCGCCGCCAGCCGGCACGACCGTGCAGCCGCCGGTACCGGCCGCGCGCACACCACCCGTTCAGCCGCCGGTCGCCACTCCGCAGGTTGCTGAAGCTCCGGTACCTCCTGTCGCAGCACCGGCTGCGAGCACTACGGTCCAGACCGGCAGCAGTCTTGCGCAGTCGCTGCCGCGGCCGCTCCCCGGCCCGTCGCTGTCACCGGTGCCTGCCGTACTGCAGGAGCGCCGCGCGGTGGAGAGTGTCCCGCAACCCAACCTGGCCCAGGTGGCCGCAGTCGAGGAACCCACCGGCGAGATCGACGCAAGCGTGGCCGACCGCGTCGCCGACACGGACCTGGCCATTCCCGAGGTCATGCCGCCCGTCGGCAGCCGCGTGATGCCATCGGACGGCGATCCGCTCGTCGCCGGCATCACTCCCTTAAGCCGCTACCTGCGTGATCACGACGTGACCTTCACAGGCATGGTCCTGGGCCCCGTCAGCCAGGGCGTGTTCCGCACCGCGGACAACCCCCGGTCTGTCGTCATCGGCCTTGGCCAGAATCTCCCGGAAACCGAGATCACCCTTACCGATCTCCGCGGCCAGCAGGCCGAGTTCACTCTCGCAGACGCTTCACAATTCCTTACCCTGGACCTCAGGCGGTGATCATGAAAAGACTGGCCCTTTCCCTCCTCGTGCTGCTTGGCTCCATGGCGTTTGCCCAGCCCTCAGTTCTTCCTGACGAAGAACGTTTCGACACGCCCATATCGCTGCAGTTTGATGACTCGCTTGCGACGGTTGTAGAAGCACTCGCCCGTTCGGTAGGCCTCGTGCCGGTGCTCAGCGACGTGCCACTCGACATCGTCTACTACAACATCGATGAACCCACTTCCTTCCGCACCGTCTGGAACACGGTCATGGCCCTCAACGACCTTGCCTTCCTGATGCGCGATGAAGACATCGTCGTGGTCGGTCCTGCTGACTCGATCCAGCGGCTCGTTGACATGGACGTAGCCGCGATCCGCGCCTCGGGCCAGGAAGACCCCGGCACCGGCATCGTGCAGGAGTTTTACAGCATCCAGAGCGACGCCACCGGCATGGCCGAACTGATCCGCAGCGCCGTGCCCGGCCTGAGCGTCGAAGTGCTGTCCAACGTAAACACCCTGCTGGTGCGCGGAACTTCCGATCAGCACAGCCAGGTGCAGCAGCTGCTGACCCGTTTCGACCAGATGGCAGACCAGGTGGTCGTTGAGTTCCGCACGTACCGCCTCGCGAACGCGCAGGCTGCCGAACTCGCTGCCGTCCTGAACAACACCCAGGCTGCCCTCTTCCAGGCTGCCGGGCAGGAGCAGGCTGAGGACGGCGAAGAAGGAGCCATTGCAGGCGCTCAGGAGCAGGCCAGCCTGTTCAACGTGAGCCCTGACACGCGCACCAACAGCCTGGTGGTGACCGCTCCGGCAGCCGTGCAGGCTCAGGTGGCCGCACTGCTCGAGGAACTCGACATCCGTCAGGAGCAGGTGAACGTGCAGGTGCGCCTGCAGGAGATCCAGACCCGCACTGCCGACCGGCTTGGCATCAACATCGCCGGCGGCATCGGCCAGCTGACGGCCAGCGTCCTCGACGGCGGCCTGAGCTTCCTGTTCGACCCGCACGCCGCCGTGAGTGCCTTCAACATCGGCGCCGTGCTGGATTCACTCGAAACCCAGGGCCTGTCGCGCCGCGTGGACGACAGCAGCCTGACGGTCCTGAACAACACGCCCACCAGCATCCAGGCGGGCGGCACCATCCTGATCAGCATCCCCGGGGCTTCCGAGAACATCGAGCGGACCATCCCTTACGGTGTGCAGATCGACGTTACGCCCCGCGTCTCAGGTGACGGCCGCATCACGCTGACAATCGACGCGCGCGTCGAGGACGTCCTCTCCTCGCTCGAGAACCCGTCGCTGCTCGAACTGGCCACCCGCGCCGTAAGCTCGACGATCACCCTTGAGCCGGGCCAGACCGTCCTGCTGTCGGGCCTGATGCAGAACCAGTACACGGAAACCGTCAACCGGGTGCCGGTACTGGGCGACCTGCCCATCATCGGCGGCCTGTTCCGCAGCACCCTGTCCGAACTGAGTGAAACGGAACTGCTCATCATCGTCACTGCCGACATACTCGACTGACCGCTGTCAGGCCGATCTTTTCGAACCGCCGCCGGGTGTTCCCGAGCGGCGGTTTTTACTACCTTGGGCGCGGAGCTAATGCTAGGCTTCTGTAATGTCAGACAGCAGTGCAAGCGAGAATACTGCTGGCCGGAGCCAGTTCATGGGCATCGAGCGGCCTGTCACCTGGGTTGCGCTCGCCGGATTCATGGGTACGGGCAAGAGCCGCATCGGCTGGGAACTGTCCCGTCAGCTCAGCCTCACCTTCATCGATACCGACCGCGTGGTTGAACGCGTCAGCAACATGCGCATCGCCGACATCTTCGAGACCTTCGGGGAGCAGACGTTCCGCGACTATGAAACCGAAGTAGTCAGGCGCTCTTTGCGGCTCGACAACGTGGTCGTCAGCACCGGCGGCGGCACGGTGCTGCGTCCGCAGAACCGCAAGATGCTGAAGAGCCGCGGGCCGGTCGTCGTCCTGCAGGCCAGCGCAGAAACCATCTACAAGCGCACCCGCCGGCACAAGCGGCCGGTACTGGAGATGGGCGACCCGGAGGAGCGCATCCGCACCCTGCTTGCGCAGCGCAGCTCCGCGTACCTGGACGCCGCCTCCATGCTGGTCTCCACGGACGGCCGCGAGAGCCAGAGCGTCGTCGAGGAGATAGTGGAACGCCTGTACGAATGGAAGGAGCAGCATGCCTGAGCTTGCTTCGGCAACGAGGGTGCGCGTCGACGTCGCCGAGCCTTATGACGTGCTGGTCGGCGCCGGCCTGCTCGAGCACCTGCCCCGGCTCATCGACGCCCAGCAGGTGGTGCTCGTGAGTGACGAGAATGTGGCAGCAGAGCACGGCGCCGGCCTTCATGACAGCCTGGTGCTGCGCGGCGCCGAAGTCGAACTGCTGATCGTGGAGCCTGGCGAGTCAAGCAAGACCCTGCACACCTGGGCCAACCTGCTCGAGCAGCTCGCTGCAGCGGCCTTCAACCGGGACTGCGCGATCGTCGGCCTGGGCGGCGGAGTCGTGACCGACCTGGCCGGTTTCCTGGCAGCCAGCTACCTGCGGGGCGTCGCCTACTACAGCGTGCCCACCAGCCTGCTCGGCATGGTCGACGCTGGCGTCGGAGGCAAGACCGGCCTGAACCTGGCTGCCGGCAAGAACCTGGTGGGCGCGTTCTGGCAGCCGCGGATGGTGATGGTCGACGTGGCTACACTGGCGTCCCTCCCGGAGCGTCAGTTCCGACTGGGTGCGGTCGAGTTCTTCAAGCACGCCCTGCTGGGCCGTCCCGAGCAGCTGGCGCTGCTCAGTGGCGACCGGTTCGGCCCGGATTCCGGTCCTGAGCAGCTCAGCGGCTGGCTGGCCGACAACATCAAAGTGAAGGCCCGGACGGTGGCGAACGACGAGCGCGAATCCGGCGAGCGGGCCTTCCTCAACCTGGGGCACACGCTTGGTCACGCGCTGGAAGGTGCATCCGGCCACCGCCTGGCCCACGGTGAGGCGGTGGCTTACGGCATCCTGTACGCAGCGCTCTTGAGCCGTGCCCGCGGCATGGAGGACATAACGCCGATCGCAATGCAGCTGCTGCGCTACGTACAGCCCTCTCCCATCGGCCCGATCGCATTGCCGGAGCTGCTGCCTTTCATGGCGCGCGACAAGAAGAACCGCGCAGGCGTACAGCGATTCGTGCTCCTGCGCAGGCCAGGTGAGCCGGTGCTGGTTGACGACCTGACGGCAGCCGACCTGGAAGCGGCGTGGCTGGAGCTGCGGCGTCTGGTTGAAGGACTTGACTGGGAGGCTTCGAATTGATTCTGATCCTGAACGGCCCGAACCTGAACCGGCTGGGCCTGCGCGAACCCGAGATCTACGGATCGACGACGCTGAGTGAACTCGACAGCCTGTGCGAAGGCTGGGGCCGCGACCTGGGCCTTGAGACAGTCTGCCGGCAGAGCAACCATGAAGGTCAGCTCATCGACTGGCTTCACGGCGCTGAAGCAGAG
>CALDPK010000176.1 GCA_937911855.1 uncultured Trueperaceae bacterium | reverse complement strand
CGTGGCGGTTCTTCTGGTGCTGGCATCGATCGTCGTTGCCGAGATCACGGCAGGGCAGGACGTCAAGATCATCAAGGACTTCGGGCTGGCGGTCATCGAGATGGCCGTTCTGCTCATGGCCATCGTCGTCGGTGTCGGTCTCGTCGCGGGTGAGATCGAGCGGCGCAGTATCGTTTCCCTGCTGTCCAAGCCTCTGGCGCGCTGGGAACTGATCGTCGGCAAGTACGGTGGACTGCTCCTCACGGTCGCCGTGAACCTCATCGGGATGACGGCTGCGCTCTACCTGCTGCTGTCCGTCATGGCGACCCGACTGACACCGGCCTCGCGCGCCGCGCTCGATGCGCCGCTTCTCGATCCGCGTCTGCTGCTCGTCACCGTCATGACAGGAGCCGAAGCCGCCCTCCTCGTGGCCGTCGCGCTGTTCTTCTCGACATTCTCATCGAGCGCGCTGCTGTCGATTGCCTTCTCGGCCGGGATCTACGTCATCGGCCTCCTCAGTGCCGACCTTCGGGCGTTCGGCGCTCAAGTCGATGTGTCGCCCGTCATCGCCGCGGTCGTCCAGGCGATTGGCTGGGTGATGCCGGCCTTTTCGGCCTTCGACATCAAGACGCAGATCGTCCACGGCCTCGAGCTTCCCGGCGGCTTTGTCGCCCTGACCCTGCTCTACGCCGTTGTCTATGTCGCCGCGATTCTCGCGGCGGTGGAACGGCTGCGGCGCGCGGTCGCACACGGCCTCGGCGATGTCGCGCTGGCGCGGGCAATTGTGACAGTACCGATCAACGCGGAGTTCGGCTCGCTCAACCTGGCGCAGGCGGTGAACGTCCTCTGTTACGAATGGTTCCAGCAGAGCCAGTCGGGAACCACGTTCCGGCGCCTGGACGACCTTGCCCCCCGTGACCAGCTGGAAGGGATGTACGCGCAGTTCATGAGCGTGCTGCACCACATCGGCTATACAGACCCGAACAGAGCGGCCGGCGTCGAACATATTTACCGGCGCCTGTTCGACCGGGCGCAGCTGAGTGCCCATGAAGTTGCCGCCATCCGCGGCCTGTGGGCGCAGACGCGCTGGGCTGCCGATCAGCCGCCCGAGAACGTGCCCGGCAACAGGACAGGGACGGAGTGACAAACGTCATGTCCCGCTGCTGACGCATTGCAGTACCGGCCCCATACCCCTCCCGCAGATAATCAGGTGTAACAGAAGGAGGGGTCAGAGTGCAGACCACCAGCACCACAATTCAGACGGGACCAGTCCCGCACATCCAGCAGGCGAGCGCACTCGAACTGCGCGCGGTAACGAAGAGCTACGGCAAGGTCAAGGCGCTCGACAATGTCGACCTTAAGATCCAGACCGGCGAGACAATCGCGCTGCTCGGTCCCAACGGCGCCGGCAAGACCACTGCCATCAACCTGCTGCTGGGGCTGCTGCGTCCCGACCGCGGCCAGGCGCTCATGTTCGGAGCTTCACCCGACAGCACCGCCAACCGCGTCCGTACCGGCACGCTCATGCAGGTGTCAGGCATCCCGGAAACACTGACCGTCCAGGAACACCTGGAAGGCTTCGCCGCCTACTACCCGCAGCCGCTCAGGATCAGGGACCTGCTCGAAGCCACCGGGCTCACTGGCCTGGAGAAGCGCATGTACTCGAAGCTCTCCGGCGGTCAGCGGCAGCGGCTTCACCTGGCCCTGGCGCTCATCGGTGATCCCGAAGTGCTGTTCCTGGACGAACCGACGACCGGCCTTGACGTGGAGACGCGCCGCGCCATGTGGCAGCTGGTCCGCGAGCTCAGCTCCAGCGGCCGTACGGTACTGCTGACGACGCATTACCTGGAGGAAGCCGACGAGCTGGCGGACCGCATCGTGATGCTCCGCAGGGGCACGATCGTTGCGGACGGCACCCCGGCGCAGATCAAGGCCAGCACCGCCGGCAGGCGCGTGAGCGCCAGGACGTCCACAGACGTGGACTCCGCCAGCGAGCTGCACGGCGTACTGCAGGCGCGCCGTGAAGGCGGCAGGCTGGAGCTGCTCGTGACCGACGCCGAAGAAGTGACCCGCGCGCTCCTGTTCAGGGACGCCGAACTCAGCGACCTGCAAGTGACAGCAGTCAGCCTGGACGAAGCATTCATCAGCCTTACCGGAACAGGGGAGAAGTCATGAATCAGGCAATCACCACCACAGCACCCCCGGCCGCCAGCGGCCACACCCGTTCACTCGCGCGCATCTACTGGCTCGAGTTCCGCAACGAAGTCCGCAAGAACCTCCGCATGCCTGCCTACACGCTCTCTTCACTCATGTTCCCGCTCATGTTCTATCTCCTGTTCGCCGTGATGTACGGCGGGAACGAACTTGCCGGCACCAGCACCGCAGCGTACATGCTGGCAACCATGGGCTCATTCGGGGTGGTCGGCGCAGCCATGTTCGGTTACGGGGTCGGCATCGCCACGGAACGCGGGCAGGGCTGGATGATCATCAAGCGCGCCTCGCCCATGCCGCCACTGGCGTACTTCGCCGCCAAGACCTGCATGGCACTGCTCATGTCGGCGATAATCGTCCTCATGCTGTTCGCCGCCGGCGCAATCACCCAGGGCATCCGTCTGCCAATTGAGACCTGGTCGGTCATGTTCGTGACCCTCGTCGCAGGCGTCATCCCGTTCTGCGCGCTCGGCCTGGCCTTCGGCTACGTGGCAGGTCCGAACTCGGCACCGGTAATCGTCAACTTCATCTACCTGCCCCTGGGCTTCCTGTCCGGCATGTGGATCCCACTCACCATGCTGCCCTCGTTCATCCAGAACATCGCCCCGTGGCTGCCCACCTACCACTTCGGCCAGCTGGCACTGATGCCGCTCGGCGCCAGTCTGCTGGAATCCGCCTGGCCCAGCCTCCTGTACCTGGCCGTGTTCACGGCCCTGTTCCTGGCGCTCGCCGTGCTGCTGTACCGCCGAGACTCAGGCAAGAGTGTCGGCTGAGGTAAACACCGCGCAGGAGGTCAGGATGGAGCCGGTGCGCGAGCGCTACGTCCACCTGATCTACCTCGCGATCCTGTTCATGCAGCCCGCCCTTCAACCCGGCGGGCCGCTGGACTGGCTGCTGGCGATCGGCCTGGCTGCCGGTTTCGCTTTCTGGTACCTGACCATGTCGGTCCTGAAGCCCTGGTACCCGTGGCTGGCAGTCGCTGTCGGTTTCGGTGCCAGCTTCGTAAACCCGGGAGCGTCGGTGTTCTTCGTGTACTCGGCTTTCATGTTCGGCGGCGTCCACACGGGACGGAGGCTGTGGCGGATCCTGGCGCTCGTGGCCGGCGTCATCATCCTGCAGGGAATCGCCCTCTACTTCATCCATGACACCTTCGCAGCCAGCTTCTCGCACGCCATCTCAGTGGCCATGCTGCTGTTCGCCGGCGTGGTTTCCATCGGCGAGCAGGAGCGTGCCGAAGTGAACCGGCGGCTGCGCCAGGCCAACGAACAGATCGCCACAGTCAGCAAGATCGCCGAGCGTGAACGGATAGCCCGCGACATGCATGACGTGCTGGGCCACACCCTGTCGGTCGTCGTCCTCAAGTCGGAGCTCGCGGGCAGGCTGTTCCGCGACGACCCTGAGCGAGCGGCGGCGGAGATCAGGGACGTCGAGAAGCTGGCGCGCGACGCCCTGAAGGACGTGCGCATGTCGATCAGCGGTTACCGCGAACGGGGCTTCGAAGGCGAACTGGCCAACGTGCGCCTGGCCCTTGAAGCAGCGGACATCGAACTGACGGAAGACATCGGAGAATTCAGCCTCGAGCCCGAGACCGAGCCGGTCCTGGCGCTGGTGCTGCGTGAGGCGGTCACCAACGTGCTGCGTCACTCGGCTGCCCGCAGCTGCACGGTCACGCTGCGCGCGGACGGGGCCCAGGTGGCCCTGACGGTAGCTGATGACGGCCGGGGCGGCCGGATCGTGGAAGGGGAGGGCCTGCGCGGCATGCGCGAACGTCTGCAGGCACTGGGCGGCCGCCTCGAGCTGGCTGCCGGCGAGGGAATGAAGATCACCGCCTCCGTGCCCACAGGTGGTCCAGCATGATCCGGGTGCTGCTCGTCGAAGATCAGGGCATGGTGCTGGGCGCCCTGGCGGCACTGCTCGGTCTGGAATCGGACATCGAGGTGGTCGGTACCGCCATGAATGCTGCAGCCGCCCTGGAGTCGCTTGCAGCAACAGGCGCGGACGTGGTGCTCACCGACATCGAGATGCCCGGCATGAGCGGCCTGGAGCTGGCCGCGGAGGTACGCCGCCGGCACGCGAACGTGCGGGTGATGATCCTGACCACCTTCGCGCGGCCCGGTTACCTGAGGCGCGCCCTGGACGCCGGCGCCAGCGGTTACCTGCTGAAGGACGCACCGGCAGCTGAACTTGCCGAAGCCATCCGCCGGGTTCACGCCGGTGGCCGGGCGGTCGAACCGGAACTGGCCGTGGCGGCATGGGGCGTGGCTGACCCGCTGACCGACCGGGAAAGGGAAGTGCTGCGGCTGGCGGCGCAGGGTTCAAGCAGCGCCGAGATCGCTGCGGAGCTGCACCTGTCGCAGGGAACGGTCCGCAACTACCTGTCCGAGGCGATCAGCAAACTGGGCGCGCAGAACCGGGTCGAGGCAGCCCGCATCGCCCGTGACAACGGCTGGCTTTAAGCCTCAGTGATCGTCGGGATGCGGTCCGGTGCGCAGGCCGCTGTTGAGCGTGGCCAGCAGGCTGAAGTCCTCGGTGGACAGCTCGAAATCGAAGATCGCCAGGTTCTGGGCCATGCGCGCCTTCGAGACGGTCTTGGGAATGATGACGTTGCCGAGCTGAACGTGCCAGCGGAGCAGCACCTGGGCCGGCGTCCTGCCGTGCTTCTCGGCCAGCTCGTTGACCAGCGGATGCTGCAGTTGCTCGCCACCTTTGGCCAGCGGGCTCCACGCCTGGGTCACGACGCCGTGTTCCTTGTGGAAAGCGCGCAGCTCCGCCTGTGGCAGCCAGGGGTGCAGTTCGATCTGGTTGATGACCGGCATGGTGCCCGTCTCAGCTGCAAGCCGCTCAAGCTGGTCGATCTTGAAGTTCGAGACACCCACGCTCTTAGCCCGCCCACTGTCTCTGATCTCGAGCAGCGCCTGCCAGGTTTCAACGAACAGGTCCTGTGACGGCACCGGCCAGTGGATGAGGTACAGGTCCACGTGATCGAGGCCCAGGCGTTCCAGGCTGGCGTCGAACTCGCGGAATGCGTTGTCGCGGCCCATCGCGGTGCGGGCCAGCTTGGTCGTGACGAACACGTCTTCGCGCGGCACGCCGCTGGCGCGCAGGCCTTCACCGGTGCCGCGCTCGTTGTCATAAACCGATGCCGTGTCGATGTGCCGGTAACCGAGCTCCAAGGCGGAGCCTACGGCCTCTGCCACCTCGTCATCGGGAATCTTGAAAACGCCGTAACCGACCTGCGGGATGACGTTGCCGTCGGTGAACTTGATTTCTGGGATGTCTGCCATGACTCAGGTGCCCTCTCCGGTGCGGCTGCAGGTACCGATGTCGGTGCCCGGCACGCGCGCTGCTGCCTCACATGATACGGCATGCCCGGCCGCCGGCCCATTCTCCCGCCCGTTCCGGCAGTAAGGAAGTCGCGCTCAATTTTGGTTGACATTGCCCGCCAGAGGCACGTATACTCGCTAACGCTGACTGCATGGCCAGGGCCGTGCGGACAGGGTGCCGACCGGAGGGTTGGCAGAGCGGTTGAATGCGGCGGTCTTGAAAACCGTTATAGGGTTACGCCCTATCGGGGGTTCGAATCCCTCACCCTCCGCCATCATCCGCTGAGCGGAACAACCCTGGAGAGGTGGCCGAGCGGCTTAAGGCGCTCCCCTGCTAAGGGAGTATAGGGGCAAAACCTCTATCGAGGGTTCGAATCCCTCCCTCTCCGCCAACCAATCGCCCAGGCGGTCGGTAACAGAACATGCGCCCGTAGCTCAGCTGGATAGAGCGTCTGACTACGGATCAGAAGGCCAGGAGTTCGAATCTCTTCGGGCGCACCAAAAAACGAAACAGGAACGCCATCCGGAATCATCTGGATGGCGTTCCTGCGATTTGGTACGGCTTCAGTCCTTACAATCTGTTTACCGGTAGACGGAGCTGCGATGGCCAATCGCTACGACGACGATTATGAGCCTGTCGTCCTGAATCGTGTAGATCAGCCGGTACGATCCGATGCGCAGCCGGTAAGCATCGCGACCAGAAAGCTTCAGGGCACCCGGAGGCCTTGGATCGACGGCGAGAAGTGCAACTGCGCCCCGAATCCTTGCCTGCAGTTCCGGTTCCATTTTCCTGAGCGCCCGCACGGCAGCCTTGCGGAATTCAATCCGGTACACTCACGTCCAGCCCAGGTCTGCCTTGACTTGCTCCCAGGGAATGTTTTCCCCCTCCTCGGCCATGGCTTCATCGAATGCCTGTACGTCCTCGAGCTCCTCCAGTGCTGCAAGGAGTTCCTCATGTCGTTCGGGACTGATCACGACTGCGGCTGCCTTTCCGTAGCGTTCGAGATAAACGGCTTCCGTCCGGGCGATTTCCAGGAGTTCCGGCAGTCGGGCGCGGGCTGTGCTCACATCCATCTTGGACATGCCATAAGTGTACAAGATGTACCTGAGAATGTACAGAATAGGCCGGGTGGAAAAAACTGCGGTTCAGGCCAGTTCTGCTCCAAGGGTCCGTCCGGCAGCTTCCACACTGACTGCCAGCTCGTCTGACAGCGACTGCACCGTTTCGGTGTCGGGGCCCTCGATCATGATGCGCACGAGCGCCTCGGTGCCGCTGGGACGCACGTTGACGCGGCCGTCGTCTCCCAGCCGCTCCTGAACGTCAGCTACCGCAGCGAGCAGGTCGGGGTGCTCCGCGATGGCGTGCTTGCTGCCTGCAGGCACGGTGATGTTGGTGAGCAGCTGCGGGTAGACCGGGATGCGGTCCATCCATTCCTCCAGGCTCACGTTGCTGGCCCGGACGGCCGACAGTACCTGAAGGGCTGACAGGATCCCGTCACCGGTGGGCGCGCGGTCCAGCATCAGCAGGTGACCCGACTGCTCGCCGCCCAGCTTCAGGTTGCGCTTGCGCAGCTCTTCACTCACGTAACGGTCGCCGACCGCAGTGCGGTGGAGTTTCACGCCGTTGTCGGCCAGGAAACGTTCCAGACCCAGGTTGCTCATCACGGTGGCCACGACTTCCTTCTCGCCGCGTGCCAGGGCCAGGATGCCCAGCATGTGATCGCCCGTGACGAGCCGGCCCTTCGCGTCGATCAGCTGGGTCCGGTCGGCGTCCCCGTCGAAGGTGACGCCCACGTCAAGGTCGTGATCCTTCATGCGCTGCTGCAGGAACTGCGGGTGGGTGCTGCCGGAGTCGGCGTTGATGTTCACGCCGTCAGGCTGCGCGCACTGCACGTCGAGTCTGGCGCCTATCTGCTTGAATACGCGCGGTGCCAGCTCGGACGCTGCGCCGTTCGCGCAGTCCAGCCCCACCTTGAGGCCGTCGAGGAAGGGCGCGTTGTCGAGCAGGAACCGGAAGTACAGCTCGGTATCCTCGCTGTTCTCCGTGGCGACACCGATGTCGGCGTGCGTCACGTCGGGAAGTTCCGCCCCTTCAAGGATGAACCGTTCGATGCCGGCTTCCACCTCGTCGGAGAGTTTCTCCCCGTCAGCGTTGAAGATCTTGATGCCGTTGTCCTGGTACGGGTTGTGGGACGCGCTGATCATGATGCCGGCCGTCGCGCCGAGTTCACGCGTCAGGTACGCGACCGCGGGCGTCGGCACGACACCCAGGAGGGTCACATCGGCTCCACGCGAGGTGAGACCGGCAGTGATGGCCTTGGACAGCATGGGGCCGCTGCGCCTGGTGTCCATGCCGATCAGGAAGCGGGCTCTCCCGGTGGGGCCGCCCAGGAGTTGAGCCAGGGCGACACCCAGGTTGACGGTGAAGCCAGCAGTCAGGGGATGATGGCCGGCTACCCCCCGTATGCCATCAGTGCCGAAAAATTCACGTGTTGCACTCATCGCGCACATGTTACGACTATTCGCCCGCAGGAAGCCTGTTTACTTGGCGTCCAGCCAGTTGTCGCCCAGGGAGACCTCGGCTACGAGCGGCACCTTCATCTCGAGCGCGGATTCCATCACCTCGCGGACGACCTGGCTGGTCGCGTCCGTGCGGTCTTCGGGGACCTCCAGGATGAGTTCGTCGTGGACCTGCAGGACGAGCCGGGCGCCCAGCGGTTCCAGGGCCGGTGCCAGCTGCAGCATCGCCAGCTTGATGATGTCTGCTGCCGTGCCCTGGATGGGCATGTTGTAGGAAGTGCGCTCCGCGTACTCGCGGGTCTGCCGGTCGGGTGAGCGGATGTCGGCGATGACGCGGCGACGGCCCGCGAGTGTTTCCACGTAACCGTTGGCGCGGCAGAATTCGATGGTGCCGTCGATGTACTTGCGGACGTTCGGGTAGCGCTCGAAGTAGGTGCTGATGAACGCTTCGGCACTCTTGTAGTCGATGCCCAGCTCGCGGGTCAGGCGGTGCGCGGACATGCCGTAGAGCACGCCGAAGTTGATTATCTTCGCCACCCGCCGCATGTTGGCATCGACCGCTTCCGGATCCACACCGTGAACCTGGGCTGCCGTTACCCGGTGGATGTCCTGTCCTTCGCGGAACGCCTCGATGAGCGCGGGTTCGTCAGCGATGTGCGCCAGCACGCGCAGTTCGATCTGCGAGTAGTCAGCTGTCAGCAGCTTGTGGCCAGGTGCCGCGATGAACGCCTTGCGAATCTGCCGGCCCAGTTCGGTGCGGATCGGGATGTTCTGCAGGTTCGGATTGGTCGACGACAGCCGGCCGGTCGCGGCGACCGTCTGGTTGAAGGTCGTGTGGATGCGGCCCGTGCGGGCGTTGATCAGTTTCGGCAGCGGGTCAAGGTAGGTGCCCTTGAGTTTGCTGAGTTCCCGGTAATCCAGGATCAGCTGCACGGCTTCATGCTGATCGCGCAGACCCTCGAGGACGCTGACCGCGGTGCTGCGCTTGCCGCCGGACGTCTTCCTGCCCGGCTGCAGCCCCAGCTTGTCGTAGAGGAGGGCAGCCACCTGGGCTGTGGAGCTGATGTTCAGGTCCGGGTCACCGGCTATGTCGCTGAGGCGCCCCTGGATCTCGTCAAGCCTGCTGCCGAGCGCTTCAGCCTGGGCAACGAGCAGCTGCTCGTCGACCAGCACGCCGGCGATCTCCATATCAGCCAGCACCCGCTGCAGGGGTTTCTCGATCGTCTCGTAAACCGAGCGGACCGGACCCACGAGGCGCTCGGGTACCTTCTCCAGCAGTTCGGCGGTTGCGATGGCACGGGTGCGGGCGTCGTCAGCCCAGGTGCCGGCACCGTAATGCTGCACAGCCCGGACCGGCTGCGCTACCGCGGGATCGAGGACGTACGCCATGAGCAGGGGATCGTCGCCCGGCTCGAGCCGTACGCCATGTTTTGAAGCCCACACGACGAGCGCCTTGGCGTCCATCGCATTGACCTCGCCCATGGCTTCAAGCTGCCGCAGGCCGCCGGCCAGGTCGGGCGCTTCCGCAACCTTCTCATTGGCAGCCATCGCCAGGCCGCTGCATTCGGCCAGCAGCGCGGACGGGTCGTCAAGGGCGAAGCCGATGGCGGGCGCTGCTGTGCTGAGCGGCCAGTCCGCATCGGCGTACGCGACGTGTTCGTTCAGGCCCAGTTCGCCAAGGATGCTGTGGAACTCGAGGTCGAGCAGCAGGTCCTTGAGTTCCTTGCGGCTGGGGATTACTTTCGCCCATGTGTCAGGTTCGTAATCCAGGGCTGCGTCGGTGACGATGCAGCTCAGTTCGCGTGAGAACTTCACGTCCTCGAGCGATTCACGGATCTTCTTGGCGACGCCTTTCGGTTCGATCTCATCCAGGTTCTCGAGGACGTAATCGAGCGTGCCGTAGCGCTGCAGCAGCTTGCTGGCGCCAACCGGGCCGACGCCTTTCGCTCCGGGGATGTTGTCGCTGGAGTCACCGGTCAGTGAGCGGAAATCGACCCACTGTTCGACGGTGACGCCGTACTTTTCGAGGACCTCGGCCGGGCCGAACCGTTCGGTCTTGTCCAGGCCGCGCACCACGACGCGGTCGCTCACCAGCTGGTAGGCGTCGCGGTCGCTGGTGACTATCTCGACGTTGTAGCCGTCGGCGGCGCTGCGGGTCGCCAGCGTGCCGATTATGTCGTCGGCCTCGAGGCCGGGCACTTCGATCTGGTACACACCCATCAGTTCGACGATGCGCCGGATCGTGTCGATCTGTTCGGGCAGGTCCTGGGGTGTGTCGGCGCGGCCGGCCTTGTAGCCTTCGAACTGCTCGTGGCGGAACGTCTTCGCCGGGGCGTCGAACGCGACGATCGTCACGTCGCCTTCCTTGTCTTCTGCAAGCAGCCGCATCAGCGAGCGCGTGAAGCCGTAGACGGCGTTGACGCTGCGGCCGCGGGAGTTCTGCATCTGGCGGATCGCGTAGTAACTGCGGAAAGCGAGTGCGTGGCCGTCGACGAGGGTCAGTGACTTGCCGTTCGTTTCGGGTGTGCTGGCCGGTGTTTCGGCCCGGGCGCCATCAAAAAGGTCGCGCTGTAAGTTGCTCATTAGGGGTTGCCTCCTGCCCTGTCATTCACGGACCAAGGATAACGCGCACCGTGCGGCTCAGGCGTTCCAGCCACCTGCGACTTCGATGGTGACCCCGTTGATGTAAGCCGCCTCGTCACTTACGAGGTAGCGCACGGCGCCGGCCAGTTCATCGAGCGTGCCTGCGCGGCCCGCTGGGATCTCGTTCATCGGCGGGAACGTCTCGCTGTTCTCCAGGACGCCCGGACTTACGACGTTGACCGTGACGCCACTTCCGGCGTGGACCTTCGCGAGCGACTTGCTGTAGAGGATGACCCCGGTCTTGGCGATTCCGTAAGCGACTATGCCCGGCCTGGCAAGGATCTTCTCGGCGCCCGCGTAGCCGATGCTGATGATCCGTCCCTTGCCGCGCTGCGCCATCAGTTTCACTGCGGCCTGGCTGGTGTGGAACGTACTCATCAGGTTGCTGGCGAGCATCTCCTGCATCTTCTCTGCCGTCAGTTCCGGCAGGGGACCGTGGTGGTAGTTGCCCACGTTGTTGACGAGCACCTGAAGGCCGCCGCTGAACTCCTCGGCCTGTTCCACCAATCTGTGCGCTTCGGCCTCGACGCTCACGTCGGCCTGCAGGGCGACGGCCTGAACCCCGAATTCACGGGCTTCTTCAGCCACCTGTTCGGCCTCGTCGCTTTTGGTGCGGTAATTGACGGCCACGTCGAAGCCGAGCTCGGCCAGCAGCAGGGCAAGCCGGCGGCCGACCCCGCGGTTGGCCCCGGTCACGAGGGCGCCTTTCTGTCTATCCGGCATTGGCGGTTTCCTCCCTGACGTAGTTTCTGAAGCGCAGGCCACGCCAGACCTGAACGAGCAGGATGAGTGCGCCCTGGAGCAGCACCAGCGTCACGTACACGCCCGGCACGCCCAGGAACAGCAGCAGCGCCAGCAGGGCCGTCTGGGTTGACAGGCCCAGGTTCACGAGCGACGCGGTTGAGAACAGATCGAACCAGGCGAGCTGCCAGTCGAGCGGCGCGCTCTCGTAGGGGCGGCCTGCTATGCGTGCGAAGCGGCGCTTCTCGATCCGTTCGATGAGCTGGTCCTGCGGTGCCATGACCGCGCTGTACAGGCGCTTCGATACGTCCAGCAGCCAGGTGGGGCCGGGCGTGGGTGCCGGCGGCAGCAGCGGCCGGGTTCCCTGACGGGGCTGCAGGTAGAGGCGTTCAAGGTTGAAATCAAGCGACAGCAGCCACGTGAGCATGAGGAAAGCGAGGAAGGCGAGCAGCGGACCGGTCGTGAAACTCAGTGCCACGAAGAGCAGAGCGTTGGTGATGAGGTCAGTGCCGGTGTCGAAGTAGCGGCCGGCCTGGGTCACCTGACCGCTGGCCCGGGCTACCGCGCCGTCCATGTTGTCCAGGAGCATTCGCATCAGGAGCAGCACCCCCGCCCAGGTCCACCACTCGTGGCCCAGCGCGATGAACACGGCCGCCACGGTCGCCAGCAGCCCGTGCAGCAGCACGAGGAACAGCGGGTTGACGCCGAGCCGCACGCATGCCTGCACGAGGGGCTTCACCAGAGGCTGCACGGCGATCATTATCAGTTCACGCCGTGACCGCTCCTTGCTGTTGTTGGCAGCAACCGTCATCATCCGAAGATTAGCAGAACCGCGCCGGGTCAAGCCGTCCGGCACGGGTTTCAGATATTTCATGTCGGGGCTTCCCGGCACGGCGTAAACTGCCTGCATGACGGCAAGCCTCGTGATGGTGGTCGACGACGACCTCGGTGTCCTGAAGGTGGTGGAACTCACCCTGGTCGGTGCCGGCTTCAGTGTCCTTACCTTCGATGACCCGCGCGACGCGCTGGAGGATCTGCAGGAGGGACTGCGCCCGGACGTGATCATCTCGGACGTGTCCATGCCCGGCCTGAGCGGTTTCGAGTTCTACAAGAAAGTGCATGAATTCACGGAACTGCGCTCGGTGCCGTTCCTGTTCCTTACCGCGCTCGAGGACCGCTCCTACGTGCGGCAGGGCATGACGCTCGGTGCAGACGATTACCTGACCAAACCTTTCGAACGGCAGGAGCTGGTCGACGCCATCCGCGTCCGCCAGCAGCGCATAAACGAACTCAGGCATCCGCTCGAGGGCCTGGTCACCGTCCGGGGCCTGGGCCATCCGGCCGTGGAACGTGACGGCAAACGGCTCGACTGGGATTCCCTGAAGGCGCTGGAATTGCTGTTCTACCTGCTTGAGAACCGCAACGGCGTCACCGCCTTCGAGGTCGCCGAGGCACTGTGGCCCGGCAAGACCGAGTCCAAGGCCTCCAGCAGCTTCCACACCACGCTTTACCGCCTGCGCAAGGTCATGGGCGGCGAGCTGGTCGAATCAGCCAACCGCCGTTACTACCTGCACAACAGCTTCCGCATCGACTACGACGTGGACATATACCGCACCGCCAGCCAGCGGGCGCGCGAGCTGCGCAACCTCGGCGCGCTTGACGAGGCGCTCACCGTATACCAGGGTGATTTCCTCTCCGGCGTGGATTCCGGCTGGGTGGAAGACAGCAGGCTGAGCCTGCACGGCGAACAGTCCTCGCTGCTCGAACTCGCAGCAGAACTGGCACGTGACGCCGGTGACCTGGAGCGCGCAACCCGCTACTTCCAGCGCATGACCGAACACGAGCCTTACAGCGAAGGGGCGTGGTCCGGCCTGGCCGGCCTGTGGGAGCAGCGCGGTGAACATTCCCGAGCCGAAGCAACCCGCCAGCGCTTCGAGCGCATCATGACTGACGGCTGAACACCTTTCCGGGCATATAATCGCGGACATTGTTCGGCCTCGGCCGGAACTGGAGATGATCTGTCATGCTGACTATTGACCTGTCCGACAAGAAGGGCCTGATCCTGGGCGTAACCAACCAGCGTTCGATCGCCTGGGGAATCGCCGAGAAGCTCGGTGCCGCCGGCGCCCGCCTGGCGTTCAGCTACCAGGCTGAACGGCTCAAGCCCGCCATCGAGAAACTCACCGAAGGCCTGAACAGCCCGCTGCTCGCCCAGTGCGACGTTCAGTACGACGACCAGATCGACGCGCTGTTCAAGCAGATTGAAAGTGAGTTCGGAAAACTCGATTTCGTCGTGCATTCGCTGGCCTTCGCGCCCGGTGATACGTTCGCCAATCCGTTCCACCAGACGGGCCGTGACGACTGGAAGACCGCGATGGACGTGAGCGCCTACTCGCTCGTGGCAGTCGCGCAGCGCGCCGCGCCGCTGATGAAAGACGGCGGCAGCATCACCTCGCTCACTTACCTGGCTGCCGAACGCGTGGTGCCGCACTACAACATGATGGGCGTCGCCAAAGCAGCGCTCGAGGCCAGCTCACGCTACCTGGCCTATGAACTGGGTGAGCAGGGCGTGCGCGTCAACGCCATCTCCGCCGGGCCCGTAAGGACCATCGCCGCGCGTTCGATCGCCGGTTTCGGTGACATGTACTCGGAAGCAGGCCGCCAGTCGATGCTCAGGCGCAACATCACCCAGGAAGAAGTCGCAGGGGTCGCGCTCTCGCTCATCGCTGACGAGCTCGGCAGCGGCATCACGGGTGAGACCATCTACGTCGACGCGGGCTTCCACGCCATCGGCATGTTCCTGCCGGAGGGTCACGAGGCGGGTTGAGGCAGAGCGCAGGGTTTTGGTCTATGGTTGTGGCATGAACCACTCCGGAGCAACCGGTATCCATAACAAATGGGGACGATGGCGTCGCGGCTGAGCCGGCCATCGTGGCGGACCAGCCTGCTTCCGTCCGCCTTCCACACTGATACCGAACACTGACCGGAGTAATGACATGCACCTGAAAACAGATACCGGTGGCCCCTCAGCCACCAGCACGCGAGTGAAGCCTGTTTACCGTGAGGTCCTGGCCGACCTCGAAACCCCGCTGACCGCCTTCCTGAAAGTAGGCGGTCAGCCCGGCTTCCTGCTTGAGAGCGTCGAGCAGGGCGAGCGGGTCGCCAGATACTCGTTCATCGGCAGCGGCCAGCGCCGGCGGGTTGAGGCACGCGGCAAACAGATGACCGTGACCGGTCCCGAGGGTGTCCGTACCTTCGAGAGTGACGACCCGCTGAAAGTGCTGTGGGACCAGACGGTCCGTCCGGCAGCCGGCGTCCCGGAACTGCCCGGTTTCTGGGCCGGCTCCGTCGGCTACGCCAGTTACGACCTGGTCCGCAGCTACGAACAGCTGCCCGATGGCAACCCCGATGAACTGAACATCCCCGACCTGCTGTTCGTCGAACCCGAAGTGCTCGTGGTTTTCGACCACTTCAAGCGGCGCATCTTCGTGATAGCCCAGGCGGCCGAAGACGACGCTGCTGACGTAGCCCGCGCCCAGGCGCTCGTCGACCAGACGGTTGCGCGGCTGCGCGCGCCGCTGCCCGGCGTCCCCGGCGACCGGGCCGGCGTTGCCAGCGAGTTCACGAGCAACTTCACCCGCCCGGAGTTCGAAGCGGCAGTCAGCAAGGCCGTGGAGTACGTGAAATCCGGCGACGTGTTCCAGGTGGTGCCCAGCCTGCGGCTCAGCGCTGACCTGGGCGTGCATCCGCTGGCCCTGTACCGCGCGCTGCGGGTCGTGAACCCCAGCCCGTACCTGGGATACCTGGACCTGGGTCCGGTGACGCTCGTCGCCTCCAGCCCCGAGAGCCTGGTGAAGAGCGACGGCGTGACCGTCGAGACCAGGCCGATCGCCGGAACCCGACCGCGCGGAGCGGACGCAAAAGAGGACGCGCGGCTGGCTGCCGAACTGCTCGCTGACCCCAAAGAGCAGTCCGAACACGTCATGCTGGTGGACCTGAGCCGCAACGACCTGGGCCGCGTGAGCAGTTACGGCAGTGTCGAGGTGCATGACGCCATGCGGGTCGAGCGTTTCAGTCACGTGATGCACATCGTCAGCGACGTGAAAGGCACCCTGGCCCCGGGCAAGACGCCCCTGGACGCCCTGGCAGCCACCCTGCCGATGGGTACCGCCTCCGGTTCACCCAAGGTGCGGGCCATGGAGATAATCGACGAACTTGAACCGGTGCGCCGCGGCCCTTACGCCGGGGCGTTCGGCTACCTGTCGGTCGAAGGGCACATGGACATGGCACTCACGCTGCGCACCGCCACCATCACCGGCGGGCGCATCCACCTGCAGGCCGGCGTGGGCGTGGTCGCCGACAGCCAGCCTGACCTCGAGTACGAGGAAGCGATGAACAAACTCAAGGCGCTCCGGCGCGCAGTCGAGATGGCAACGGAGGGACTGAGGTGACCGGCAGCATCCCGACAGTCGCCCACGCAGATCCGGCCGACCTGGTGCCAGTGACCGTGGCCGGCTCCGCTCCGAAGATACTGGTGGTGGACAACTACGATTCGTTCACATACAACCTGGTGCAGTACCTGGGTCAGCTGGGCTGCGAGCTGACGGTCGTGCGCAACGACCGGTTCGAACTGGCCGACGTGACCGCCATGAACCCGGACGGCATCGTCGTCTCGCCCGGCCCCTGCACACCGGCGGAAGCCGGCCAGTCGGTGCCGCTCATCCGCGAGTTCGCGGGCCGGATCCCGATCCTGGGCGTCTGCCTGGGGCACCAGGCGATCGGCGAGGCGTTCGGAGCCAGCGTGGAACCCGCCCGGGTGCTCATGCACGGCAAGACGAGCAGGATCTCTCACGACGGCCAGGGACTTTACGAGGGCCTCCCGCAACCGCTCACCGTGACGCGCTACCACAGCCTGGTGGTGCGCAACCTGCCGCCCGAGCTGGAAGTGACGGCAACGGTCGAGGAAGGCGGCGAGGAAGTCGTGATGGGCCTGAAGCACCGTGACCTGCCGGTCTACGGCGTGCAGTTCCACCCCGAAAGCATCCTGACAGAAGGCGGTCACCGGCTCCTGCGGAACTTCCTGACCTCACTCGACCGGCAGCACTGATGGCAGCAGGCGGGCCGGTACTGAGCGTCATCACTGCCAGCCGCAACCGACGTGAGCTTCTGCTCCTGAAACTGCAGAGCCTGAGGAACCAGGACCTGCAGCCCGGCCTGTTCGAATGGATCGTGTATCTGGACGGTGACGCGGACGGCTCCGGTGAGGCCCTGGAAGCTGAGCTCGCCGCGCGGCCGCCGGGCTTCGCCGTTCAGGTACTGCACGGCGAGGAATCCAGCGGACCAGGCCAGGCGCGCAACCGCGCTGCCGAACTGGCAGCCGGACGCATCCTGCACCTGTCCGATGACGACTGCCTGCTTGAACCTGACTGCCTGCGGCTGCACCTGCACGCCCAGGTGGAGCCCGCCGTGTACGTGGGTTCGATCAGGTTCGAATCCGAAGCGGGCAGCGAGCACTGGAAGCCCAGGCGGGTGGGCTGGTGGAACGTGAACGGTGCCAACACCAGCATGCCGGCAACGACCTTCCGGGAGACCGGCGGCTTTCCCGGTTACCTGCTGGGTTACGGCGGGGAAGACCTGGGCCTGGGCTACCAGCTTGAGCAGGCCGGCCTCGAAGTCAGGGCGTTGCCGCAGGCGGTAGTCAGGCATCAGGGTGCTGACACCAGGAGAAGCAACAATAGTGAAGACCGCTGGTACGAAGCGGGAGCCAACGCGATGCGCCTTGCCCGGCGCCACCCCGGCATGGCAGGCCGGCTGGGAGTGACCCGCTGGCAGCTGGCACTCAAGCGGGCCGTGACGCCGCTCATGGGCCGCCGCGGCCGACTGGAAGCCGCCTACTCGCGCGGAGCCCGCGAACTCGACAAGGGACGGACATGAATCAAAAAACTGCGCCACTGGACATCAAGGAACTATTCGAAACCGTGTTCGACGGACAGTCGCTGTCGAGCGACCACGCCCGGGCAGTCATGGGCAGCCTCATGGACGGCGAACTCAGCCAGATGCAGGCAGCGGCGCTGCTCGCAGCCCTCCGCACGCGCGGCGAGACGGTCGACGAGATCGTCGGCTTCGCCCAGGCGATGCGCGAACGGGCGCTCAGGCTGCCCTACGTACCCGAGGGACCGCTGCTGGACACCTGCGGTACCGGCGGCACCGGCATCGACACCATCAACATCTCCACCACCGCGATGTTCGTCATCGCTGCGGGCGGAGTGAAGGTGGCCAAGCACGGCAACCGCGGCTTCACCCGCAGGAGCGGTTCCGCCGACGTGCTCGAGGCGCTGGGCATGGACATGGAAGCCACTCCCGAGAAGCTGGCTGACAGCCTGGGCGAGACCGGACTGACGTTCATCTTCGCGAAGAACCACCACCCGGCCATGAAGTTCGTGACTCCAGTGCGTGCGGACCTGAAGGCCAGGACCATCTTCAACAGCCTGGGGCCGCTCACCAACCCGGCGGGAGCCAACCGGCAGCTTCTGGGCGTGTACGACGCGGCGCTGAGCTCCAAGCTGGCACTGACGCTCTCAGGGCTGGGCGTGGAGCGCGCCCTGGTGGTACACGGCAGCGGCCTGGATGACGTGAGCGTCAGCGGGACCAGCCAGGTGGTGGAGCTGGACGCGGGCGGCTCGCTCAGGGAGTTTGAGTTCACCCCCGAGGAGTTCGGTCTTGCCCGGCACGACCTGAGTACCCTGAAAGGCAGCGACGCTGCCGGTAACGCCGAAGCGCTGAAGGCCGTCCTGGCAGGTGAGAAGGGCGCGCACCGCGACATCGTCATCCTGAGCGCTGCAGCCGGGCTGTACATCGGCGACGGCGCAGACAGCCTGCACGACGGCGTCAGGCTCGCAACCGGCCTCATCGACTCCGGGGCAGCCCGGGAGACGTTCGACAGCTGGCTGGCTTTCAACCGCAGCTGACCTGCCGGCGTGTGAAGTCCTGATAAAATGCCCGCGTGACCATCGTCAAGGGCATCTTCCTCACCGTGCTGACCGGCATCCTCTCGGTCGTGGCACTGCTGGGCGCATCGGCCTTCAAATGGGCGGGGGAACTGCCGGACCTGAGTGAACTGGACGTCCTGGGCTACTCCGCAACTTCGCGCGTGTACGCGCGCGACGGCACCCTGATAGGCGAGATTCTGCCTGCAGCCGGTGAGGGCCGCGAGCTCACCAACCGCATCCCCGTGACACTCGAAGAGGTGTCCCCGGCGGCACTCATGGCAATCGTCTCGTACGAGGACGACGAGTTTTTCGAGCATTACGGCTTCGACCTGCCGGCGCTGGCACAGGCCACCTACTCGGAGTTTTTCGGTGACGCTGACCGCGGCGGTTCCACAATCACCACCCAGGTGATCAAGAACACGCTGCTGACCGACGTTCGCAGCGAACGCTCGCTGGAACGCAAGGCCAAGGAACTCATGCTGGCCATCGAACTGGAGCGGCGCCTGACCAAGGCTGAAATCCTCCAGCGCTACATCAACGTCGTCTTCTGGGGCGGGAACGTGTACGGCATCCGGTCTGCAGCCCAAGCTTACTTCGACAAGGACCCGATCGAACTTTCACTCGCCGAAGGCCTGTACCTGGCCCGGCTCATCCCCAGCCCCAACAGGCGGCACGACGATTTCGCCGGCACGCGTGCCAGCATGCGGCTCGTACTGGACAGCATGGTCGCGAACGGCACGATCAGCGAGGAACTGGCGCGCGACGCCTGGCTTGAACACCTGGAGCCACGCGGCTGGGAAATCGAGTACGACGCCCAGGGCAACCTTCTGGACGCGGTCCGCACCAACGAGGAAGTCGTCATCCGCACTACCGTCACCAGCTCGCTGTCAAGGCACGTGATGCTGGCCGTACGCAACTGGCTGACGGACAGGTTCGGGCAGGAGGCCGTGTTCGGCCAGGGCGGCTTCGAAGTGCACACCAGCATCGACGTGCAGGCGCAGACTGCTGCGAACGAAGCGTCGCTGCGCGCCGAGATTCCTGAAGGAGCCCAGCTGTCCATCGCCGGCATCGACCCGGAGACGGGCGAGATCCTGGCCATGGTCGGCGAGCGCCTGTACCCCGGCGTCGACCCGGGTGACCTGAACCGGGCGATGCAGTCACGCCGCCAGCCCGGCTCGTCGTTCAAGCCGATCGTTGCAGCTACCGCCATCGAGCAGGGCCTGTTCAGTCAGGCCACCGTGATCGTCGACGAACCAACCGTGTTCCGGCAGGGCAACGCACCACCCTACGAGCCCAGCAACCACGACAACTCGTTCTACGGCGCTGCGACGCTGCGTCAGCAGCTCAACGTCTCACGCAACATCCCCGTGGTCAAGACACTCGAGGTCGCCGGGGCCGAGGCGGTTGCGCTGCGCGCCACGGAACTCGGCTACCAGGACGTGGAACCGTTCTACTCGATAGCGCTGGGTGTCATCGAGGCCACCGCGGTCGAGCATGCTGCCGCCTTCGGCGCGTTCGCCAACGGCGGCGTGTGGGTAGAACCGCACCTCATCACCAGCATCACCAACGCAGACGGCAACGTGGTCTATGAGGCTGCCCCGCGGCAGGCGCAGGTGTGGAGCGAACAGACTGCATACATCATGCTGGACATGCTTCACGGCAACGTCATCGATTCAGGTGCCTTCAGCCTGCGGGCAGGCCAGGCCGAGATGGCCGGCCGCTGGGTCGCAGGCAAGACCGGGACTACCAACGACGACCGAGACCTCTGGTTCGTGGGCTCCACGCCCGGCATGACCGCGGCAGTCTGGGTCGGTTACGACGACAACCGCGAACTCCCCGGCACGATGGTGCTGAGCAACGGTCAGACGGACACTGTCACGTCATCGCGTCAGCCCATCTACGTGTGGCGTGATTTCGTCGGCACCGCTCTGCAGGGTCGGGCAGCTCCCGCGGGCTTCCCGGTTCCCGAGGGCATCGAATTCCGCAACATCGACCTGCGCAGCGGCCGCCCCGGTGGTACCCGCATGGCGATGCTGGCGGGCGGCCGCCAGACCATCGATTCGGTGACCCCGCCGCAGAGCATGCGCGTGCAGGTCGCGATCGACACCCGCACCAACACCACGGCGTCGTCCAGCACTCCTGCAGAGTTCATCCGCTACATCGAAGTTGCGCCTGAGGAGCTGTACCGCTACCTCTGATAGACTTCTCGCGTGCACGACATCAATGAAGGAACTCTGACCCTGGTGCCCGGCATCAGGGTCGGTCACTTTACCCACCCGGGCGGGCGTACCGGCAGCACCGTGATCATGGGTCCTGAAGAAGGCCTGACGGCCAGTGGAATCGCGCTGGGCGGCGGTCCGGCCAGCCGCGAGTACGCCCTGCTGGATCCCGCGAAGATGATGCAGCGCATCGACGCGCTGCTGCTCACAGGCGGGAGCGCCTTCGGGCTGGCCGCCGCCGACGGGGTCATGCGTTGGCTCAGCGAGAACGGCCGCGGCTTCGAAACCATGGGCGGCCGGGTACCGATCGTTCCGGCCGCAGCCATCTACGACCTCATGGTCTCGACCGACGGTGCCAGACCTGATTCCGAAGCCGGTTACCGGGCGGCGGCGGCAGCAGCCACTGATGCGGTAGCTGAAGGCCGGGTCGGCGCGGGTGCTGGCGCCAGTGCCGGCGCTTACCTGGGGTTCGACCGGATCAGCCGCACCGGGATCGGTTCGTATGCCAGGCGCATCCACACGCCTTCAGGGGCGTTCACGGTTGGTGCCCTGGCGGTGGCGAACCCGATGGGCGACATCTACCGGGCTTCGACGGGTGAACTGCTGGCGGGGCACGGAATGGACGCTGCAGAGCTGGCGGGCATGCTCAGCAACTGGCCGGACCGTCACAACACGACTCTGGTCGCTGTGGCCACGGACGCCGTGATCACCAAGGCCGAAGCTGCCAGCCTGGCAGTGAGTGCCCATGCAGGCCTGGCACGGTCGATCCGGCCGTCTCACACGCCATTCGACGGGGACACGACTTTCGCGCTGTCAACGGGGCTGGGTCCTGTCGTTCCGCTCGCTGCGCTGGCGGTCCTGACGCAGGAAGTGGTGTCGCGTGCGCTCGAACGTTCGGCAATTGCCGGGCGGTACTAGTCCCTTGCTATTGTCATTAACGGCCTCATGCATTACATTAGTGGTGCTGCGTAAATTAAACAGCCGTTACGTAGTGCGGCCAGACTGGTCGCGTACACGGCCGTAGTTGCGGATGTCCGCGCTGCGTAGCAGGGAAGACAGGTAAAGAATGGCAACAGGCAGAGTTAAGTGGTTCAGCAACGAAAAAGGCTTCGGCTTCATTGAGCAGGAAGATGGCGGAGACGTTTTCTGCCACTTTTCAGCAATCGGCGGGGACGGCTACAAGAGCCTGAACGAAGGCGATGAAGTGGAATTCGAAGTCGAACAGGGCCCGAAGGGTCTGCAGGCACGCAACGTCGTAGTTACTGCCGCAGCTCCGTACGACGCCCGCGACTCACGCGGTCGCGACAGCTACTGACCACTGCATGACCGAGCACCCCTGAATGGGTGCGTCAGCAAACTGCGCTGAATAATTCAGCAATCAGTCGGAATCCGGTATGGGCGTAAGCACGTCCGGATAGGCTGCACCACGGTCGCGCAATATGCGCGCTTCACGAGGGTGCAACCACTCGAAGGCCAGGCGTTCAAGCTCGGCCTTCCTCATTTGGGGCTGCTCGTACATGCCGGCTTCCCGCCGCTGGCGCTGTGCCTCGAACAGGATCACTGCTGCAGCAACGGACACGTTGAGCGACTGCACCATCCCCAGCATCGGGATGATGATGTGCCCGTCGGCCAGTCCGGCGGCGCGCTGGCTTACCCCGTCCTTCTCGTTGCCCAGAATGACGACCGTCGGCCTGGTGTAGTCGGCCTCGCGGAAGTCCACCGCCCGGTCGGACAGGTGCGCCGCCAGGATCTGCGTGCCGCCCTCCCTGAGAACGTCCACAGCCTGGTTGATGTCCGGGTGAACCATCAGCTCCACCCACTTGTGGGCGCTGGCGCTGGTGTCGTTGTAGGTGGGCACGCCGCCCGTCGGGTTGACCGCGTGGACGGTGCCGATGCCCACCGCGTCGCAGCTCCGCAGGATCGCTGACAGGTTGTGCGGCTTGTAGACGTTCTCAGCCAGGACCGTCAGGTCCGTCTGGCGGTGGCTCAATACGCGCCTTACTTTTTCTGCTCGTTCCCTCGTCACTTCAGGATGATAAACCGCCGGGCTGGCCGGAGCGGTCGCGCACACTCAGTTCCAGTTGACGGACTGCCAGGAAAGGAAGTATCATTTCCTTTGCGTCCAAGCTTCCTGCCGAGGTGGCGGAATTGGTAGACGCGCTAGCTTGAGGGGCTAGTGGCCGCAAGGCTGTACGGGTTCAAGTCCCGTCCTCGGCACCAGATGACCGGAGTCAAGGCAATGAGCTTTGACTCCGGTTCTGCTTTCCCTGGAACCGGGCTTGAGCGTGATAGCCTGCTGTCAGTGTCAGCAGTCAGTTTCCCATACCGCGAATACCGTCCTGGACAGCGCGAAGCGATCGAGGCCGCCCGGCAGGCGTTTGCTGACGGCAAGCGGTTCGTGGTCATAGAAGCACCGACCGGATCAGGCAAATCAGGCATCGCCGTGACGCTCGCCCGGGAAAGCGGCAGCGCTTACATCGTCACCGCTCAGAAGCTGCTGCAGGACCAGTACGTCACCGACTTCCCCGACCTGGCGCTGATGAAAGGTCGGGCCAACTACCCGTGCCTGATTGCGCCCACCCACGCGGCCGCGGCACCATGCCTTGCCGGCAGGAAACTGCCCGAATGCGAGGATTGCCCGTACTTCACGGCCAAGGACGTGGCCATCGCCGCCAGCAACACCACCATGAACTACGCCTACTACCTGGCGGAACTGAACTACTCCGGCGGCTTCGGCGAACGCGAACTGCTGGTGCTGGACGAAGCGCACAACGCCGAAGCTGCACTGATGTCCTTCGCCCAGGTGTCGATAAGCGATGACCTGCTCGCCAGCGCCGGTGTGGAAGCGCGCCTGCCGGCCTTCGCCGAAGACCACATGTGGTTCGACTGGGCCGAGGAGCTCGTGCCGCTGCTCGGCAAACGGGCCGTGGAACTCGAAGAATCGATCCGCGCAGCCCCGCTCGCCAGCGAGCTGTCACTCGCCTGGCTCAAGTCTCGCCAGTGGCTGGAATCAGTGGGCAGGCGCCTGCAGGAAGTGCTCGCCTCGTTCGACGACGGCGCTGTCGACTGGGTGGTGGAACGCAGCCGCCGCCGGGACGGCCAGGCCGTGGCGTTCAAACCGGTACGCGTCGCCGCGCTGGCGAACGAGTACCTGTTCAGGTTCGGCGAGCGGGTGCTGATGCTGTCAGCCACCATCCTCGACGCGGACACGTACCTGAAGAGCCTGGGCATCGACAGGGCAGACGCCGAGATCATCTCCGTCCCGTCGGACTTCCCGGTGCAGAACAGGCCCATCCGCCTGCGGCCCTCGGCCCGCCTGACCCGCAACCACCTGGACCGCGACCTGCCGCTGCTTGCAAAGGCTGTGGAGCGCATCATGGAGGAGCACCCGACCGAAAAGGGTGTGATCCACGCCCACTCGTACCGCATAGCTTCGTACCTGCAGCAGAACCTGCCCCTGCACGCGCGCGGGCGGCTGGTCACCCACTTCGACAGCAGCGGGCGTGACGCAGCGCTGTTCCAGCACGTGACCAGCCCGGACGCGACTGTGCTGCTGACCCCGAGCATGACCGAAGGCATCGACCTGGCGGACGACCTGTCGCAGGACACTTTCGTGCATGCCTGGAATCGCCTGCACACGTTCTCCGGAAAGGGCACGTTCATCGGTTGGCTTCTGAAGGTCGCGTACACGACCTTCCTGCAGTCGAAGCGCCGCTCCTCGCGTTACCGGGAAATCCTGGAATCGGTGCACGCAGATGCCGGCGCCGGCGAGGCGGCGCCTGGCATCCGCGACGAGATCGGCGATCTCGACCGGCTGCTCTCGGTGCTTGCAGAGGACGAGCGGGTGGCAATGATAATGTCTTACGCTTTCGGCCTGTCGCACCGGGAGATCGGCGACGCTTTGAGCCTGCCCGTGGGCACTGTGAAATCCATCATTTACCGCGGCAAGGAAAAGATCAGGGAACGTTTTGACATCGAACATCATCAAACTGGCTGAGCGTATGAAAGACCGTGAGGACATGAAGCTCGAGGCGCTGTTTCGGTCCGGGACGATCCGCGACGACGGCTTCAGCGAGCGCGTCGTGCGGCGCATCCGGCGTCGCGTGTGGATCCGGCGCTGGACGCTGCCGATTGCGATGGCGATCGGCGGGCTGATCGCCGCGAAGCCCGCGATGGAGCTGATGTCGCTGCTGCCGGTAGTGCTCGACCTGGTGCCGGAGCCGATCAGGGAAATGCCGGCGGAGTGGCTGCCGCAGTTGCCCCTGGTGGTGAGCGCACTCGCGGCCGGCGGCGCGATGATTTTCTTCGTGCGCCTGCTCGAGGACTGATTCCTCGGGGACCCCTTAGTTTACCTTTTTGGCATCGTTTTGCACGCCGACCCGGTCGTTGTTTCCCCCGTCCCGGTCGTATACATTCCTTACGATGAATCTTCGCAAACAGGTCGAGAAACTCCTGCCGAACTGGGAACGCTGGTATCCCAGCCTGTTCGATGCCGCCAGTGACCTGGGATTGATCAAGGCGCAGGTCTGCGACCCGAATACGCTGCTGCTTACCAACCGTCACGCGCGCGTGCGCCAGCGCGCCGAGGACGCCCACCGGGAGAAGTGGGGCGGCACGGAGTGATCCGGCCTCCGCATCGTGTGAAAATGGACCAGGTTTATTTTTCTCCGGCAGAATAAACCTGACTCCTTTTCAGACCCTCCGCACCGTGAGCTACCATCTCGAAGACATTCGCGCCCTGTTTCCCGCGCTATCCATCACCGATAACGGGCAGCCTCGCGTTTATTTCGACAATCCAGCCGGCACGCAGGTCCCGCAAGGCGTTGCCGATCGCATGAGCGAATGCCTGCTCACGGCCAATGCAAACCTCGGCGGCTGTTTCCCGACCTCCGAGCGCGCGGGCAAGATCGCCGACGATGCACACCGCGCTATGGCGGACCTGCTGAACGCGCAATCGAGCGACGAAAT